>CAZRIP010000206.1:0-1522 GCA_964600165.1 uncultured Elusimicrobia bacterium | reverse complement strand
TCGACGCCGCGCGGCCGGGCTCGGACGGGCGGCGCGCCCGGCTCGAGGAGCTCCGTGCCGCCGGCGAGGAGCTGCGCAAGCGCGCTCGCGCGCTCTCCCACGGCTGACTCTGCTTGAAAAACCGGCATGCCGGCCCTATAATGATCCTGTGACCAGAGGATTTCGCGCCGGCGCCGTGCTTTTGGCGGCGGTGGCGATCTGCGCGGCGGCGCTCTTCGTCGCGGCGGCGCCCAAGATTACGATCGGACACTATTCCGCGATGCCGCACGCGGGCATCCTGCCGGACGTCCTGGTCAAGGATAGCCGGCGCTACAAGGGCTTCGCCGGCTTCTTCTCGCGCGCGCTGGCGCTCTCGCCCGACGGCCGGCTCGTGCTGACGGCCGGCAAAGCGGGCGAAGTCGTGCTTTGGGACGTCTCTCGTGGCGAGACCCTGCGCGTCTTGCAGGGCCACACGGACTCGGTCTTGGGCTTGGCTTTCGCGCCGGACGGGAAGTCGGCCGTGTCGACCGGCCTCGACGGCAAGCTGAGGTGGTGGAGCGTCCCCGACGGCCGCTCGCTGCGCGTCGTCGACGGCGGAGCCGAATTCTATTGCCTTGCGCTCTCGCCCGACGGCCGCGTCATCCTGACCGGCGCGCGGACCGGCGTCGTCAAGCTTTGGAGCTTCTCCGACGGCGCGCTCCTGCGCACGCTCGCCTCCGGAGACGATCGGCCGGTCATCGCGGCGCAATTCACGCGCGACGGCCGGCGCGCGCTCACCGCCGCGATGGGCAACACGATCGTGACCTGGGACCTCCAATCCGGCAAGGCGCTCAAGACCTTTCAAGAACCTGAGCGCGTGGCGCGCGGGAGCTTCATTTCTCCGGGCCAGAAGGGCTTCCTCGCCGGGGGCGCGACACTCAAGCTGCTCGACCTGGAAACGGACGCCGTCTTGCGGGTCTTTCCCACCGGCATGCCCACCGAGGAGCCGGCGAGCGCCGTAGCGTTCTCGGACGATGGAAAGTTCTTCGTCAACGACAACGACAACTACGAGCTGGTCCTTTGGGAGACGGCGACCGGTCGCCGCCTGAGAAGCTTCGCGCTGGCCGACCACGCGCTCGGCGTCTCTTTCACGCGCGACGGACGCGAGCTCATCGCCGCCATCGGCTCCGATTTCAACGTCGGAGCCGTCGTCCAATGGGCGCTCGACGCCCCGGTCGATCCCGCGAAGCATCGCAGCGTGCCCTACCTTCCCTCGATACCCGCCGAGCCTGCGCGCTCGAAGGCGGCCGCCGCGCTCGGCCGGCTCTTGTTCTTCGACGGACGGCTCTCGCGCGACGGCTCGGTCAGCTGCGCGACGTGCCACGATCCGAGGCGAGGCTGGACCGACGGCCGCCCTGTCGCGATCGGCATCGAGCAGCGGCGCGGTCGGCGCAACACGATGACGATCCTCAACGCGTCCACCCACACGCCGCTCTTGTGGGACGGCCGCGCGGACTCGTTGGAAAATCAGGCGCGGATCCCTTTGACGGACCCCAACGAGATG
>CAZRIP010000205.1:0-1570 GCA_964600165.1 uncultured Elusimicrobia bacterium | reverse complement strand
GGCGGTCCCGACCGGAGCGGTCGGGATGATCACCGAGCCCGCGCAGGCCGAGGAGATCGTCGCTTCGGGCAAGGCCGACGCCGTCCTCCTCGCGCGCGAGTTGCTGCGCTCGCCTTACTGGCCGCTGCACGCGGCGCGCGCCCTCGGCGCCGACGCGCCCTGGCCCAAGCAGTACTTGCGCGCCAAGAGCTAAGCCGGATTCGTCACGCCGCCGGCATAGGGCCGCCATGCGCTTCGTGCTACCGTGAGTGCATGAGGCTCGCGCTCCTATCCATAATCATGGCTTTCTGCTGCGCCGCCGCCGGCGCGGCGACGATCTACATGCGCGACGGCTCGCGCGTCGTCGGGCAGGTTCAGCATACCGGCTCGGGCGAGGTCACCGTTCAGACTCCTCAGGGCGTCGCGCACATCCCGACGAGCCAGATCGAGCACATCGACTACGCCGAAAGCGCGGCGCCGGCCGCGGCGCCGGCGCCGGCCCCGGTCCCGCCGCGCGTGAGGCGGCGGCGCGTCTCGCTCCGGCGCGAAGCGGCGGAGCCTTTCGCGCAGATGCTCTCGTTTCACGCCGGCTTCGCCGTCCCCTACGGCAGCCTCGATTACTCTCCCGCGGGCGGCGTGACCCAGCGCAACGGCGACTGGGGCCCGTTCTTGGGCGTCCAATACCTCTATCAAGCGACGCCGACGTGGGGCTGGGGTCTCGAGTTCGACTGGGCGCACCGCTCGGTCGACGACTCGGTCGACTCGCTGCCCAACGCGGAGACGACGGCCTGGGGCGACTCAGTCTTCTTGCTCGGCCTGGCGAAAGTGCGTCTGCTCAAGACCGGCTGGGCGCGGCCGTTCATCGCGGCCGGCGCCGGGGTCGACCGCACGTCGACGCACGCCGACGCCACGCCGAACACCGGCTTTGTCTGGGGCGACACGGGCACGGGCGAGACGCGGCGGATCATCGACGACGCCCGCTGGGGCGCGGCCGTGGCCGCGCGCGTCGGCGTCGACTTCATCGAGACGCCCGTCCACGTCTTCGCGCTCGAGCTCGGGTGGCTGCACGCGTCGAACCGGTCTTACAACGCGACCTTCGCCGGGCAGGGCCTCGGCCTCGTCGCCGCGCGCGCGCCGATCGATTACCTGACGTTCGCCGGGCGCTGGGGCTTCACGTTCGGGGAGGGATCGCCATGAGATTCACGTTTTCGATATTCCTGGTCACGGCCATGTCGGCGCTCGCGGCGCATCGCGGCATCATGCCCGCGGGGGGTGCCGGGCGCGGCGCGTCGGCGGGCTCTCGCGGCGCGTTCATGGGACGCGCGGGACGCGCGCAGGCGGGCCACGTCGCGCATATGCGGCAGGTCCAGGTCTCTCACCCGTCTCCCGTCGTCAACCAGCAGCATTTCGTGCGCGACAGCCATCAGGTGGCTTTTCCTCGCGCGGACTCGGCCGGGCATGCCATCACGCGGTCCGCCGCGCGCGTCCCGCCAGCCAATCACGCGGGCATCGAGCGCAATCAAGCCGTCGTCAGCGACATCCGCGCGCGCGCGGCCATCGAGCGCGCTCCGGGACAGTATTATTGGCACGC
>CAZRIP010000204.1:0-1616 GCA_964600165.1 uncultured Elusimicrobia bacterium | reverse complement strand
CGCGGCCGCGGGGATCGATTGGGCCGACGCGAGCGCCGTCGTTTCTATCGCTTTGCTCCCAGAAAGCTCGACTGTCCCCGGGGACAGTCGAGCTTTCGAAGCCGAGGCGGCGGCCGCGGGAAGCCGCGATGTCGCGGTCTCCGCGGTCGCCGGCGCGAAAGCGGAGGAAGGAATCTCCGCCGCCGGGAGCGCGAAAGAAGTGAGCGGCGCCTGCGCGTTTGGCAAGACCAACGTTTCCGGGAGGGCCGGAAGCGCCGGTGTCTCTAGCCGGACGAGCGGTGCCTCCTCGATCGGCGACGCCACGACTTCGCCGGCGAAGGACGGCAGACCCGCTGTCAGGAGTGACAAAGCCAGGCACAAGCCAGCGCGCAGGCGCCGCATGAAGAGATTATAAAGGGAAGCGCCCAAGCGCGCCTGAGTCCTTGGGCCCGCGCCGCGCGGACAATGGGCCTATCTGCTATATTTTACTCATGCCGCGCAGGGCCGCCGCGATCAGCCTCCCTGAGAACGCCGCGTTCGCGATCATCATGGCGCTCGCCGCCTATCTCGGCCGCGAGAACCCCGACTTCCGGTATCCTGAGATCCTCTGGGCCTTTCTCGGCTTTTTCGCGTTCAACCTGGCTTACCGCGTCTTTTTGCGAGGCCGGATCTCGGACCGCCGCGCGGCCGAGATCTCGGTGGCGGGCAACATCGCGCTGACGGCCGTCATCGTCGAGCTCTCCGGCGGCGGCGAATCCTATTTTTGGATCATGTTCCTGCTGCCGCTGTTCTCGGCGGCGCTGACGCTCGATCGCCGCGGGCTCATCGGCGCCGTATCCGCCGCCGTCCTCTCGATCGCCTTCGCCTATCGCGGCGCGCTCGCGATCTGGTACCCGCCGGAGCTCGGAGAGATGGCGGTCAAGATGTTCGCGCTGGCGGCGGCGGCCGCCGCGATCGCGCGGGTGGCCGGGGAGGAGCGCCGCGCGCGCCTGCTGCTCGACGAGGAGCAGCGTCGCCGCGTCCAGGAGCGCCTGCAGCAGCAGGACCGCGTGCGCCACTTGGACCGCCTGGCGACGATGGGCACGCTGCTCGCCGGAGTCACGCACGAGCTCAAGGGGCCGCTGGCTTCCGTGCTCGCCGGCATCGATCTTCTGGAAGACCCGCGCACGACGCATCCCGACGCCGCCGAAATCCGAATGAGGCTGCGCCGCGCCGTCGAGCGCTCGCAGCGCACGATCGAGAACATGCTCGGCTTCGCGCGCAAGGACCCCTCGGCGCGCAAGGCGGTCGACGTCGCCGAGGTCCTCAAGCGCTGCGTCGCGCTCAAGCGCCACGACTGGATCGGGGGAGACATCGTCGCGGAGGAGAGCTACGAGGACTCGCTGCCGGCGGTCCTCGCCAGCGACGCCGAGCTCGAGCAAGTCTTCTTCAACCTCATCAACAACGCCGAGCAGGCGATCCGCGCGACGCCGGCCAAGACCGGACGCATCCATATCGCCGCCGCGCGCAAAGACGGCAAGGTGGACGTCACGATCGCCGACGACGGGCCCGGCATCCCGGAAGCCGTCCGCGAGCGCGTCTGGGAGCCGTTCTTCACGACGAAGAGCGCCGGCCAGGGAACGGGCCTGGGCCTCGCG
>CAZRIP010000203.1:0-1781 GCA_964600165.1 uncultured Elusimicrobia bacterium | reverse complement strand
CGTCAAGGATCGCGATCTCAAGGGGCTCACCGCGCTTCATCTGGCCGCGGCGGCGGGCAAGACCGAGACGGTCAAGGCGCTCGTCGAGAACGGCGCGGCGCTCGAGGCCAAGGACGAGCGGGGCTGGACGCCGCTGACGGTCACGGCGGCCGACGGCCGGACGGCGACGGCGCTCGAGCTGCTCGCGCGAGGAGCCAAGATCGACGCGAAAGCCGACGGCGGGTTCACGCCGCTCGTCGCCGCGGCCGAGAGCGGCCATCAAGAGACTTGCCTGGCTCTACTCGAGAAAGGAGCGAAGTTGGGCGCGAAAGATACCCGAGGACGGGACGCGCTGCTGGCCGTCGCCGCGAAGGCGGGGCCGCAGGCGGCGCGCGCGCTGGCCGCCGCCGCGGACGCGCCCGAAGAGGCCGCCGGCGGGCCCGTCGCGCGGCCGGAGGACGTCGCGCTGCCCGGACGCGGCGAGACCGCGCTGATGGCCGCCGCGGCGCGCGGCGACGCGGCCGGAGTCAAGAAGCTGCTCGCGGCCGGCGCCGATCCCGAGGCTTACGGCGCGTCGGGCGAGAACGCCCTCATCATGGCGGCCGAAGAGGGACAGCTTTCCACGCTCGCCGCGCTGCTCGACCAAGGCGCCCGGCTCGAGTCGCGCGCGCGCCGCGCCACGCCGGGGCTGCTCGGCGTCGTCTTGAAGGGGCGCGCGAACGGCATCGCGGCTCCCGCGGCGCCTCCTCCGACGGAAGCCGTCAACGCCATGGGCCAGACCGCGCTCATGGCCGCGGCGGCGGGAGGAAAGGAGAAGGCCGTCGCCCTGCTGCTCGACAAGGGCGCCAAGGCCGACGCCGCCGACGGGCTCGGCCAGACGCCGCTCATGTACGCGATCGCCCAGGGCCGCTCCAATATCGCGGCGCTTTTGCTCTTGCACGGCGCGCAAGCCGACGCTCCGGAATATCACGGCTGGACGCCGCTCATGCTCGCGGCGGGCCGCGGCGAGCGCGACGCCGCGAAGATCGTGCTCGAGCACGGCGCGCGCGTCGACGCCGCCAACGCGCAAGGCCAGACCGCGCTGATGATCGCCGCCGCTCAGGGCTACGCCGGGCTCGTTTCCGATCTCCTCGACCGCGGCGCGTGGATCGAGACGCGCGACCGGGCCGGCGTCACGGCTCTCATGTACGCCGTCTCGGCCGGGCGGGCCGACGTCGTCAAGACTCTCGTCGACCGGGAGGCGCATCTCGAGGCCCACACTCCCGAGGGCTTGACCGTGCTGATGGCCGCGGCGCGCGGGGGGAAGCTCGACATCGTCAAGATTCTGCTCGCCAGCCGGCGCACGAAGGTCAACGCCCGCACCGACAGCGGCCAGACGGCGCTCATGTACGCGGCCGAGGCGGGCCGCGCCGACGTCGCGCGCGCGCTGCTGGACGCCGGAGCCGATCCCGCCATCGCCGACGCCTCGGGCCTGACGGCCCTCAAGATCGCTCAGGCCAAGGACCGCAAGGACGTCATCGCGCTCCTGACGAAGTAGGGCGCGGGCCGAAGGTGTAGCGCCGCGCCTCGTCGCGCGTCATCACGGGGCGCAGCAGGTCGTAGACGTAATCCTCGCTGTAGACTTGGTCGAGCGTCAGCAGCCGCCGTCCGTCCTTGACGCGCACGGCGTCCTGATGCGAGCCCGCGCGCCGCGCGGCCTGGAAGACGGAGAGATCGGTCACGCCGGCCTCGGCTAGGTTCTGGGTGTAGGACTTGAACCAGTTGAGCGCGGCCGTCAAGCCGCGCGGCGCGACTTTCGCGGG
>CAZRIP010000202.1:0-1870 GCA_964600165.1 uncultured Elusimicrobia bacterium | reverse complement strand
GCACGCCGACGCCCAACGCCCCGGCGACGGCGTTGACGCGCTGCATGACGTCATAACCCGAGAGGCGAGCGCCCGAGCGCAAGAGAATCTCGCGCAGGGCCATCATCAGCGGGTTAAAAAGCAGGTGGCGATGATTGAAGAGCTGCTGGCGCCAGTCGTCGACGGAGCGCTCGATGACGCCGGCGAAGACCACGCCGTCGAAGACGTAAAGCCGCTCGGGAAACGCCGCGTAAAGCGCCGCGAGCGCCGCCAGCCCCGCCGCGGCAAGCGCGATCGCCGTCGGCTTGCGGTCCTCCACCGCGCCTAGCGCCAGCAGTCGCCGCGGATGATCGTCTGCTCGCGGCTCTGCCCCACGGAGACGATATCGATGGGCAGGCCGATGCGCTTTTCGATCTGCAGCACGTAATCGCGCGCGGAGGACGGCAGATCGGAGAACTTGCGCGCGCGGCCGAGGTCCCCCGAGAAGCCCGGAAAGCTCTCGTAGACCGGCTCGACCTCGAGCTGCGCCCGCCGTGAGACCGGGAACTCGGTCAGGCGCTTGCCTTTGTATTTGTAGGCGACGCAGACCTTGATCGGGTGGACGCTGGCGAGCGTATCGAGCTTCATCATCGCCAAGCTCGTCATGCCGCTGACGCGGATCGCCGAGCGCAGTTGCGGCAAGTCGAGCCAACCGATGCGCCGCGGGCGGCCCGTCGTGGTGCCGTACTCGTGGCCCTTCTCGCGGATGTAGGCGCCGACGCGCCCCTCGAGCTCCGTCGGGAAAGGCCCGAGGCCCACGCGCGTCGTGTAAGCCTTGGTCACGCCGAGCACCGAGCCGATCGCCTGCGGCGGCAGGCCGGAGCCCGTGCACGCCCCGCCCGCGATCGGCGACGACGAGGTCACGAACGGATAGGTCCCGAAATCCAAATCAAGCATCGCGCCTTGGGCGCTTTCCAGCAGGATCTTCTTATCCTTCTTGGCGGCCTCGCAGAGCAGCAGCGCCGTGTCCGCGCAATACGGAGCCAGGAAGCGGCGGAGCTTGTCGTAATCCCTGAACACGTCCTTCTTGATCTCGCCGCGCGGCTTGACGCGCTCGAGCTCGTGGGCGCGAACCTTGAGGCTCTGGTCGACGAGCGCCTCGAAGACGTCCGGCTCCAGGTAATCGCAGACGCGCACTCCGATGCGCGCCACCTTGTCCTCATAGCACGGGCCGATGCCTTTCTTCGTCGTGCCGATGCCTCGGCCGCCTTCCTCGCGCAGCGTGTCCAGCATGATGTGGTAGGGCAGGATCACGTGGGCGCCGAGGCTCACGTGCAGGCGCCCGCGCGTGCGCACGCCACGGGCGGACAAGCCGCGGACCTCGTCGTGGAACGCTTGGGGGCTCACCACGAGCCCGTTGCCGATCACGCTTTGCGCGCCCTTCTGAAGGATGCCCGACGGGATCAAATGCAGCGCGAACTTCTTGCCGTCGAAGACGACGGTGTGGCCGGCGTTGTTGCCGCCCTGGTACCGCACGACGAAATCGGCCGAGCGAGCGAGGTAATGGACGATCTTACCCTTGCCTTCATCGCCCCACTGCGCGCCGACCACGACGAGTGCCGATGCCGCCATGCGCTACCCCCTGAAAAATCGCTGCCACCAGGACCGCTGCTCGGCCGTGCGAGCGGCGCCTCTTGAGACTTTCACGCGCGCGCCGGGATCCATCAGCGCGTCGCCGCAGACGCCCACCGAGAAGCGCACGCGCGTGAGGACGCCGCTCGGGATCGCCTCGATCGCCTCGACGGGCGCCGGGATCGAGATCGGACCGCCGTCCGAGTGGCCGCCGAAAAGCTTGGCAAGGTATTGGGCGATGTCGCGCATGTCGATGATGCGGGAGGAGACGAGGTCTCCC
>CAZRIP010000201.1:0-1874 GCA_964600165.1 uncultured Elusimicrobia bacterium | reverse complement strand
AGGCGCTCGCCATGGGCCGCGTCGTGATCTTCGCCGGCGGCACCGGCAACCCGTATTTCACGACGGACACCGCGGCGTCGCTGCGCGCCGTCGAGATCGAGGCGGACGCCCTGCTCAAGGCCACGCAGGTCGACGGCGTTTACACGGCCGACCCGCGCATCGACAAGAAGGCCAAGAAGCTCATGAACGTCAAGTTCATGGACGCGATCCGCGACCGCTTGCGCGTCATGGACACGACGGCGCTGACGTTGTGCATGGAGAATCGCATGCCCGTCGTCGTTTTTAATCTTCACGTGAAAGGCAACATCGCCAGAGCCGTGAAAGGAGAAAAAGTAGGCACGACAATCACGGAATGATAACGGAAAATATCAACAACGTTCTCGGACAGATGGAGCAGGCCATGAAGGACCGCATCGCCAAGCTCGGCGCGGACTTCTCGAAGCTGCGCACCGGCCGCGCGAGCCCGATGATGTTCGAGTCGATCAAGGTCGAGTATTACGGCCAGCAGGCTCCCCTCAAGCAGGTCGCGGCGATCTCGATCCCCGAGGCGCGCACGATCGAGGTCCGTCCTTGGGACCCGTCGGCGCTCGGCGAGATCGAGAAGGCTCTTCAAAAGGCCGACCTCGGCGCCATGCCGCAAAACGACGGCAAGATGCTGCGCCTGACGCTGCCCTCGATGACGGAAGACCGCCGCAAGGACATGGTCAAGGTCGTCAAGAAGATGGGCGAGGAGTTCCGCGTCGGCGTGCGCACCGACCGCCACGAGGCGCTCGACAAGATCAAGAAAGCGGAGAAGGCCAAGGATATCTCCCAGGACGAGGTGAAGGGTCTCGAGGCCCGCATCCAGAAGACCACCGACACCTACGTCAAGCAGGTCGACGACGCCGTCGCCGCCAAAGAGAAGGAAATCACGACCATTTAGTCGTGAAACCCGCCGTGGCCACGGCCGCCCCCCCGGCGCACATCGCCATCATCATGGATGGCAACGGCCGTTGGGCCAAGTCCAAGGGCCTCCCTCGCCTGGCGGGGCACAAGGCGGGCGTCGAGTCGGTACGCGAGATGGTCAAGGCCTGCTCCGAGCTCGGCGTGAAGTATCTCACCCTCTACTCCTTTTCGACGGAGAATTGGCTGCGCCCGAAGGAAGAGGTCGGCGAGCTCATGAAGCTCCTGTCGTGGGCGCTCAAGCGCGAGACCTTGGACCTCGCCAAGAACAACGTCCGTTTAAACGCCATCGGCCGCCTCGACGGACTGCCCAACGCCGTGCGCGACGAGCTGCGCAGCTCCATCGCGAAGCTGTCGAAGAACACCGGCCTGACGCTCACGTTGGCGCTCAACTACGGCTCGCGCCAGGAGCTCGTCGACGCCGTCAACCGCCTCATTGCCGCCGGCCGCAAGGAGATCTCCGAGGACGACGTCTCCCGGTTCCTTTATACGGGCGGCATGCCCGACCCCGACCTCGTGATCCGCACCTCCGGCGAGATGCGAGTCTCGAACTTTCTTTTATGGCAGCTGGCGTACGCCGAGCTGTACGTGACGCCCACGTTCTGGCCCGATTTTCGCCGCGAGAACCTCGAAGAGGCCCTCGCCGACTTCCAAAAGCGCCACCGCCGCTTCGGCGGCCTTTAAGCCGCGCTAGTACTTCCACCGCCGCTTCTCGAGCCGCTCGTCGCGCTCTTCGGCGATCATGTCCGGAACGGTCTCATCGATTTCTAGGTGATCGATGAGCAGCACGTAGCCTACGCCGGCGAAGAGCTTCGCCCATGTCGTCAGGCGACAATCCTGGCCTTTTTCGGCGCGATGGACCATCGACACGCTCAGGCCGGCGCCATCGGCGACGTGACGTTTCGAAAGTCCCTGGCGCTCCCGTAGGGTTT
>CAZRIP010000200.1:0-1979 GCA_964600165.1 uncultured Elusimicrobia bacterium | reverse complement strand
CACAAGGCGGCCGTCGTCGGCGACACCGTCGGCGATCCGTTCAAGGACACCGCGGGCCCGTCGCTGCACGTGCTGATCAAGCTGCTCGCGACGATCACGCTCGTGCTTGCGCCGCTGTTCTTATAAAGGTATCAGCATGCGGATGAACCGCCGCTTCGCCGCGCTCGCCGTCGCCGCAGGGCTTTTGGCCGGCTGCGCGGGAACGGAGGTCAAGGTCGCCGACAATCCCTTCGCCGGAGATCGCGTCAACGCGCCCCTCCACAAGCTCTCGTTGGCGCTGGTGCTGCCGACGGTCAAGGCGGTCTCCAAGGACGGGAAGGCGGTCGAGCTCGGCGCCCTCGCCCAGCAGAACGAGCAGCGTTACGACGAGCTTTATCGCGAGGTCTTCGGCATTTTTTACCAGGACTTCAAGAGCGTCACGCTGGTCAAGAGCCTGCAGGACCCGCGCGTCGGCGAGGCCGACCTCAACGCGAGCCTCGACGTCGCGCTCGTGACCAACCCACAGTCGCTGACCCTCACGAGCTCCTTCTACGGGCCGGATCACGGCCTCATCGCGACGATGAAGACCGAGGCTCCGGGCGGCTCGACGCTTTTCGCGGCCGACCCCGATAAGGTCTTCGCGAACCTGATCCCGCAGGTCCCGGACAAGCTCGACGCGCAGCTGCTCGGCTCGGCCGAGCTCAAGGCGTTCTCCAAGGGGCTTTCCGGCAAGCCTGCGGCCTCTCGAGGCGAAGCGCGCGCCGCGAAGGCGTTCGACTCCGACGTCGACCGGCCGAGCTACAATTACGCCGAGAACGCCGACGACTACGCCGTCGTCGTCGGCGTCGAGAACTACCAGAACCTTCCGGCGGCCGAGTTCGCGAGCCGCGACGCGAAGGCGGTCCGCGCGCATCTCAAGGCGCTCGGCTATCCGGGGCAGAACATCGCGATGTTGACCGACGCCCAGGCGACGGGCAACGCGATCAAGTCCTACGTCGAGTCATGGCTGCCGCGCAACGTCAAGCCGGGCTCGAAAGTGTTCTTCTACTTCTCCGGCCACGGCGCGCCCGACGCCGACACCCAGCAGGCGTATCTCGTGCCGTGGGACGCCGACCCGCAATTCCTCGCCGACACGGGTTATCCGCTCAAGCGTCTCTATTCGAAGCTCAACGGCCTCAAGGCCAAGGAAGTCATCGTCGCGATGGACTCGTGCTTCTCCGGCGCGGGCGGCCACTCGGTCATCGCCAAGGGCGCGCGGCCGCTGATGACGCGAGTCGACACCGGCAGCGCCGCCGACATGGGCAAAGTGACGGTCCTCGCGGCCGCCGGCGGCGAGGAGATCACCGGCGAGGAAGAGAATCAAGGGCACGGGCTCTTCACTTACTATCTGCTGCGCGGCCTCAATGAAGGCGACGGCAAGAACACCGTCGCGAGCTTGTACCAATATCTCAAGCCTAAAGTGGAAGCGGCCGCCCGGCAATCCAATCGCAGCCAGACGCCGCAGATCATCAGCGACGCGCAGAGCGGCGCCAGCGACTTCCGTTAACCGAGGATCCGACCGATGAAAAAGTCTCTCGCGCTGCTGTGCTGCGCCTCCATGATCTTGATGTCGGGCTGCGCCGGAGCTCCCCCGCTCAAGCGCTACGAAGGCGACCGCCAGACGGCGCCGATCCACGATCTGACGGTCGCCGTCGTCATGCCGCGCATCATGTCGATGTCGTTCAACGGCAAGGATCTCCGCGAGCTGTTTAAGACGCAGCAGGGAATGGCCAATGCCGGCGCCGCCGACCTCGCCTCGGCCTTCCGGCTGCTTCTCGGCAGCGTCTACGATCCGGAAAAAACGTATCGGAGCCTCAACGGCGTCTATTACCAGGACTTCAAGAACGTCATCCCCGTCGAAAGCATCTCCGACCCCCGCGTTCAGACCGCCGATCTGATCGCGCTGCCCGACATCAAGTTCAATGCGACCACGCCGTCGATCGGCACGCTCATCCTCGTCC
>CAZRIP010000199.1:0-2038 GCA_964600165.1 uncultured Elusimicrobia bacterium | reverse complement strand
GGTGACGCCTCGGTTATAAAGGACGCGGTCGGCCTCGTTGCTCGTCGGGCCGTTGGCGCCCTCGACGATGTACTTGGCCTTGATGCGCGGCGCGTTGGCGGCCGTGATCGTGTTCTCCATCGCGGCCGGGATCAGGATGTCGCAAGGCACCTCGACGAACTGCTCGACGGGGACGTGCTCGGCTTTCGTATAGCCCGCGATCGTGTCGTGCTTGGCGCGGTAGGCCATGATATCGTCGACGTCGAGGCCGCGCTCGTTGTAGAGGCCGCCGCCGACGTCGGAGACGCCGACGACCTTGCAGCCGTGCTCGGCGAAGACTTTCGCCGCGTTCGAGCCGACGTTGCCGAAGCCTTGGATCGCCACGGGGCTCTTTCTCAGGTCAAAGCCGCGCACGTTGGCGAGCTCGCGCGTGACGTAGAACACGCCGCGGCCCGTGGCCTCGTTGCGGCCCAGCGAGCCGCCGATGTCGATCGGCTTGCCGGTGACGACGCCGGGGCACGAGTAGCCGACGGTCATCGAGTAAGTATCCATGACCCAGCCCATGATCTGGGCGTTGGTGTTGACGTCCGGCGCGGGAATGTCGCGGTCCGGGCCGATGATGATCGAGATCTCGGAGGTGTAGCGGCGCGTCATGCGCTCGATCTCGCCGATCGACATCTTCTTGGGGTCGCAGATGATGCCGCCCTTGGCGCCGCCGTAGGGGATGTTGACGACGGAGCATTTCATCGTCATCCAGAAAGCGAGGGCCTTGACCTCGTCGAGCGAGACCTGCGGGTGGAAGCGGATGCCGCCTTTGGCCGGGCCGCGGTCGAGGTTATGCTGGATGCGATAGCCCTCGAAGACCCTCAGGCTGCCGTCGTCCATGCGCACGGGCACGGAGACCGTCAAGATCCGCTTGCAGTGGCGCAGGCGCTCGAGGACGAGCGGCTCCATCTTCATCTTGTCGCCGGCGCGAGTCAGCTGCTCCATGGCCTGGTGCCAAGGATTGGTCTCGAGCGCCTCGGCCCGCTCGGCGGCGGCGGCCTGCGCGGGGTCTTTGGACGGCTTCGGCGGGGTTTTCATGGCGGTTTTGGTCTCCATGCGCGGATTTTACTACAAAAAACGGGGTCATCTGTGAATTTGGTACCATCGCGTCATGGACGAGCGCAACAAGCCGGCGTTTTGGCTCGCGGCGACGGCGGCGTTCGCGGTCATCTGCATCCCGTCATTGACGCTGCTCGACAGCATCCAAGGCTATCGCCGCTTTCTAGTGGGCTTCGAGCCCGGCACGCTGCGGCCGTCGCGCATGCAATCCGCGCCGCACCGCGCGGACGCGCGCGGCCTCGAGCCGAAGCTCGATTTCGTCTCGTTTCGCTTCAAGAATCGCAAGGCCAAGAGCGTCCAGCTGATCGGCGAGTTCAACGGCTGGAAACCGGGCACGCTCGCGCTGACCCGGCAAGAAGGCGGCGCCTGGGAGCTGCTCGTCCCTCTGCCGCGCGGCCGCTACCATTATCTTTTCCTCGTCGACGGTGCGGAGAAGCTCGACCCCGGCAACGCGAGCCAGGATGAGATCGGCGGACGACTGGCGTCGGTCAAGGTCGTCCGATGAGCCGGCTCCTCCTGATTTCCCTGACGCTGCTGCTCGCTTCCGGCGCGCGCGCGCTGCTCGGCTTCGGCTCGCACAAGATCGTCGTCCTTTGGGTGCCGAGCGAGTCGTTCTCGTCCTGGGACCGGCTCGACCAGCTCTTTACCCAATACGCGGATCTGAAGCTGACGATCGGGCTCTCGCCCGACGCGGTGTCTCCGGAAGGGCGCAAGATCGTCGCGCGCTGGATCGAGAACGGGCGCCTGGAGCCGGCGCTGCGCTTGAAGGGCGACCCGATCCTGCCTTTGATCGTCGAGGACCAGGCGGCTCCGCGCCCGGAGGACGCCGCCGCACGCGTCGCGGCCGAGCGCGAGCGCTTCAAGGACGCCTTCGGCTTTTATCCCCGCGGGTTCGTGCCCGGCGGCGGCGCCGTCGACGCGGCGGTGCTCGCGGCGATGAAGCCGATGGGCCTGA
>CAZRIP010000198.1:0-2048 GCA_964600165.1 uncultured Elusimicrobia bacterium | reverse complement strand
CAGGTCCCCTCGGTCCGCCGGCGCTACGCGCCGATCAAGCCCGAGGGCCTCGACTGGCTCTTCCAGATGTTCAAGCCTTAAACTCGCCGGCATCTGCCGCAAAATCCGCTACACTCAAGAGCCGATGAAGACTTTCGACGAACTCAAGCTCAGCGAACCCCTGGCGCGCGCCGTCGCCGAGCTGGGCTTCACGGCCCCCACGCCGATCCAGCAGCAAGTCCTCCCCGTCCTCCTGCACGGCCACCACGACTTCATCGGCCTGGCGGCCACCGGCACGGGCAAGACGGCGGCCTTCGGCCTTCCCCTCTTAGAAAAGATCGACGGCCACGCCAAGCACGTGCAAGGCATCGTCCTCTGCCCGACGCGCGAGCTCGCCCTCCAAGTCTCGGGCCAGCTCAACCTCCTCGGCAAGTACAAACACATCAAAGCCCTCCCCATCTACGGCGGCACCGGCTACGCCGAGCAGTTCGAGGGCCTCAAGCGCGGAGCGCAGATCGTCGTCGGCACCCCCGGCCGCGTGATCGACCACATCGAGCGCAAGTCCCTGCACCTCAGAGACGCGAAGGTCGTCGTCTTGGACGAAGCCGACGAGATGATCTCGATGGGCTTTCGCGAGGATCTGGAGACGATTCTCAAATCGATGGCCCGTCAAACGAGCCAGATCTGGCTTTTCTCCGCCACGATGAGCGGCGCCGTGCGCAAAGTCGCCGACGTCTACCTCAAGAACCCGAAGCACGCCCAGGTCAACAAGACGGAGATGCTGTCGAGCACCGTCGAGCAGATCTATTACATCGTCCGGGAATCCGACAAGCCCGAGGTCTTGCTCAAGATCCTCGCGCTCGCCGACGACTTCTACGGGCTCATTTTTTGCCAGACCAAGGCCCTCGTCACCGACCTGGCCCAATATCTCAACGAAAAGGGCTACAAGGCCGACTGCCTGCACGGCGACAAGTCGCAAGACGAGCGCGAGCGCTCGATGCGCGCCTTCCGCGACAAGAAGACCCGACTCCTCGTCTGCACCGACGTCGCCTCACGCGGCCTCGACGTCAAAGAGCTGACGCACGTGATCAACTACTCGATCCCGCGGGAGACCGAGCTCTACGTGCACCGCATCGGCCGCACCGCGCGCGGCGGCAAGGCCGGCATCGCGATCAGCCTGGTCACGCCGGCGACGCGCGCGCTGGTCAACCGCGTGCAGCATCTGACCAAGTCCCAACTGCGCGAGGGCAAGATCCCCGGCCGCCGCGAGGTCGCCGAAAAGAAGCTCGAAAAGATCCTCCAAAGCTTCAAGGAGCAGGACCATTTCGAGAAAGCCGTCGAGCTGCTCGGCCAGGACTGGGAAGCGGCCGCCGGCGACATGACGCTCGGCGAGGTCATCGGCCGGTTCCTGACCCTGATGGAGCCGGACCTGTTCAAAGGAAGCCACTGATGAAACCGCGACACGATCGTTTCCCGAAGAAGGGCGGAAATCCCTTCGATCAGACCGGCCACTCCGCCGGCGTCTGCCCCAAGTGCGCCGCCCCCGTCGAGCGCAAGGCCGGCTTTCGCACCTCGGCGCTGAAATGCCCGAAGTGCGGCGCGGCCGTCGGCAAGTAGCCCGCGCTCACCAGCGCTTCGCGCGCCACTCGGCCCGGCGGCGCTCGTCGAGGAACGTCCACGCCGCGATCCGGCTTTTCTTCTGGCCGTGCTCCATCTCGATGATCCGCGCGTCCAGGGCCTTGGCGCGCGCCAGCGCCTTCTCGACGCCGGGGATGTTCTCCGACTTCGAGACCAGCGTCGTGAACCAGTAAACCTGCCTACCCGGCCCCGCGCTCTCTTCGATGAGCCGCCGCACGAACGCCGCCTCTCCTCCCGGCGTCCACAGTTCCGCGGGCCGTCCGCCGAAGTTCTTCTCCGTCTCCGGGCGGCCGAGGTTCGCCCATTTGCGCTTGGCCCCCATCTTAGACTCCGCCTCCGAGGCGTTAAAGGGAGGATTGCAAAGCGTCACGTCGAAGCGTTCCTCCGGCTTGAGCAATTCCAGGCGTGCGATTTGCGAGACGATCACGGCG
>CAZRIP010000197.1:0-2194 GCA_964600165.1 uncultured Elusimicrobia bacterium | reverse complement strand
ACGTCTTTGCGCGCTCGACCGTGAACGGGGCGCTCACCCCCGCGGGGTGCATTACGAGCAGCACCATCACCGGGTGCAACAGCATCGGTAACGGCTCGCTGGCCGGTGCTTTCGATGTCAAGGTCAGTCCGGACGGCCAGAATGTCTACGTCACGGGCATCAGCGCGAGTACGATCAACTTTCTCGCGCGCTCGGCAGCGACAGGCGCGATGACGTCGCGTTCCGGCGGTGGCTCCGTTTTGAGCGTTGCGACGAGTGCCAACACTTCTGTTTTCGAGGCTCCATCGACGCGAGCGAGAAGCCGAGTGCTGTTATCGGCGGTTAAGTGCGGATACAGACGGGCAATAGCGTCAAGATGCAGCTTCCCCGACCGGAGGCGCTCCAAAACGTCGGGGAATTCGGCGGCGGCTCGAGCCGCGCGGATTCTCAGGAATGCAGCGCCTTCGGAATAGCCGAGGTTTTTGACGCAGTAATCGTAAAGCGATGTGAAACCTCGGTCGAGCGCCGTCTCCCGCCGTTCGAGCTCCATTAGATGCTCCACGACATCGGCGAGATTCTCGCGCTCCTGGTGAACCAGGTCTTCGAGCCGAGCGATGAGCGCGTCGTCAGTCAATGCTCTCAGCGCATACATAGTGTGTCCAGACACACTATGTATACGAGTGACCCCCCGATTTAGTTCCATCCATCGTCGAGACAAGTAATATAATCGCGACGTGGGAATGGCTCTCGTCGCGCTACCCTACGTCGGGCTTTTTCTCGGGGGCCTGCGCAGCCAACTGCTCTGGACGCTCTTCGCGGCCGCTCTCTGGCTGCTCGCCCTCGACGGCCGCGCGCCGATTTCCTCGCGCGCGTTGAAGACCTGGGCGCCCTGGCTCGCCTGGCTCCTCGTCTCGGCCGCGCTGAGCGCGCAGCCCTTCAAGAGCCCGCCCGTGATCCTGCGCTGGGCCAGCTTCGCGCTTTATTTCGCGCTCGCGCGGCGCGCTTGGGGCGAGCGCGAGCGCCGGCTGTGGCTCAACGGGCTCTGGCTCGCCGCGCCGATCCTCGGCCTCGCCGCCTTCGCGACGGGCGCCGGTCATTTCTGGGCGACCGGCCAAGGAGGGCAGATGACGGGCTTCATGCCTCCTTATTACAACTACACGGCGTTCGTCGAGGCGGCCGCGCTGGCGGCGCTCGCGGCCGCGTTGGGCGATCCGCGAGCCAAGCTGCCGTGCCGCCGGTCTTTGGCATGGGGCGCCGCGGCGCTGCTCGTCGCGCTGATCCTGCTCGCGCGCTCGCGCGGGGCGCTCGTGGCCGCTGGCGCGGGCGTCGCGCTCGCCGCCGCGCGCCGGCGCAGGGTGCCCAAGCTCGCTCTGGCCGAGGCGGCGCTCGCGCTCGCCGTCGCCGCGGCGGTCAAGCACGACAAGGCGATCGTGTTCAAGCGGCCGGAGATCTGGCGCGCCGCCCTCGCCGTCGCCGCCGACCATCCGCTTTCCGGCGTCGGCCCCGGCAATTTCGAGGCGGGCTTCCTTCGGCATAACTTCCCGTCGCACTTCCGCGCCGTCGAGTATCTGTTCTCGGCGGCGTACGCCCACAGCGAGGTCTTTCAGGCGCTCGCGGAGACGGGCCTCCTGGGCGTGGCGCTGCTCATTTTATCGTTCGCGCGCTCCGTCCGGCCGCCCGAGCCCTCGCCTCGCGACGCCGCGCGCGAGGCGGCGCTGGCCGCGCTGGCCTCGATGGCGACGATGTGCCTTTACGACAACATGCTGCAGCTCCCCGCGCTGGGCCTGCTCGTCGCCGGCGCCGCCGTCGCCGCGTCGCCCTCGGCCGGCCCGAGCTCTCCCGTCGTCTCGAAGCCCGCGCGGCGCGCCTTCGCGGCCGCCGGGCTGCTGTTGGCGCTCGGCGCCTGGATCCCCGCGGCGCTGGCCTCCTCGCTGCGCTCCCAGGCGTCCGACGAGTACGATCCGGAAAACCGCGTCGCTTTGCTGCGTCGGGCCGAGGCCGTCTACCCCGAGGACGCCGAGCTCAAGCAGGACGTCGCGCGCGCCCTTTTGAGGACGGCGCCGCCGCGCCCGGACCTCGCCTTGGACGAGCTCGCCGCGGCCTCGCGGCTCTCGCCGACCAACGCCGTCATCCTCCTTTCCCGCGCCGAGCTGCTCGAAAGCCGGGGCCGCCTCGACGAGGCCGAAGCCCTCGCCGCGCGCGCCGCGGCGCTCGA
>CAZRIP010000196.1:0-2231 GCA_964600165.1 uncultured Elusimicrobia bacterium | reverse complement strand
AGGCGAGCCTCTTGGGTCCGTCATCCTGATCCAGCTGGAGAGAGTAGAGCATAGAGCGGATACGATTGACCCCCCGAAAAAGTTCCCTCTCCCGACGACGCGCCGGCTCGAGTACTCTGTTTTAGTTCGTTCCTCAGAAGGAACGCCGATCGCCCTCTTCCTGAGGACCGGCGGGTGTTCCCTTTAGGGAACGAAGTAAAAAGGATGGGTCCGCCCTCGGCTAGGCTGGGTCGGCGCCGGCGCGGGCGGCCGCGCCGCGCGCGGGCTCAAAAAAGCTAGAATCGCCGCGTGCTCTTGCCGCGCGTCTTGACCGCCGTCGTCGGCATCCCGCTGCTGCTGTTCCTGATCTATTGGGGCGGCGCGGCGTTCGACGTGTTTGTCGGCGGCGTGGCGGCGCTCTGCCTCTACGAGTACACGCTGATCATGGCGATCGGACGTCGGCCGACGCAGGGCTGGTGGGCCGTCGCTTACGGGGCGCTGCTGGCGCTGGCCCAGGCCTTCGACGGGCCCGTCGACCTCGCCGTCGCCGTCGTCTTGGCGGCCGCCCTCCTTTATGAGATGGCCAAGCGGGAGCGCTCGCTCGACCGGCTCGCTTTGACGCTCTTCGGCGCGATCGCCTTCGGCTGGATGCCCGCCCACTTGGCGCGGATCCGCGACCTGCGGCCTTACGGCGAGAAGATGACGTTCCTGCTCTTCGCGGCGATCTGGGCGATGGACACGGCGGCCTACGCCGTGGGCAAGACGCTCGGCAAGCGCAAGCTCGCCCCCGAGCTGAGCCCGAAGAAGACCTGGGAAGGCTTCTTCGCCGGCTGCGCGGCGGCTTTCGGCGTCGTGTTCGCGTTTCGCGCCGCGACGCCGGACGCCTTGCCGCTGCCGCGCGCGCTCGCCGTCGCGCTCGCGATCGCCGTGCTGGGGCAGCTCTCGGACCTCGCGGAGTCGATGGTCAAGCGGGCCGTCGGCGTGAAGGACTCCGGCGCGCTTCTGCCGGGTCACGGCGGCGTCTTGGACCGCTTCGACTCCTTCATCCTCGCCGCGCCCGCCGTTTATTATTTAAGTACAATGCTTTGAATTACCCAATGAAACGCGTCGCTATCCTCGGCTCGACCGGCTCCATCGGCGTCAACGCCTTGCGCGTGATCGACGAGATGCCGGGGCATTTCGAGGTCGTCGGCCTCGCCGCGCACTCGAACGCGCAGGCCGTCGCCGCGCAGGCCAAGAAATTCCGGCCCAAGATGGTCTCGATGTTCGACCACGCGGCCGCCGCGCGGCTCAAGAGCGCCGTCAACGGCGGCAGCCGCCATTTGGCCTCGGGCGTCGAGGGCTTGGTCGAGATGGCCAGCCATCCCGACGTCGACGTCGTGCTGACGAGCCTCGTCGGGGGCGTGGGCTTCGCGCCGCTGTTGGCCGCGATCAAGGCCGGAAAGACCGTGGCGTTGGCCAATAAGGAGCCGATGGTCATGGCCGGCGCGCAGTTCATGAAGGAAGCCGAGCGCTGGCAGGCGCGCATCGTCCCCGTCGACAGCGAGCCCTCGGCGATCTTCCAGTGCGTCCAAGGCTATCCGAAGAAATCGATCCATAAGGTCTTTCTGACCGCTTCGGGCGGCGCCTTTTACAAACACAAAGGCAGCCTCGACAAGGTCACGGTGGCGCAGGCGCTCAACCATCCGACCTGGAAGATGGGCAAGAAGATCACGATCGACTGCGCGACGCTGATGAACAAGGGCCTCGAGACCATCGAGATCATGAACCTGTTCGGGCTCGAGCCCGCGCAGATCGAGGTCGTGGTCCATCCGCAATCGATCATCCACTCAGGCGTCGAGTTCTCCGACGGCTCCGTGCTCGCGCAGATGTCCCCGCCCGACATGCGGCTGCCGATCCAATACGCGATGACCTATCCCGAGCGCACGGTGCGCGTCGTCGAGCGCTTGGACCTTTTCAAGATCCAGCAATTGACCTTCAGTAAGCCCGACTTCGGGCGCTTTCCCTGTCTGGCGCTCGCGCGCGCGGCCGCCAAGGCCGGCGGCGGCATGCCCGCCGTGCTCAACGCGGCCGACGAAGTGGCCGTGGAGGCTTTTATCAATAATCAGATCAGATTCACCGACATCGTCCGCGTCGTCGAGAAGACGATGAAGGCTTACAAACCAGCTGGTGGTCTGCCCAGCCTTGCCGACGTCGTCGAGATAGACCAGTGGGCCCGCCGAAAGGCGGCGGAGGCGTGCGCGCGACCATGA
>CAZRIP010000195.1:0-2279 GCA_964600165.1 uncultured Elusimicrobia bacterium | reverse complement strand
GGCCGGCAAGGCGCGCTCGCGGCCGCGCACCGGCTGTGGCCTCTTTATCTCGGGCTGCTGCTGCTCGCGTCGTGGGCGTTTTTCCGCTCGCTGTTCTCCGAGGCGGCCGCCGCGGCGCTCGTCGCGCTGATGGCGGCCAACCCGATCCTGATCCAGTTCGCGCCGTTCGCGCTGCTCGACATCTTCGGCGGCTTGGCGGCGCTGGCCTTCGTCGTCGCGGCGAGGCGCTACCTCGAGGCTCCGGACGCGCGCCGCTACCGCGCGCTCGCGGCGGCGGCCCTCGCGGCTTTCCTGTCGAAATATCACTTGGGCGTGCTCGTCGGCGCGCCGCTGTTGAGCGCCGCTCTCGAGCGCAAGCGCTGGCGCGTGATCGCCGGGATCGGCTTGCTCGCGCCTCTTTGCGGGCTCGGAGCCGTCGTCGCGCTCGCGCTGCTCGCGCGCTGGGTCAACGGGGCGGGGCACGACGCCCTCCGCTTGTCCTGGGGCGAGCTCTCGCGCGACTTCTCGGTCAACCTTCTTCAGTCCAAGGAGTCGCGTTGGACGCTCTACGTCGAGGCGCTCGGGCGGCAGCTCGGGCTCGGCCTGACGGCGCTATTTCTCGCCGGGCTTTGGGCCTGGGTCCGGCGCGACGGCGCCGACGGCCGGCGGCTGGCTGTTTTGCTCGCGCTGCCTTACGCGGCGCTCGCCTTCGGCATCGCGAATAAAGAGGCGCGCTACGCGATCCCGCTGCTGCCGCTCGTCTACGCGGCGATCGGACGGGGGCTCGAGCGCGTCCGCGAGTTGCTTCCCGACGACGCGGCGCGCCGCGCCGCGCTGGCCGGCGCGCTGCTGCTCGTCCCCTGGGGCCGCTCGCTCGCGGCGCTGCGCTATCTGGAGGAGGAGCCGTCGGTCCACGCCGACGTGCCGTGGGCCTTGGCGCGCGCGGCGGAGAGCGCGTCTCGCGAGGGCGATTGCGTGGCCTGGATCCGCGGCGACGTGGCGATCCCGATCGAGCGGCGCCTCTTCCGCTACGAGCACGATCTGGTCATCGGCGCGCCGACCTTCCAATTTTTCACGCGGCGCCGCGTCGTCGAGCGGGACGCCGCCTCGCCGGCCTGCCCCGTTTCGATCGTGCCCCGCGACGCGCCCGACGGGCGCCGCTGGCCGGGCGCCGAGCTCGCCCGCGTGAGCGTCGCGTCGGGAGCGGGCGGCTGGGACGTTTTCGCCGACCGCGTGGAGCGGCGGCCGTGAGCAAGGTCTGCGTGCTGGCCAGCGGCGGCGTCGACAGCGCGATGCTGCTCGCCGAGCGCCTCGACCGCGGCGACGAGGTCTTCCCTCTCTACGTCAGGTGCGGCTTTCGCTGGGAGCGCGCCGAGCTGCTGTGGCTGCGGCGGCTCTTGGGCGCGCTGTCGGGGCGGGGCCGCCTGCGCGCGCTCACCGTGGCCGAGGCGCCCGAACGGCCGCTGCTCGCGTCGCGGCATTGGGGCTTGGACGGCCGCGGCGTGCCCCCGGCCCAAAGCCCGTGGGAGAGCGTCTACTTGCCGGGGCGCAATCTGATCTTGCTGTCGGAGGCCGGCGTCTTCTGCGCCGCGCGCGGCATCGACCGGATCGACCAGGCGATCCTCAAGGGCAACCCGTTCAAGGACGCGACGCCGCGGTTTCGCCGCGCGATGGAGGCCGCGCTGCGCGAGGGGCTGGGCGCGCGCATCAGGATCGAGGCTCCCTACGCGAACCTGACCAAGGAGCAGGCGCTGCGGCGCGCGAGCGGCGTGCCGCTCGAGAAAACTTTCTCGTGCCTGAGCCCGAAGGGGTTTCGGCATTGCGGCCGCTGCAGCAAGTGCGAGGAGCGCGATCTGGTCCTGGAGCGACCGCGATGAGCGCTCCCGTCGATAAACGCTTCGAGAAGCTGTTCGACCGCCTGGGCGCGCGCGCGCTGTTCGGCCCGGCCGACGAGCTGCTGCGCCCTTCGCGCTCGTTGAGCTATCAGCTCGCGCGCCACGGGACCATCCGGCGCGCCGAGTACGAGGCCGCGCTCGAGGTCCGCGGCGGCGGCGCGGCCGCGCGCGCGCGCGCGCTGAGGCTCGCCGGGCGGCTCGACGAGGCGCGGCGGGGCTTCGACGCCGCGGTCAAGGCCGGCGACGGCGGCGCCGAGGCTTTCGCCTGGCGCTGGGAGCTCGCGCTCTCGCGGTCCAAGGAGGCCGCGGATTTCGCGGACGTCGACCGCGCGATCGCGCTCGCGCCCAAGAACGCCCTGTGGCGCGCCTGGAAAGCGCTCGGCTGGCTGGCGCGGCCGCGCGGCC
>CAZRIP010000194.1:0-2315 GCA_964600165.1 uncultured Elusimicrobia bacterium | reverse complement strand
CGGGCGACGGAAGCATTCTGTGGGCCATTATAACACTTTCATCAACTTCGCTGTCACGTGGCCGAAAAAGACCTCGACTTTCATCTGCACGGGCATCTTCCTGGCGTCGTCGGTGAGCCAGACCTGGAGCTTACGGCCCTTCTGGATGAAGATCCCTTCCTGGCGCAGCGCGGGCTCGACGAGGATCGTGTCGAAGTCGCCGGCGGGCGTCTTGACCTTCTCCTTCTTGACCACGCGAATGACCAGCGGCCAGTTCTGCTTGGTGTTCACGTCGAGCACGATCTCGTTGCCCTCGGCGAGATTGCGTGAGCGCAAGTAATACATGCTCGACAAGATATCCTGCACCGAGACGGGGACCGTGCCGGCCTTGTAGTCGAAGTTCCCTTCCTTGCCCGTGATCTTGGCGAGGAACTCGTGCTTGTCCGTGTCGTAGACCACCCACTCGTCGCGCACGAAGCGGCCTTCATGGAGGTTCTTCTGGTAGCCGAGAGAGCTGAGCGTCCGCGCGTCGACCCACGACTCGTTGAGGTCGCGGACCTTATAGAACGCGTCGCAAAAGTGGTTCGACACGGCCCGCGAGACGATGTGGTAGGCCGGCCGGCTGGAAAAATCGACCAGCTCCACGGCGTCGAGCGTGGCTTCCCCGACGGAGACGACGCCCCACGAGACGTCGTAGACGAGGCGCTCGGGGAAGACCGTCAGCGGCTTGGCCCCCGCGGCGCTCGCGAGGACGGGCCCAGCAAGCTGGTGGGGATCGCTGAGCGTCGCCGAGGAAAGCGTCACCGCGCGCGCGCCGGACGCCAACGCGAGGAGCGCGGCCGCCAGCCAGGTCATTCGGCTTCGGCCTTGTCGAGGCTTTCGGCGTCGGGCTCGAGAGCGGCCGGCGTCCCGGCGACCCTGAGAAGCGTGTCGATCCAGACGTTGCGCCCCTTGAGGATGTCGAGCTTGATCGCCAGCGCGAAGACGTCGTCTTCGAGCAGGTTCTTCCAATCCTTCGGGAAGCGCGTGAAATCTTTAAACGTCGTCACGACCGGCAGCCCGGCCCGGACGTTCTCGAGCGAGCGGATCTCGCGGGGAGTGTACGGGTGGTGGTCCGGATAGCGCCACTTTTGCGCGACCACGGCGCCCAGTCTCTCGAGCTGCTCCTCGAAGTTGGCGGGCTCGCCGATCCCGCAGAGGCTGACGACCTTGCGGCCCTCGAGATGCGAGAGCTTCGTCCGCTTCGAGCTGCGCAAGTCGAGGAGGAAATCGGGCCGGTGAGCGGCCTCGAGGACCGGCGCCGTTGGGTTGAGCGACTTGACGACGTCCTTGAGGGTCTCGAGCTCGTCGGCCGGAACGCGGTCCGAGTGGGTGATGACGATCATGTGCGCGCGGGAAAGGGCGCGCGCCGGCTCGCGCAGGTTGCCGAGGGGGAGCAGCGCGCCGCCTCCGAACGGGTCGACGGCGTTGAGCAGCACGACGTCGAGGTCCCGCTTGAGCCGGAGATGCTGGAAGCCGTCGTCCAAGATCAGCGTGCGCGAGTGGTAGTAGTTCGTCGCGACCTCGCCGGCCTTGACGCGGTCCGAGGAGACGAGGATCGGGATGTTCTGGCCGTGAAGGGCTTGATGCATCATCCACGGCTCGTCGCCGCACTTGGTCCACGGCGGCGCTTCCTCGTCGAGAAGGGTCAGCACCTCGCCGTTGACGGCCCTGCGCCCGTAGCCCCGGCTCAAGATCGCGACCGCGTGGTTGCGCCGACGCAAAGTCGTCGCGGCGAGGAGCACGGCCGGAGTCTTCCCCGTGCCGCCGGTCGTCAGGTTGCCGATGCAAATCACTTTCGCGCGCAGGCGGCGGGACCTGAGGGCACCGAGCTCGTAGAGCCAGCGCCGGACCACCATCGCGGCGCCGTAGAGCGCCGAGAACGACCACAACAAGGCGCGGCCCCAGGACTTGCGCTTTAGGCGCTCGCGGCGACGGGCCATGCCCTTCACGTGAGAGCCCCGGCCGGCGATTCGAGCAGCTTGAGCGCGGCTTCCAGGACGCGCTCGGCCGGCAGCTCGTTGAGGCACTCGATCTTCGTGGGACACGAGTTGCTGGCGCAGCCGATGCACGGCAGCTCGCCGCGGCGCACGACGACGTGGCGCGGATGAGGCGGATTCCAGCTCGCCGGGTCGCTCGCGCCGTGGACGGTGACGGTCGGCACGCCGAGGGCGACGGCAAGATGCTTGGGCCCGTTGCAGTTGGTCACGATCAGGCGGCAGTCCGCCATCAGGCGCGCGGCCTCGGCGAGGGTCTTGGTCTCGGGCGTCGCCGAGGCTCCCTCGCCGATCGAGCGC
>CAZRIP010000193.1:0-2332 GCA_964600165.1 uncultured Elusimicrobia bacterium | reverse complement strand
CCCCGGCCCGCCTATCTCGCGCGCCAGGTCGGCGGCGGCGTCGCGGCGAGCCTGCCCCAACCGCGGCCGCGCATGCCCTCGCAAGACGAGATCGACGCCGCGATGGCGCGCGAGGTCCGGGGGATGATCCGCGCGGCCAAGGCGCGCGGGGCCGCGTTCGTGCTCTGCACCCTGCCGATCGATCTGACGCTGCCGCCGGCTTCCGCCGCCGCGCGCGCGCGCTTCGCCGCCGCGCGCGCGCTCGAGACGGCCGGCAAGGAGGCCGAGTCCCTCGCGGCCTATCGCGAGGCGGTCGACCTCGACCCGGTGGCGCGCACCACGCCGCGCCGCAACGACCTTCTGCGTCAAATCGCGCGGGAGGAAGGGGCGCTGCTCGCCGACCTCGAGCGGGCCTTCTCCCGGATCGACTCCCGGGGCGGGGCGCGGCTCTTCTACGACGCCGAGCATTGGTACTGGGAGTACAACCCTCTGGCCGGAGCGGTGATCGAGCGAGCCCTTTGCGGAGCCTGGCGCTCCGATTGGGCCTGCGACCGAGCCGAGGCGGACGGACGTCTCGAGTCCGCCTACGGGGCGACGATGACGCCCGCGGCCGCGGAGCAGTACGCGGGCCGCACGCTGCGCTACGTCGCGGACTGCGCGCGGCGCGGCGACTCCGCCCGCGCTACCGCCAAGCTCGTCTCCTTCGAGGGCCTGCATCCCGGCACTTTGGTCCGGCTCGAGCGCCGCTCGGGCGACGCGGGCGCGGCCGCGTCCGCCGCCCTGCGCTCCGCCGAGTGCCGCGCCGCGCGCTGCCGCGCCGCCGCCGCCGCCGCCGACGCCGAGGCTCCTTGGCCGCTGGCGGCCTCGCGCGGCGACGCCGCGGCCGCGCGCGCGTCGATCTGGCGCGACGCGGCGGCCTGGCGGCGGGCCGAGGCCGACTATCGCGCCGACCTGCTCGCTCGCCCGCGGGACGCCTCGCTGCGCGAGGGCCTGGGGCGCGCCTTGCTCGCCCAAGGCCGCCTCGACGCCGGCTTGGCGGAGATCGAGGCGGCGGACCGCCTGGGCACGCGCACTCCCGCCGCGCTGCTCGCGGCGGCGCGCGCGCTGCTGCGCGCCGGCCGGCGGCGCGAGGGCGCGGCCTTGCTCGCGCGGATCGCGCCCGACCCCGCCGTCATCGACGACAACCCGGACGGCGACGCGCTCGCCCGCGAGCTCTGCTCTCCCGGCGGCCGCCGCGAGGACTGCGCCGCCATGCTCGGCGCCTTCCTCGCCGGGCGCCGGTCCGCGGGCGACGCCGGGACGGCGCTCCTCTTCGAAGATTACATGCGGCGCACGCTGGCGGGGCTGAGATGATCGCCGCCGCGCTGGTCTTGGCTGCGGCCGGAGCCCGGGCCGCGGCCGTCGCCGAGCTCGACGACCTGCTCGCGCGCTCGAGCGCGGCTTATGTCGAGGCGGAGCGGCTCCTCGAGGCCGGGCCGCCGCTGGTCCCCTCGACCGGGCCCGTCGCCGCCGTCGACCCCGCGCGCCGCCAAGCCGAGTGCGCGAAGGCCTACGATTACGACGCGATACTCTCCTCCTATGGCAGGTCTTGGAACTGGGGGGAGTTCTCGGCCGATTGGTATGATTTCGTGTACGCCGTCGTCATGCGCGAGGTCTGCATGGACGTGGCGACGGGCGCCGCGACCTCCTGCGCGAGCCCCTCCCCGCTCTTCGAGGTCGTTGATCACGCGCGGGGCCGCGCGGGCATGGGGCCCGTCGAGCCGAACCGCACGCTGCGCCAACTCTGCGTGGAGGAGGATCACGAGGCGCGCAGGATCAAGATTTTCGCGCAAGGAGCGCAGGCCGTTCTCGCGGCTTGCCGGGCCGGACTCATGGACATGATTCCCGTCGAACGCAGGGGCGCGGCGTGCGCGGCCATCGCCGACAACCTCGGAGACCCCGAGCGCGCCGCGGCCGCCGCCGCCTCGGCGATGGACCTGACCGGCGCCGCCGAGCTCGAGCACATCAAGCACGACTTCTACTTGATGGAGGGCCGCCTCAAGCCCGCGCGCGAGTGCTACAGCCCGGACCCGTTCAAGGAGCGGATGTGCGAGGCCGCCTACGCGTACTGGAAGTCCTCGGAAGCCGGCGCGGCGGCCGCCTGCGGACCCAACGGCCTGTGCCGCGCGATGCTTGGCGGCGGGAGCGCGAGCTGCGAGCAATACGCGCTCAAGGCCAAGGAGCTCTTCTGCCACCGTTATTTCAAGGTCCGACCCGACGTGCCGCGCTTCGAAAAAGAAGTGGAGGCGCAGCTCGAGGAGCTGCGCCGGCTGACTGATCGGGCCGCGCGGCTCGTCGACGCCGCGCGGCCGGG
>CAZRIP010000192.1:0-2406 GCA_964600165.1 uncultured Elusimicrobia bacterium | reverse complement strand
AGTCGTAGTGCATCATCCTCGCCATCTCGGCCGCCTGGGCGGGGTCGCTCGGGTCCATGTCGAACGAGATCAGATACTGCTGGGTCGATTGCCCGCCGATCTGCCGCAAGACGGAGAACCGGGCCGTGAAATAGTTGACCAGCTGCCCGGCCACCGCGCTGTTGAAGACCTTCTCGAGCACGTTCGTGACCGTGACGGCGCCCGAGGGGTTGAAGAGATTGATGATCGGGATATCGGCGACGACGCCCTGCGCGTTGAAGACGTGCAGATGGCTGACGCGCAGGGAGAAATTCGCGTGGTTCCTCGCCAAGCGATGCACGATCAAGGTGGCGTTTCCGTTCTGCGTCCCGCCGATCGAGACGCCGGCCGAGATGTGCCCGACCGTGGCCGCGACGTCGGGCGCGGCGCTGATGACCGTGACGCCGGAAAGGCTCCACAGCTCCCCGTCCTCCATCGCGGCGATGCGCGGGGCCATTTCCTCGACGAACTTATCCTCCGACGGGTGCTCCAGCAGACCCGGAGGAAGCACGACCTTCACGTCCGCGACGTTCAAGAGCTCCTTGATCTCCGCGCAGTTCTTGCTGAAGGGGCGCGGGCGCACGACGGTGGAGTTGAGAGTGAACGAAAGCCCGATGCCGAGGCCGACGGAGGCGTCGGTGCGCTGGGCGAGGATGATCGACGGCGTGAGATTCGCGCCCGGAGAATACTCGTCGACTTGATAGAGCTCCAGATCCTGGGGACTGTCGACGTTGGGAAGCGTGACGAGCCGGCGCAGCACGCCGAGCTGGACGCTTCCTTCCCCCCCGGGAAGGCCGGCCGAGATGTTTCCGGAGAGGTTGATGTTGCGGCAGAGCTGCTCCAGGCGATTCTGGGTCGCTTGCTGGTTGAAGATGATCTGGTCGGCCCGAGAAAAGCTCCCTTCCGGGCTGCGGCCCTGGGTGGGCTGCCACTGCGACCCGGCCGAGAGCTGGGGCGGGTTATCGGCCGCCGACGCGGGAAACACCGTCCCGAGAACGAGGCTTCCCGCCAAGCCGGCGGCGAGAGTCCGCGAAATCACCATACGACAAGTATGCGGGAAATCCCCCATCAGCGCTTGGGGCCTAAGTCCTATGAGCGGGATTTCATTGGACCTAGCCGTCAGGACCGGTTGGGCGGCTAGAACTTGATGACGAGGGAGTAGCGGAAGGTGTCGCCGAGGACGCCGAAAGGGATCCAGGCGAAGTCGAAGGAGGCCTTGCGGAACGTCACGCCGCCGCCGGCCGTGATGCCCGTCAGCCCGTCGATAGAGGAGCGCTCGGAGCTGTAGCCCGCGCGCAGCGAGCCGGAGACCGCCTCGGTGAAAGCGTGCGTCCACTCGCCGCCGGCGGCGAGGAAGAGCTTCTCGTCGCGGTACTTCGTCAGCTCGAGGTTCGCCCGGAACGCCTTGGGCGAGAGCCAAGCGCTGCCGCCGAGCGTCAGCGAAACGGGCAGCGGATCGGTCTGGCCGGCGAAGAAGCCGATGCGGCTGCCGAGGTTGCGCACGACGGCCGAGACCGCCATCGGATGCGCGCCGTCCGGATTCGGCTTGTAGAGCACCCCCGCGTCCAGCGCGTAGGCGCCGGCGCTGTAGGTGTCGATCTTCTCCGTGATGTATTTGCCCGTGACGCCCGCGCTCAGGCGGCGGTCCGCGGCGTAGGAGTAGGACAACGTGTAGGCCGCGTCCGAGGCTCCGAAAGTGCCGTTAGGCGTCGGCGTGTCGTTCGTGCGCCGCTCGATGTCGCTGACGCCGAGCTGGTAGACGCCGAGCGCGACGGCGTGGCGCGAGAAATCCCGCTCCTTGGCGAAGGGCACGGCCAAGCTCAAGGTCTCGTAGTTGATCCCTTGGAAATAGGCCGTGTGCGCGCCGCCGAGCTGCGTGCCCGAAAGCTGGTTCAAGCCCGCCGGGTTGTAGTAGGCGGCCGAGACGTCGTCGGCGATCGCCGAGAAAGAATCCGCCATGCCGCCGGCGCGCGCGCCGGTGCCGAGCTTGAGGAACTGGGCGCCCGAGGTGCCCGCTTGCGGGTCGATCGAGGCCGCGCGCGCCGGAGCCGCGGCGAGCGCGACGCAGATCAGCGGCGCGAGGAGCTTTCTCACAGGCCGCTCCCCCGAATGATCGCCGTCTTGAAGAACTTGCGCTGCTTGCCCCACTGGATCTCGCCGATGTAGACGCCGGACGCCACCTGGCGGCCGGAGTTGTTCGTGCAGTCCCAGTTCTGGTAATTCGTGAAGCCGCCTTGGACCTGCCCTTGGTCGATGGTCTTGACCAGCTGGCCGGCCAGGTTGTAGAAGCGGATCGTCACGCCCGCCGCGTCGCCCATCGGCAGCGAGTAGCGGATCATCGTTCCTTTATAAGCCGGGAACGTCGCGCCGATGCCGAGACCGGCGGTC
>CAZRIP010000191.1:0-2486 GCA_964600165.1 uncultured Elusimicrobia bacterium | reverse complement strand
GACGCCGACGACGATCAACAGCGCCGTGCCGCCGAAGAAGAACGGGACGTTGAAGCTCGTGCGCAGCCAGTCGGGGAAGACTGAAATGGCGGCCACGAAGAGCGCGCCGCCGAGCGTGATGCGCTCCAACACCCACTCGATGTATTTCGCCGTCGACTCGCCGGGGCGATAGCCCGGGATGAAGCCGCCGGACTTCTTCATGTTGTCCGCGAGATCGACCGGGTTGATCGAGACCGAGTTGTAAAAGTAGCAGAAAAAAATGATCAGAGCCGCGTACAGCGATTGATAGACCCAGTTGCCGCGCGAAAGGAACTGCGACATCGTCTGCGCCCACGCCGCGTTGGGCGCGAAGGTCGCCGCCGTCATCGGCACGGCCAAGAGCGAGACCGCGAAGATGACGGCGATGACGCCGGACTGGTCGACTTTGAGCGGCAGGTAGCTCTGGGCGCCGCCGTACATCTTACGGCCGACGACGCGCTTGGCGTACTGAACGGGAATCTTGCGCTGGGCGGTCTCGACCCAGACGACCGACGCCATCACGGCGAGAAGAAGAGCGACCAAGCCCAGGGCTTGGATGATGCCGATTTCCTCGGCTTGAACGAGCTTGACGAGGTTGATGGCGGCCGACGGGATGCGCTCGACGATGCCTGCGAAGATGATCAAGGAGACGCCGTTTCCGATGCCGATCTCCGTGACCTGTTCGCCGAGCCACATGATGAAGATCGTGCCGGCGGTGAGCGTGAGGACCGTCACCATATAGAAAGCGGGCGTCGGGTTGCTGACGACGGGGATGTTGCCCGGCGTCGGCATCTTGGTGATCGCGATCGTCAGGCCGAAAGACTGGAACGACGCGAGCACGAGCGTGAGATAACGCGTGATGCTGTTGAGCTTGCGGCGCCCGAGCTCGCCTTCCTTGTAAAGGCGGTCGAGATAGGGCATGACGTGCGCGCCCTGCAGCAGGCTCATGATGATCGAGGCGTTGATGTAGGGCATCACGCCCATAGAAAAGATCGAGAAGCGCGCGAGGGCGCCTCCCGAGAAGATGTTCATGAAGCCGAGCAGGCCGTTTTTCTGGGCGTTGAAGATCGACGCCAAGGCGTCGGAGTTGATCCCCGGGATAGGGATCGCCGCGCCGACGCGATAGACCGCGATCATGCCGAGCGTGTAAAGGACACGCTTGCGCAGATCCGGCGCCTCGACGATATCCGCCAATCCCTTGATCATTACTTCTTGGAGACCTCGGCCTTCTTGTGCGGCTGAGGCTTCTTGAGCGGCTCGGCCGAGCCGCCTGCCTTCTCGATCTTGGCCTTGGCGCTCGCGGAGAACGCGTGAACGCTGATCTTGTAGGCGCGCGTGACCTCGCCGTCGCCCAGAACCTTGACCGGCGAGCGGCCCGAGATGAGGCCGTGGATCTTGAGGGCGTCGAGCGTCACTTCTTTCTGGTTCTTGAAGATGCGATCGATATCGCCGACCGAGACGACCTGGTAGACGACCTTGAACGGGCCGTTGGTGAATCCGCGCTTGGGGACGCGGCGCAAGAGCGGCGTCTGGCCGCCCTCGAACCCGAGGAGCTTGCCGTCGCCGGAGCGCGCGCGCTGTCCCTTCATGCCCTTGCCGGCCGTCTGACCGCCGCCCGAGCCTTCGCCGATGCCGAAGCGGAAGTGCTTCGGCCGCGAGCCGTGCTTGGCCTTGAGAGAGTTCAAACCGAAAGTGTCAGCCATCTTACTTGCCCCTCAACTTCGCGATGTCTTCGGCCGTGCGCAGCAGGCGCAGGCACTCGAGCGTGGCCCCGACGACGTTGAACGCGTTCTGGGAGCCGAGGCTCTTGCTTAAGATATTCTTCACTCCGGCGGCCTCGAGCACGGCGCGCACGCCGCCACCGGCGATGACGCCCGTGCCGGCCGCGGCGGGCTTCATCCAGACCTTGCCCGAGCGGTACTTCGCGATCACCTCGTGCGGGATCGTCTCGTTGACGACTGGAAACTTGATGATGTTCTTGCGCGCCTGGGCGTTGCCCTTCTGAATCGAGGCCTGGACTTCCTTGGCCTTTCCGAGGCCGGAGCCGACCGAGCCCGCGCCGTCGCCGACGACGACCAAAGCCGAGAACGAGAAGCGTTTGCCGCCCTTGACGACCTTGGCGACGCGGTTGATCGCGACGACGGTCTCCTTGAAGCCGCCCTCTTCGCGCGGCTCGGGCCGGCGGCCGCGCTGCGGTCCGCGTCCGTAGCCGCCGCCGCGCTGCTGGCCGTAGCCGCCGCGCTGCTGCTGCTGCTGCTGCGCGGGCTGGGGGTAGCGATCAATGGGCGCCGCGGGAGCGGCGGCCGGAGTCGCAGGAGGATTGTTGGGAGTCGTCTCATCAGCCATGTTCATTAACCTCTTAGAATTCCAGTCCGCCGGCGCGCGCCGCTTCAGCCAACGCCTTGACGCGTCCGTGATAGATGTGGGCTCCGCGATCGAAGCACACTTGCTTGACGCCGGCCGCGATC
>CAZRIP010000190.1:0-2493 GCA_964600165.1 uncultured Elusimicrobia bacterium | reverse complement strand
CGATCTGCATGGAGCTTCTCGACAACACGGTCGCCGAGCTGCAAGAAAGCCTCAGACTCAAGGACGAGGAGCTCTTGAGCGTCCATCACAATCTCGACGAGAAGGATCGGCTGGCCAGACAGTTGGCCGTCCAGCTCGGCGCGCTCGAGGAGCGCCTGGGCGGCGTCAACAGCGCCAGCAGCGATTTGAAACAGGGCCTCGACCAGGCCGTGGCGGCCGAGCACGAGGTGGAGTCGACCGTCCAAGGCCAATCCCGCACGATCGAGGAGCTCGGCAAGCAGCTCGCGGAGCTGCAAGCCGAAAAGTCCCGGCTCGAGTCGGCGATGGCCGGCAAGCAGGACCTCGAGGACCTCAGGCGGCAGCTCGACGAGATCAAGGAGCTCAGACAGGAGCTCGACGAGCTCAAGGCGAGACCGACGGGCGGCAGCCCGTCGGCACAGGCGCCAGCAGAGAGTCCGTCGGCGTCCGGGCCCAAACCCGACGCTTCGCTTCCTTCCCTCGAGATGCCCGCGCCGTCCGCGTCGCCCTTCGCGCCCGCGCCCAAGCCGCTCGACGAGCCCAAGCTCGAGCCCCTTTCGCCCCTGTCGGAGACGCCCAAGCCGGACGCCGCGCCGGCGCCCCTCGGCGGCTTCACGCCGCTGGGCTCGCCCGCCGCCGCGCCGGCGGCGGCTCTCGGAGCCCCGCCGCCCGGCGTGCCGAGCCTGGCGCCGAGCGTGATCCCCGAGACCGTGCCGCCGGCCGCGACGCCGGATTCGCTCCCGCCCGCGGGCTTGCCGCCGGCGCCCGCTCCCGGCAGCGTGCTGCCGGGCCCGGCGATCATCTCTTCGGCCGCGGCGGCGCCCGCGGCCAAGGCCAAGGCCAAGCCGAACGTTTTTCTCTTCATCGTCCTCGGCCTCGGCGCGCTCGGCGGCTACGGCGCGCTCAAGCTCGGGCTGCTCGGACGGCGCAAGGGCGGGCCCGCCGCGCTGAGCGATCGCGCGCCTCTGCCGCCGCCCATGCCCATCGAGCCGCCGCCCTCCAAGCTCACGACGCCTTCGCCCGAGGAGATCTTGGAAGGACGGAAAAAAGACGCCATCGCCTTGGTCAACGGCTGGACCGCCGCGAGCGGCAAGACCGTCGGAACGCTCGCCGCCGAAGGCACGACGCCGCCCGAGGGCGCGGCGACGCCCTGGATGGCCGAGCTCATGCACGACGACCTGTTCCAAGTCAATTATTACGCCGCCAAGCCCGGCCTCCCTTCGCAAACCTACGAGTTCGAGGCCGACCTGATGGCCAAGCGCGTCGCCGCCCACAACGAGGCGGCCAAGGAGCTGCTGGAAGGCAAGACGGCGGCGCAGCCCAAGAAGCCGCGCCGCGCGGGCTCTAAGAGGAAGCCCGCGAAGGCCGCCCAGCCGGCCCAGGCGCAGGACAAGCCGATCCTCGAGGACTTGCTGATCGTCAATCCCGACGACGACAAGCAAGTTCCCGCGGCGAGCGCGAGCGAGCCGTCCCCGCCGGCCTCGGAAAAGGAAGCGCCGGCCGGAAAGAAGGCCGCTCGCAAGTCGCGCATCAAGCCGCAAAACTCGATCAACGATCTCGACGCCTTCTTGGCGGGGGCGGCCGAGCCGGCGCCCAAGCCCAAAGTCAAGCCCAAGGGGCAGGCCAAGAAGGACGAGTCCCTCGACGATCTGCTCGTTCCGGGCGGCGGGCGCAAGAGCGAGCTCGACGAGCCGCAGGCCCAGCCCGCCGCGCAGCCCAAAACCGACGCCGCCGACGCGGAGTCGGCCGCCGACGAGAGCGTCGGCGCCGCGCCCGAGCATCAAGAAGACGCGGACGCCAAGAAGAAGGGCTCCGAGCAGGTGCTCGACGATCTCCTGAAGTAGCCTTGACGCGCCGACGCAAGGCTGTTATATAAAGGAAGCGGAAACGACATGGAAACCCTCTCGGCGCTCAAGCAGGCGGAAAGCACCTTATCGCTGGTCGGCGACAAGATCAACAATCTCTCGGCCAAGATCGAGGACGTGGTCTTTCGCGCCCAGCGCCTGGCGTCGGCCAAGAAGAACAATCTCAAGAGCCCGGACACGATGTTCGGCTACGATCTGCAAAACCTGCGCCGCGACGTGCGCACGTTCACCAACGAGATCGGCTCGCTGCCGAACGTGATCGGTGGCATCGAGCGCGCCGCCGAGTACAACGAGGACGCGATCCGCTACGCGCAATCCGTCATGCGCTTGTGCGAGCGCGTGAGCAAGCAGGCCAAATCCCTGGCCGATCAAGCCCAGATCGCGCACAACCACATCCGCGAGTCGGACTTCAAGATCGAGGCTTGGTACCTGGCCCAGGAGACCGAGCAGCTGGCGCAGCGCGCGCAAACGCTGCCGACCTCCGCCAACAAGATCGTCCTCAGGGTCAGCAGCCCGCCGTCGTCCTCGCCGTAAGATGGACCTTCTTTTGCGGCTCGTCACGCCGCGCCGCGTCTTCGTCGCGCTGTTGCTGCTCGGCGGCGCGAAGCTG
>CAZRIP010000189.1:0-2594 GCA_964600165.1 uncultured Elusimicrobia bacterium | reverse complement strand
TGCGTGACGGCCACGCTCGTCTCGAACTTCTCCGCGGCCTCGCGCGCGATGGCGGCCAGCGTCTTCTCCGCGAGCGGCTTGAAGCCGTCGTAGGTCACGCCGACGACGCGCCGGCCCTCGTGGTGGTCGCGCACGACGCCGAGAAAAGAAGCCACGGCGCCGTTGGCCGAGCCCGCGGCGACGAGGTCGACCAGTTCTTCGAGACGAAGATGCCGTTCCGTGATCTCGGTAAAAACAGGAGGGGTCACGAGACTCTCTCCGCGAGTGATGGGCTATTGGGATAGACTTCTATCCTCCAGTTCCATCGCTTGGATAAAGTGGTCATCAGCCCCCGCAGACCGGCGGCAGCACGGCGAGCCGGCCCTCCGATGGGATCCGCTCGCCGCCGCGCAGCACGGCATCCCCGGTGGCGAGCGCGGCGCCCTCGAGAAGCGAGGCTTTCGCGCCGAGAGCCGAACGCAGCGTCGCCATGGCCTCTTCGACGGTCGCGCCTTCATTCAATTCCAACTCGACGACTGGCTCGGGCGCGGCATCGCGCAATCTTCCGTACAGCTCCACGCAGCGCTTCATAAGGGATAGACCTCCACGGCCGCTCCGGCCTCGACGCGCTTGCCGGCTTCCGGCAGGACGGCCCAGCAATCGGCGGAAAGGAGCGGATCGATCTGGAACGACGCTTGCCCCTCGAGCACGCGGACCTTGAAATCCTCGGTCAGCGCGGCCTTGAAAAAGCAGCGCAGCCCCTCGGGCTTGCCGGCGGCGGCGGCGAGCGGCGCCAGCCTCGGCTTTTCGTCGGGTCGGCCCAACAGGCGGCGCAAATAGGGCTCGGCGAAGAAGCGCAGGCCGACGACGGTCGAAAGGGGGTTTCCCGGAAGGCCGAGCAGCAGCGCGCCGCCGACGCGCGCGGCGAGCACGGGCTTTCCCGGCCGGATCGCGGCCTTGTGAAAGACGAGCTCGCCGCCGTGCTCCTCGAGCGCCTTCGGCACGAAGTCGTGGCGGCCCATGGAGACCGCGCCGGTCGTCAGGATCAAGTCGGGCTCGAGCTCCAGCGCGCGGTCCAACCGCGCGGCGAAGTCGGCGGGCTCGTCTTTGACTATGCCGAAGTGGCGGAAGTCGCACGCCATGCGCGCGAGCGCGATCGAGAGATAGGCTCCCGTCGCGTCGCGGATCTGCCCGGGGCCGGGCTTCTCGCCCGCGCCGACGAGCTCGCGGCCGGTGGCGATGAGCGCCACCTTCGGGCGGCGGCGCACCGGCACCCTCGATACGCCGAGGGCCGACAAGGCGAGGGCGTGGCGCGGCTCGACGAGCGTCCCGGAGGCGAGCGCTAATCCCTCCGCCGGGAAATCGGCGCCGGTCTTGCGCACGAAGTCGCCGGGCTCGGGCTTTTCCTTGAACGCCACGGTCTTGCCGTCGGCCGAGACGTCGCAATCCTCGACGCGCGCGACGGCGTCGCAGCCCGAGGGCAGCGGCGCGCCGGTCGTGATCTCGTAGGCGCCGCCGGGCTTGGCCGCGCCGGGGGGATCGCCGGCCGCGACGCGCCCGAGCACGGGCAGCGGCTTGCCGTTCGCGTCGGCGGCGCGCAGCGCGAAGCCGTCCATCGACGAGTTGTCGAAGGGAGGGATCGGGTCGCTCGCGCGGACGTCGGCCGCGGCGACGCGACCGATCGAATCCTCGAGCGTCACGGTGGCGTAAGGCAGCCGCCCGGCCTCGTCGGCCTCGGCCAGGAGCTTGTCGAGCGCGTCGCGATAGAGGATCATGCGCGCAGCCCGACGATGAAGAGCTTGTAGGCGGCGATGGCGAGCACGACGGCCAGGACGCGCCGCAGCGCGAGCACGCCGATGTAGCGCGCGCCGACGCGCGAGCCGAGCAGGCCGCCGGCTCCGGCGGCGAGCGCGAGCGGCCACAGCGCGAGCGGCCCGATGCCGGCCTGCTTGATCGAGCCGAACAGGCCCGCGGCCGAGTTGACCCAGATGAACGCGGCCGAGATCGCCGCCGTCTTCTTCGCGTCGGCCCAGCCCATCAGGATCATCAGCGGGGACAGGAAGATGCCGCCGCCGACGCCGACCATCCCGGAAAGAACGCCGAGCGCCCCGCCCGTCAAGAGCGCCGCCGGCTTGGAGACGGGGCGCGCTCCGGCGTCCTTCGCGTCAGGAAGCGCCAAGCGCGTCGCCGCGAACGCCAGCGTCACCGCGAGCAGGATGCCGTAGACGCGCGCGGGGATCGAGATCAATCCGCCCGCGAACGCCGCGGGGATCGACAGGACGGCGAACGGCCAGAAGAGCTCCCAGTCGAAGTAGCCCTCCTTCCAAAAGTTGAAGAACGACAGCGCGGCGACGAGCAGATTCAAGATCAGCGCGCTCGCCTTGAAGTCGGCGGGGACAAAGCCCATCAGCGAGAGCGCCGCGAGGTAGCCCGACGCGCCGCCGTGGCCCACCGAGCCGTAGAGGAACGCGACGGCGAAGATCAGCGCGTGGAGCATCGCGGCTTAATGATCGCCGCCGCGGCCGACGTGGATCGCGTGCGCGAGGAGCTCGCCGAGCACTTTGAGCCCGTCGCGCGCGCCGCCCGCGCTGCCCGGCAGCGCGACCACGACGCAT
>CAZRIP010000188.1:0-2700 GCA_964600165.1 uncultured Elusimicrobia bacterium | reverse complement strand
CTCAGACTCTCAGTTCCAGGATGTTGCCCGCGCCTTTACGCGAAACTCGGCGGCTTCCCCTGGGCGTACCCAGAAGTCGGCGGAGGCGCGAGACCTTATTGTCGAGCGTATGCCGCCAGTTCCTTGTATCCTCGTCCCATATGCTGGTCCAAAGGAAGTCGGAGCGATGCAGCACATTCGGCTCGCGCAGGAAAAGCTCCAGGAGCTTCGCGGTCTTCCCATGAACCCGTATTTTTCGGCCATGCGAGATCAGGACTCCCGACTGCGGCGAAAATTCGAGCTCATCCAGTTGGTAGCGCGCCGTGGAAGATGGAAGGATCGCTAAGCTTTGAAAATGACGCAACAGGAAATAAGCGCGGCCCATGAACTCGTCCTTGGTGAAAAAGAAGTTCGCCCCCGCGCTAAGGGCCTTGCACTCGTCTTCGGGACTCTTGGCGAATCCGGTCATGATCACGCAGGGAATCTTGCTGATTCGGTCCGTGCTGCGAATGGCTTGAAGCAGGGCGATCCCACTTTGACCAGGGCCTAGAATCCAGTCGATGACGATGAGGTCCGGGCAGAGACGGCGGGCGATCTCCAGGGTTCGCTCGGCGGTGTTGATCGCAATCACCTCGAAGGCGCCCCGTTCGAGCAGTCTTTTCAGGAAGGCCGCGTATTGCTCCGAATCCTCTACTACCAGCGCCTTCATCGCGCGTTAGTATAGCCCTAGGCTTACCGAATCGCAATCCCGTGGCAAAAAAAGAAGAACCCCCGGCGCGAGCGCCGGGGGTTCTTGTGCTAGTTCTAGCTTATGTTAGAACTTGATGTTGACGTCGAACCACTCGGCCGTGGCCGGGTTGACGCCCTGGCCCGAGTTCGCGTTCGCGTTGCCCGCGACGGTGGACTGCGCCGCCTCGTTGATCGCGCCGCCCGCCCAGAACCGGCCGAGGCCGGTGTTGAACGAGACGTTCTCGGAGTGCTTCCAGGTCAAGTTCACGTCGGCTTCCGAGCCGATGTGCTTGTTGCCCGCGAAGGCCGCCGTGCCGCCGTTGGCCGTCGGCGTAGCCGAGGTCTGCGTGCGGTAGTCCCAGTAGCCGATGCCGGCCGTGAGCTTGTTGAGCATGCCCGGGGTGACCTTGAGGCCGAGGCCCCAGATCACGCGGTCGCTCAGGTTGTTCTGGCCGACGCCCGCGGCGCCCGCGCCCGCGACGCCGCCCGCGAGGGGCTGCGCGCTGAGGTTGTTGAAGCGCGTGTAGATGTCGCCGGCGTGATAGTCGCCCGCGATCGGCGTGAACGCGTTGTCATGGCTCGACTTCTTGTCGCCCTGGCCGGTCGCGTAGGTGAAATCACCCCACGGAGAGACCGTGGCCACGCCTGCATCCGCCTTGGCGCCGAGATCGAGCTTGGCGGCCCAGCCGGTGTAGGTCGAGCGGTCCGACGTGACCGCGCCCGTGCGGTCATCGCCGAAGTTCTTGTCGAACTCGGCTTTGGCCCACGCCATGCCCATGTTCACCTGGCCGCGAAGGCCGGCGAGCCACAGGTTGTTGTTGAGGCCGTTCGGCGTGGCCGCGAAGCCCGTCGCGCCGACGCCGGAAGCACCGATGGCGTGCGTGACCTGGTCGTAGACGTAGACGTTGCCCTTGAACATGTCGCCGCTTTTGAGCGTCGCGATCAAGGCGCGGAGGTCGACGTCCGCGGCGCCGGTGGCGCCGAGAGCCGAGCCCGTCTGCTTGCCGACGAGGCCGGTGACGCCGATCATGTCGCTGGCCCAGTCGAAGCGAGCCGCGTCAAGAGACGTGATCGGCGCGCCCAGGATACCGAGGCGCGGCCCGAAGTAGGCCACGAGGTCGCCCTGGCTGCCGTAGAACTGCCGACCGAGGGTCGTGTCGACGCCGCCGAACACCTTGTCGATCTTTACGTACGCCTGATCGACGTAGACAGTTCCAAGAACGCCACCGGCGGCCGCGCCGGTGATCGACTGTGCCTGCTGACCGCCCACGGCACCGTTGCCATTGTGGCCGTACGCGTCGTTACCGTTCGTGCCCCACGTGCGATCGTTCTTGCCGAGGGTGACCTTGGCGTGAACGTCGTCGAGGACGTCCCAGTCCGCGTTGACCAACAGGATGGTCTGCATGCTGCCGATGCGGTCGTTGTTGGCCTTGCCGGCGCCAACCGCGTTGCCGTGGGTGCTGAAGTCCTTGACGTTTTCCCCCGCAGTTCCCTGCAGGTCCAACTCGCCGCTGAGCTTGAAGTTCTTGAGCAGCTCGGCGTTAACGCTGACCGAAGACATAATCATGGCCAGCGCCAGGGATGATCCCAGGAGCTTCTTAGTTTGCACTCTTGTTTCCTCCTTACTTACGTAAGCCCCGTTCTACGGGGATTACTCTTTGCTCTTTCCCCGCAGCGTCGCGGGGCCTACGTTTTGGTGAGGAGTCGCCGCCAGCTTTCGCCGATCGGCCTCAGCGGACAAACTTTCAGTCCTTTGCTCCGCTCTCCGCGAAGCTGCCCCCTTTTAAGGGAGGGCCTGAGCCTCCTTCACGAGCCTGAGGATTCTAGGAAACATGTCTTTTTTTTGTCAACAGTATTTTTTAGGTATGTTTATTTTTGGACGCGGTGCAGGATGTGTCATCTTTTGCCATGAAGTGGATGGCCAATGGCGTTGATTGGAAAGGCGTCGTCGAGAAGTCAAAGAAAAAGACCCGCGGCGCGAGCCCCGGGGCT
>CAZRIP010000187.1:0-2738 GCA_964600165.1 uncultured Elusimicrobia bacterium | reverse complement strand
GGTGTTGCTGCGCATCCAGCGGATGCGGTAGAGCGCCAAGCAAAGCGTCAGGCCGGCGAAAACGAGGCCGCCGTAAGCGAACCAGAATTGGATGTCCTCGAGCAGGGAACGCTCATGCCGCGGCGGCACGGGCGCCGGCGCGGCGACCGGCGCGGGGGCCGGCTTCGCGGGCGCCGGGGCGTCGCCGAGCTGGACGATCAACTCGTTGCCCGCGACCTTGTCTAAGATCGGGGCCGGTCCGGTGATATCGAGCACGACGCGCGTGACCGGCGGGTTCTCGAGGAACTGACCGGCGCGCACGCTCTGGAGCCAGCGTCCTTTTCCCGGCCACTGCTTCGGGCAGCCGAGGCAGCGCACGCCGGGCAGCTGAAAGATGATGCGGTCCGGAGCGGTCAGCCGGGTCTTCTCGTAGCGGACCGGACGGGAGGTCTGGATGGCGACGCCGTCGTCGCGGATCTCGACTTTCTCGAGGCGCGTTTCCTGCGCCAGGGCGCCGCGGCAAAGCGATAGAGAGAGAAGCAATGCCCCCAGGAGCGCTTTCACGGCTCCAGTGTAGGGTTCTTCACCGTCGTTGTCAAGCCCGGTTTCTTTTGCTACAATCCCCGATCTGCAGGCGTACGTATATAAAGGAGAGAACAACAGAGTGATCAACGTGTCGATGAAAGCCATGCTCGAGGCCGGCGTGCATTTCGGGCATCAAACCCGCCGCTGGAACCCGAAGATGGGCAAGTTTATTTTCGGAGAGCGCAACAGCATCCATATCATCGATCTCCAGAAGACGGTCAAGGAGATCAAGAAGGTCTACGGCTACGTCAAGGACCAGGGCGCTCTCGGCAAGACCTTCCTTTTCGTCGGCACGAAGAAGCAGGCTCAGGATATCTTGAAGACCGAGGCCGAGCGCTGCGGCGCCGCCTACGTCTCGGAGAAGTGGCTCGGCGGAACGCTCACGAACTTCGCCACGCTGCGCAAGTCCGTCAAGCGGCTCGACGAGCTCGAGAAATGGGAGACCGACGGCATCTTCTCCGTCCTCTCCAAGAAAGAGGTTTCCCGCCTTTCCAAGGAGATGCTCAAGCTGCGCAAGACGCTGACCGGCATCCGCAAGCTCGAGAAGCTGCCGGACGTCCTCTTCGTCATCGACCCCGTCGAGGAAGACCTCGCCGTCGCCGAGGCGCGCCGCCTGGAGATCCCGATCGTCGCCGTCTGCGACACGGATTGCGATCCCGACCTCATCGACCACCCGATCCCGGGCAACGACGACGCCGCGCGCTCGATCAAGCTGTTCTGCGGCATCATCGCCGACGCCGTCGTCGAGGGCAAGCAGGCTCACGAGGCCGCGAAGAACCAAGCCACCGTCGCTCAGGCCGAGCAGCAGATGGTCGAGGGCGCGGACGTCGCCGTCGACGCTCCGCTCGAGGAGCAGATGGTCGGCGAGCAGGCCGGCGTCGAGGGGGTTGAGTCATGACCACCGCCGCCGACCCGAACAAGCAGATCGTCGAGCTGCGCGACAAGACCGGCGCGGGCATGATGGATTGCAAAAAGGCGCTCTCCGAGTCCAAGGGCGATTTCGAGGGCGCGCTGACGATCTTGCGTAAAAAAGGATTGGCCGACGCCGCGAAAAAATCCGGCCGCGCCACCAAGGAAGGCGTCATCGCTTACGCGGTCTCCGGCCCCGTCGGCGCGATCGTCGAGCTCAACTGCGAGACGGATTTCGTCGCCCGCAACGAGGAGTTCCAGAAGCTCGGCCAGACCCTCGCGGAAAAATACGCCAAGGGCGAGCTCAACGACGTCGACTCGGCCAAGGCCATCGTGCAGCCGGTCTTCATGAAGCTCGGCGAGAACATGGGCGTGCGCCGCTTCGAGAAGTTCCAACTCAAGAGCTCGGGCATGATCCAGGGCTACATCCATCAGGGAGCCAAGGCCGGCGCCCTCATCGAGATGACGACGGCCAACGGCGAAGCGGCCAAGTCGGCGGAGCTGCGCGACCTCGGCCTCGAGCTGCTGCTGCAGATCGTCGGGTCGGGCGCGCGCTACCTCAAGCGCGAGGAAGTCCCCCCCGCCGAGATCGAGAAGGAAAAAGAGATCTACTCGGAGCTGCTGCGCAAGGAAGGCAAGCCTGAGGCCTCGATCCCGAAGATCGTCGAGGGCAAGATCAACAAGCTCTTCTACCAGTCCCTCTGTCTGCTCGATCAGATGTGGCTCAAGGACAGCAAGGTCCCGGTCTCGAAGCTGATCTCCGACGCGGCGGCCAAGATGGGTGGGGGCATGTCGGTGGCGCGCTTCGCGCGCTACCAGCTCGGGGAATGAGCGCCAGCGGCGGCACTGGAAAGTACAAGAGAGTCCTGCTGAAGCTGTCGGGCGAGTCGCTTTGCGGCGACCGCGGCCACGGCATCAATTCCCAAGCCCTGTTCTCGATCGCGCGGGAGATCAAGGCGGCATACGACGGCGGCGCGCAGCTCGGCGTCGTCGTCGGCGGCGGCAACATCTGGCGCGGTGCCCAGGACCGCGGCGAGGCCATCGGCCGCGTCACGGCCGACTACATGGGCATGCTGGCGACGATCATCAACGCCCTCGCTCTGCAAGACGCCCTCGAGCATCTCGGAGTCCCGACGCGCGTGCAGACAGCCATCGAGATCCAAAAGCTGGCGGAAGCTTACATCCGCCGCCGCGCGATCCGCCACCTCGAGAAGGGCCGCGTCGTCATCTTCGCGGCCGGCACCGGCAACCCGTATTTCACGACG
>CAZRIP010000186.1:0-2840 GCA_964600165.1 uncultured Elusimicrobia bacterium | reverse complement strand
TGTCCTCGGGGAGCTGTCCCGACCGGTATTGCCAGTACTTGAGCAGCGCGGCGCCGCCCGCGGCTCCCAGGAACGCCGCGCCCATCCAGGCGCGATGCGACGTCGCGCCGGCCCGCGCCGCGCTCGCGGCGTGGTCCTCGAACGCCGCCGAGAGCCGGCGTGATACGAGGAGCCCGAACCCGAGCAGGGCGCTGGCGCCCGCGGCCAGCACGAAGGCGTTGGGCAGCAGCAGCGAGGCTTCGTTGGTGAACCACGCGTCGCGCAGCGAGAGCGGGATCAGCGCGGCCGGGAAAAAGATCAGAACCGCCGCCGGCAGCCAGAACCGGGGGGCCTTCGGAGGGGCGTCGAAGGTCTTCTTTTTAGCGATGCGAGATGGTATCACATCGGGCAACCCCCTATCCTCCGCGGCAACAACTTCGCAACCCCTTCCGCGGCGTTGTCGTTTACCATTGGATTCGCGTGGGTCCTAAGCTATTTCTCGACGGGGATTGTCGTGTCAAGGCCCTGGGTCTTGACAAACGGAGATCTTGTGGTATACTGGCGATGAAGCCGTTGACCGAGAAGTGGCAAACGCTCCGCGAGGGGCGGGCGCAAAGCGAAGGGCCTCAAGCATGAGGTCGCCTGGCTGCCGAAGACAACTGGTGTTCGCGGGTCGGTACCGATTTCCGCCCGGTCTCAATCAGCTATCTTCGGGACAGAGGGGTAAGATAGTTGGTGAGGCCGGGCCTGTTTTTTGTAGGGGAAACCGGGAAACTGAATGAGACGCTGTGACCGCCCCACAGTGACGCTGATGCTGGCGCTGGCCGCCGGCGTCTCGTTCAACCTCCTCCTGCCGAGATCCGCCGCCGCCGAGACGCCTGTGGGCCTCGAGGCCCAGGGCGTCGACGCGGCGGTCGCGCTGGAGAACGCTCAGCAGCTTGACGTGCGCGACGAGCTCGGCCGGCCCGTGTCGGCCGCGCTGATCCGCAAGCAGCTCAAGCAAGCCGAGGCGACGGCGGCCGCGGACGCGGCCTATGCGTCCAGGCTCCCTCAGGCCCGGCGCGTGACGCTGATGCTCGAGCTCTTGTCCGGGCTCGGGACGGCGATCGGCGCGGCGCTCGAGCGCGGCTTCGAGCGCCTCTTGGCGGACGCCGCGCTGCCGCGCCCGCACCAAAAACTGCCGGCGTTCGCCGTCGCCGTTTTCACCCTCGCCCTGGCCGCAGCTTCCGTGGCCGGGGCCGTTTTGCGTTGTCCTGATCTCGCTCCCTCCCGCTCCACCGTCCTGCGCTGTTAAGCGCGCCGCAACCCCACCTGACGCGAGCAATCCGTACCCGCATCACGAGCGACAACTCCGAGCGACGAGTCTAGACGCAGGGACGTTTTAAACATGGGCACGAAAGTGTTGACGAATCTTTTTTGCGCGCGCGCGCGAACGAATATCTTTATAGCGTCGCTGCTGCTGTGCGCTTCCCTGCCTGCTTTCGCCGCCGATCCCGTCGCCGACCTCGTCGCCTCGTGGCGCGCCGCCGCGCCGGCCGACCGCCCGGCTCTCGAGGCCAAGCTCGTCAAGGCGGGCCCTCAGGCCGTCGCCCCGCTCCTGCCGGAGATGCGCCGCAAGCGCGCTTCTGTTCTCGACCTGATCGCGCGCATCGGCGAGCCCGCCGTTCCGGAGCTGCTCGGCCGCCTGAGCGATCCTAAGCTCGGCGGCTACGCGCGCGAGGCATTGCCTTACGCCATCGGGCCTTCCGGCGCGAGCCTCCCGGCTTTGGTCGACTGCCTCAACGACGCCGACACGCGCGGCGCCTGCGGCTTCGCGCTGCTCAAGGCGGCGACGCCCAAGGCCGCCGCGAAGGCCGGGGCTCTTCTTCCGGCGCTCAAGGCCAAGGACCCGGCGGCCCGGATCCTGGCCGCGCAGGCGCTGACGCGGATCGGGCGCGGGGCCGTTCCCGCGGCCGGCAAGGCGCTGCGCGCCGTCGCGTTGGAGGACTCCGACGCCGACGCGCGCGCGGCGGCCAAGGACGCGTGCAAGAAGCTCGGCGTCTCGTTGGCGCCGGTCCAGAAGGCGCCGGCGGCCAAGCCGGCGACGACTAAGCCGGCGGCGAAGACGTCCGCCAAATCCACGGGAGGGGTCAAGCGCTGATGGACCAGGGCCGGATCACGCGGGCGACGGCAAAGCGGGGGGGGCGCCGGGCGGCGCTCGCCCTGCTTTGCGGTCTCCTGCTGGCCGTCGCCCCCCGGAACGCCGAGTCGGTCCAGGAGACGCTGACCGTCGGCGCGGGCGCGGGCACGGAGTGGGCCGGCCAGCGCAACGTCTTCAGCGTCCCTAACGTCGGCACGTGGGTCTTCTACCACTCGGTCTCTAACGGCCCCAACGGCGTCTGGCGGTTCTCCGCGGACGGCGTCAACTGGTCGGCCGAGCAGGTCGTCTTCCCGTTCACGCTCGTCGGCAACTTCGTGGCGCCCGAGGTCAGCATCTGGCCGCGCACCGACACGCTGGAAGTCTACGCGGTAGCGGCCGACGGCGGCGGCGAGCAGCAGGGCGGCGGCGCGACCAATAACAACAATCTGAAAATGAGCGATCAGCTCGGCGGCAACTATCTCTACGTGCGCCACGGCTGGCTGTGCGACGGCACGGTCAACAACTCGCCTACCGTGGGCTCGAAGGGCTGCCCGGCCGGGACCGCCGCGGGCTCCATCTATTGGGACCCCACGAACGGCGTGCGCCGCCAGCAGATCGTGGCCGACGCCGGCACGGGCGTCTGCCAGAACACCAACGGCGGCAACGGCACGAGAGGCCGCTGGAGCATCAAGACGCAGCGCAGCTCCTCCGTGGTCTTCTCGAGCGACACGACGCACGTCGA
>CAZRIP010000185.1:0-2846 GCA_964600165.1 uncultured Elusimicrobia bacterium | reverse complement strand
CGAGGCCTGCGCGCGCGCCTGCGACACGTGCTCGCTGGCCTGCGAGAAGACCGGCGACGAGAAGCTGGCCGCCTGCGCCAAGGCCCTGCGGCAATGCGCGCAGCTGTGCCGTCAGGAGACCGTCAGCGCTTAAGGCGACCGAGCTCGCCCCGGCCGGCCGTCCTCGTCTAGGGCGCCGGCCGGGGCGGCCTCATCGGCACGCGCACGCTGCGACGGGCGCTGACGGCTTCGCCGTTCTCGTTGGTCGCCTTGACTTCGACGAGATACTCCTTGACGTCCCTTAAATACGCGCCCGGCGTGCCCGTGAGCGCGGGCCCCTGCGACGCGTCGATGTAGACGACGCCTTGGAAGCCGCCCTTGAGGGGCGCTTCCAGCTCGCCCGAGCGCTCATAGGCGTCCGGGCCCAGGACCCGGACCGAGAGCGCCGCCGGGCCGCAGCCCTCGGGCTGCGTGACGCTGCCCGAGATTTTCACCTCGGCGACGCTGTTGAGCGCGATCCAGCGCACGTACGGCTCGTCGAGCGTGACACGCGCCGCGCCGGAGCACGCTTCGCCGCGCGCCACGACCTTGACCTCCCGGGAGCTCCCCGCCGCGCTGAGGCGATAGACGTGCGCGCCGGGAGACGCGGCGCCGTCGACGAAATGATCGGAGACGCCTTTCCAGATCACCGAACCGTCGCGCGAGAGCTCGAGCGTCGAGCCTTCCGCGCCGCGCGCCACGGCCCACGACAGCCGCACGCCGCCGCCGGCCTGCTCGGCGAACAGCGCCGAGACGCGGCCTCTCTGCGGCTGCGCCGCCCCGAACGAAGCCCCGAACGACAGACCCGCGACGAGCATAGGGAAGAACGCTTTCATGGCACCCTCCCGCTTCGCAAATGGTACCCCGAGCCCCATGGGATTCTTACGACGCCCGCGCAATGGTGTTTTGCCGAACTTGATAGAATAACCGCGTGACCGCTTCCCCCAAGCCCGCCCCGCCCGCCGGCCACTCGCTGCCCTTGCCCTGGGTGCGCCTGCGCTCGGCCTCCTCGGGGCCGCAGATCTTCAAGAGGATGCTCGGCGACGTCGACCCGGCGGCCAAGCCCGGCGACGTCGTCGCGGTCTACGACAAGTCGGACGCGCCTTACGGCGCCGCGCTTTATAACCCGAAGAGCCTCATCGCCTTGCGGCTGCTCACGCGCGGCCTGGCCGGCTTCGACACGGAGCGCTACTTCGCCGAGCGGCTCGCGGCGGCGGTCCGCCTGCGGCGCGACGTCCTCGGGCTCGACAAGACGACGGACGCCTATCGCGTCGTCTTCGACAACGGCGACGGCCTGCCGGGCTTGGTCGTCGACCGCTACGGCGACATCGTCGTGCTCGAGTTCTACTCGCTCGCGATGTTCAAGCAGGCCGCGCGCCTCGAGCGCCTGCTCAAGGAGCACTTCCCGAGCGCGCGCTTCACGCGCCGCGCCAGCGAGCACGTGCAGTCGATGGAGGGCTTCCGGCTCACGCCGCGCGACGCGGGCGTGGGCGGCGTCGTCCGCGTGTCGGAAAACGGCGTGCTCTTCGAGGTCGACACGACGGGCGGCCGCAAGACCGGCTTTTTCTGCGACCAGCGCGACAACCGCCTCGAGCTCTCCAAGTTCTGCGCGGGCAAGCGCGTGATGGACGTGTGCGGTTATACGGGCGGCTTCGCCCTTTATGCAAAAAAGGTCGGCAAAGCCGCGGACGTCGTCACCGTCGAGCTCGACCCCGACGCGACGGCCCAGGCCAAGCGCAACGCCAACATCAACCAAGTCCAGATCCGCACGGTCACCGTCGACGCGTTCCCCCACCTGCGGCAGGCGAACCTCAACGGCGAGGTCTACGACGTCGTCATCCTCGACCCGTACAAGCTCATCGCGTCGCAGGAAGGCTACGCCCTCGGACGGCAGAAATACATCGACCTCAACCGCCTCGGCATGTCGCTGCTGCGCTCCGGCGGGCTGCTGCTGACGTGCTCGTGCAGCGGCCTGCTGCCCTGGGACCAGTTCCAGCAGTTCGTGCGCACGGCCGCGGGCTCGGCCGGCCGGCGGCTGCAGATCCTCAAGAAGTCCGGCGCGGGCCCGGATCACCCTTTCGCCGTCGATTTCCCCGAGGGCGAGTACTTGAAAGCTCTCTGGTGCCGGGTGCTCTGATGCCGCAGCGGCTCGAGGCGCTGTTCGAGAAGACGTGGGGCGAGAGGCCCGCGCCGGCCGTCGCGCTCAATCCGGAAGGCTCGGGCTCGGCCCGCAAGCTGTTCCGGCTCTCGTCGAAGAAGCGCGTCGTGATCGGCGCGTTGAACGCCGACAAGCAGGAAAACCGCGCTTTCCTAGGCTTATCGCGGCACTTCCGAGCGCAAGGCATGAGCGTGCCGGAGATCTACGCCGCCGACGAGGAGCACGGGGCTTATCTCGAGGAGGACCTGGGCGACGAGACGCTTTTCTCCAAGCTCGTCGCCGAGCGCGGCACGGGCGATCCCTCCGCCGCGACCGTGAAAGTCTACGAGAAGGTCATGGCTGCGCTGCCGCGCTTCCAGCTCGCCGCCGGCAAGACGCTCGACTACTCGCTGTGCTATCCGCGCGCGAGCTTCGACGAGCAATCGATGCGCTGGGACCTCAACTACTTCAAGTACTACTTCCTGCGCCTGGCCAAGATCGGCTTCGACGAGCAGGCTTTGGAGGACGACTTCGACCGCTTCACGAAATATCTGCTCGCCGCGCCCCGAACCTATTTCCTTTATCGAGACTTTCAGTCGCGCAACGTCATGGTCCGCGGCGACGAGCCCTGGTTCATCGACTATCAAGGCGGCCGCAAGGGCGCGCTGCAATACGACGTGGCCTCGCTCCT
>CAZRIP010000184.1:0-2963 GCA_964600165.1 uncultured Elusimicrobia bacterium | reverse complement strand
CGATCTCCTTGCTGATCGCCAGGCCCAGCCCCGCTCCTTTATAGCCCGTGCCCGGCGCGCGCGACGCCTGGACGTAGCGCGTGAAGAGCCGGGAGAGTTGCTGCTCCGACAGTCCGGGCCCGTCGTCGCTGACGCTGACCTCGATCGCGGGGCGGCCCTCGTGCTCGGACGCGAACGCTCGGACGACGACCTTCGAGCGCGCGTAGCGCTCGGCGTTATCGAGCAGGTTCGCGAGCAGGCGGCCGAGCAGATCCGGGTCCGTCACCAGGTCCGGCAGGTCGGCCGCCAGCTGGACGTCGAGCTTCGGCGCGCCCGGAAGGAGCTGATAGGCTTGCGAGGTCTCGTCGAGCGCCTGCGCCAGCGCCACGGGCTTGGACTCCGGCTTGAGTCGCCCCGACTGCAATCGGGACAGATCGAGAACGTTGTTGATGATGCGAATCTGGCGCTCCACGTTGCGATACGCCAGCTCGACGAATCGGGCCTGGGGCGCGGTCATCGGCCCGACCATCCCGTCGCGCAGGCTTTGCAGCGCGGTCTTGACCGTCGTGAGGGGATTGCGCAGGTCGTGGGAAACGCTGGCCATGAACTCGTTCTTGAGCTCGATGAGGTTCATGCGCTCGCGGACCTCCTCGCGCATGAGCTCGACGCGCCGAAGCTCGGTGACGTCTCGCAGCGTGACCAAGCGCGCGGGCGCCTCCTCCCAGTCGATCGGCACGGCCGTCATCTCGATCAAGCGATCGGAGCCGTCCGCGCCGTGGATCTTCACCGACGAGCGCCCCTCGGCGGGAGCCTCGAGCGAGAACGGCCGGTCGAGCAGCTCGCGCGGACCCCGGCCGAGCGCCGTCTCGGCGGCCGCGTTGGCGTAGCGCACGAGGTTGCGCGAGTCGACGACGAGCTTGCCGTCCGCGTCGCGGGCGAGCAGAGTCTGGATCTTGCCGAGCAGGCGCGCGCGCTCGATGGCGTAGCGCAGCGCGCGCTTGAGGACGCGGTCGTCGATCGTCCCTTTGACGAGATAATCCTGCGCGCCGAGGCCGACGGCCTTGAGCGCGAGGGACTCGTCCTTGAGTCCGGTGAGGACGACCACGGCCGCGTCGGGCTTCTGCTCGCGGACCTTCAGGAACGCCTCGATGCCGACGCCCCCCGGAAGCATCAAGTCGAGCAGGACGGCGTCGAAGCGCTCCTGCGCCAGAAGCTTGCAGCCGGACGCGAGACGGTCGGCGCGCTTGAGGTTGAACACGCCGCCGCCTTCGCCCGGCATGCCGAGATAATGGGAGATCAAGGCCGCGTCGTCGTCGTCGTCTTCGATGAGAAGGACATTGATTTGTCTCATGAGGGAGACTCAATGATAGTAGAGGCCGCTCGCGCGTCCTATCACGGAGGCGAAACAGTGTTGTCGCGAGGATGTAAACAAGGCGCCGGCTCCCAAGGGGGTCGGGAGCCGGCGCGGTCCGAGCGGAAGAGCGACGAGCGGCTAGTTCATCTTGATCTGATAACCGAAGTTCGTCACCGTCGAGATGCGCTGGGACTCGCTGCGCAGCTTATGGCGCAGGCGCGCGATGTGCTGGTCGACCGTGCGCGTGTCGATCTCCATGTCCTTGCCGTGGCCCCAGATGCGCTCGAGCAGCTGGTCGCGCGAGAGCACCTTGCCGTTGGCCTCGATAAGAAGCTTGAGCAGGTCGAACTCCTTCGGCGTCAGGTCGGTGCGCTTGCCGCGCACCTTGATCTCGTGGCGCTCGAAGTCGACCTCGATGCCGCCGACCGTGACGGGCTTGCGATCGCCGTCGGGGCCGACCGCCGCGGCGGTGCGCCGGAGCAGAGCCTCGACGCGGGCGTGAAGCTCCCCCACCGAGAACGGCTTGACCACGTAATCGTCCGCCCCGAGCTTGAGGCCCAAGATGCGGTCGAGCTCGCTGCGCTTGGCCGTGAGCAAGACGACGGGCACCTGGCTCTCCTTTCTAAGAGCCCGCAGGAAGTCCAGGCCGTCCATCTTAGGGAGCATGATGTCGAGGATGATGAGGTCCGGCTTCTGCTTGCGCGCGATCGCCAAGCCGGTCTCGGCGTCGTTGGCCGATACCACCCGGAACTTCTCCTTCTCGAGGTTATAGCGGATCAACCTCACGAGGTCCTTCTCATCTTCCACGACGAGTATCTTTTCTTTTAGGGGCATCGGCTGGTCACTCTCTCAAGATGAAAATTTTTGCTCAATGCGACGGAAAGTATTATTGTCCGGATTGGACGTTCGGGCCTAGTGAAGCGCGGTAAAGACATTGTGAACGGCGCGTGAACGTCGCGGTTTTCTCGACGAGAAAGCCTGAAGCCTTCGGCTTCAGGCTTTGAACTGATAGCCGAAGTTCGTGACCGTGACGATCTTGGAGCCTTCCGGTCCGAGCTTGCGGCGCAGGCGCGCGATGTGCTGATCGACGGTTCGCGTGTCGATCTCCATGTCCTGCTCGTGGCCCCAGATGCGCTCGAGCAATTGGTCGCGCGAGAGGACCTTGCCGTCGGCCTCGATGAGAAGCCGCAGGATCGCGAACTCCTTGGGGGCGAGGTTGATGAGCTTGCCGCGCACCGTCACGCGATGGCGCTCGAAGTCGAGCTCGAGGCCGCCGAAGGCGAGGGGCTTCTCGCCCTCGCCGTCCTTCGAGGGAGCGGAAGCGCGGCGCAATAAAGCTTCGATCCGCGCGTTCAATTCGCCGACGGAGAAGGGCTTGACGACGTAGTCGTCGGCGCCGAGCTTGAGGCCGAGGATGCGGTCGAGCTCGCTGCGCTTGGCCGTGAGCAGGACGACCGGGACCTGGCTCTCCTTGCGCACGGTGCGCAGGAAGTCGAGGCCGTCCATCTTGGGGAGCATGATGTCGAGGATCACGAGATCGGGCTTCTGCTTCTTGAGCATCGTCAGGCCCGTCTCGGCGTCGTTGGCCGAGATCACCCGGAACTTCTCCTTCTCCAGGTTGTAGCGGATC
>CAZRIP010000183.1:0-3079 GCA_964600165.1 uncultured Elusimicrobia bacterium | reverse complement strand
CCCAGCCACACCGCCGCGGCCGCGTCGCCCAGGCGCTCCTCGGAAAACCTCGCGGCGCAGCCGTAGCCGGCCAGCGCCGCCGCCGGCCATAGCCCCCGGGCCAGGCGCGGCGCGAGGGCCGACGCGAACCAGCGCAGCTGCATGAGAAACGCCGCCGGATCGGAAACGATCGTCCCGTAAAGGCGGTTGCGCGTCCAGACTTGGTCGATCATGGCGTCTAGGCCGTTTCTGAAGAAAAAGTAAGCGATCCACAGCGCCGGGATCGCCGCGGCCCCGGCCAGGCACCAGCTCGCGGATTTCCAGTCGGCGCGCCGGCCCGGCCGCCGGACGAGCAGCGCGACAAAGCCGAGCAGCGTCCATACCGCCGTTTGCTTGGCCGCCGCCGCCGCTCCGAGCGACAGTCCGCAGAGCGCGGCGTCGCGGGCGTTTCTTCCCCGCTCCCAAAACCGCGTCAGCGCGAGGAACGCCGCGCAGGTCAAAGCCGCCAGGAAGACCTCCGCGTTGGCCGGAAACGAATAATCGCCGATCGGCAGGGCGCTCGCGGAGGCGAAGACGGCCGCCGGAGCCAGCCTCGCCGCCCGCGACCAGCGCCGCGGGGTCGCGGCATAAAGGAGAAGGCACGCGGCCCAGACCGCGAAGAGCGCGAGGACGCGCGGCGCGCGCGGGTCGTCGGAAACGGCCTGGACGAGGCGGTAGAGCAGCACGACGAGCGGCGGCTTCTGAAGATAGGCGTCGCGATAAGGAAGCCCGCCCGCCGACCAGACGCGCGCGGCGTAGGCGTACTCCCCCTCGTCGGTCATCATCGGCAACCTCAGGGAGTTGGCGGAAAGAAGGAGGTGCCACGCGCAGATGCCGAGCAGCCAGGCGCCCGTCGTTCGCTTCGCCATGATGCGACTTCTTTTTATCATTTACGTAGTCGATTGTTGACCAACCGGCGGGAAAATGGCAGAATTTCCGCCGCTCAACACTCTTTCTAAATAAAAGACAACACAGGAGATCGCAATGTCGGAATCGATGAAGCCCGCCCTCGTCCTCATCTTCGGAATCTCCCTTCTTTCGCTCGTCGTCGCCGCCTGGCTGATCAAGTGGGTCCTGGCCAAGGACACGGGCACGCCCGAGATGCGCAAGATCTCCGACGCCATCAAGAGCGGCGCCGAGGCCTTCCTGCGGCGCCAGAACAGAACGATCATCTCGCTCGCCGTCCCGTTCGCGGCGCTGATCTTCGTCCTCTACGCTTTCGCGCGCGGGCACAACGAGCACGACGCGGCGTCCCCGATGTCTCTGGCGATCTTCACGACGGCTTCCTTCGTGATCGGCGCGGCCTGCTCCGTCATCGCCGGCTACATCGGCATGTGGGTCTCGATCCGCACGAACATCCGCACGGCCTCGGCGGCGCGCAGCTCGCTCAACGACGCGCTCCGCATCGCGCTCCGGGGCGGCGCGGTCTCCGGCTTGTTCGTCACCGCGATGTCCCTTCTCGGCGTCGGCGGGCTCTTCGCCGTGCTGAAGGTCATGGGCATCCCCTACGATAAGATTCCCTTCATGATCGTCGGCTACGGCTTCGGCGCCTCGTTCGTCGCGCTGTTCGCGCAGCTCGGCGGCGGCATCTACACGAAAGCCGCCGACGTCGGCGCCGACCTCGTCGGGAAGGTCGAGGCCGGCATCCCGGAGGACGATCCCCGCAACCCCGCCGTCATCGCGGACCTCGTCGGCGACAACGTCGGCGACTGCGCCGGCCGCGGCGCGGATCTCTTCGAGTCGACGGCGGCCGAGAACATCGGCGCGATGATCTTGGGCGTGGCGCTGATCCCCTACTTCGGCTGGAAGGGCGTGCTGTTCCCCCTCGTCGCGCGCGCTCTCGGCATCTTGGCCTCGATCTTCGGCGTGCTCGTCGTGCGCACCGACGAGGACGCGGACCCGATGGACGCCCTCAACCGCGGCTATTACGTCTCGTCGTTCCTGGCCATGGGCGGCTTTGCCTTCGCGGCCTGGTGGCTGCTCTCCACCGACAAGGCGCCGGACGCCTGGAAGTGGTACATGGGCTGCGGCTTCGTCGGCATCCTGACCTCGCAGGCGTTCGTCTACATCACCCAGTACTACACCGAGTACAAGTACCGCCCGGTCAGGGAGATCGCCAAGGCCTCCGAGACCGGCCCGGCGACCAATATCATCTCGGGCATCGCCGTCGGCCTCGAGTCCACGGCCGTCCCGGTCCTCGCCATTTCCGCGGCGATCCTCGCTTCCTATAAAATGGGCATCGCCGCGCTCGGCGCCCAGGGCGGCTTGTTCGGCACGGCCGTCGCCACGATGGGCATGCTCAGCACCGCGGCCTACATCCTCGCGATGGATACCTTCGGCCCGATCACCGACAACGCGGGCGGCATCGTGGAGATGTCTCGGCAGCCGGAAGAAATCCGCAAGAAGACGGACCGCCTCGACGCCGTCGGCAACACGACGAAGGCTTTGACGAAGGGCTACGCGATCGGCTCGGCCGCGCTCGCCGCGTTCCTGCTCTTCTCCGCGTATTTGGACGAGATCTTCAACTACACGTCGCGCCGGATCGCCGTCGATCTCTCGAAGCCGGAAGTCTTCATCGGCGCCATGCTCGGAGGAATGCTCGTGTTCCTGTTCTCCTCGCTCGCGATTCGCGCCGTCGGCAAGGCCGCGTACTCGGTCATCAACGAGGTGCGCCGCCAGTTCAAGGAGAAGCCCGGCATCATGAAGGGCACGGAGCAGCCGGACTACGGCCAGTGCGTCGACATCGTCACGATCGGCGCGCTCAAGGCCATGATCCTGCCCGGCATCCTCGCCGTCGCCGGCCCGATCGTCGTCGGCCTGGTCTTCCGCGCGTTCATCACGCCGGCGGACCCGACGATCGCGGCGGAGGCGGTCGCGGGCCTGCTCATGATCGGCACGGTCTGCGGCATCCTGATGGCGCTCTTCCTCAATAACTCGGGCGGCGCCTGGGACAACGCGAAGAAATACATCGAGACCGGCGCCCACGGCGGCAAGCGCTCCGACCCGCACAAGGCGGCCGTCGTCGGCGACACCGTCGGCGATCCGTTCAAGGACACCGCGG
>CAZRIP010000182.1:0-3218 GCA_964600165.1 uncultured Elusimicrobia bacterium | reverse complement strand
CACGAGCGCGCGGACCCGCGCCTCCCCTTGCGCCGACGACGCGCAGGCCTCGGCCGAAGTCGTGACCGCCCAAAGACGGCCTTCGAGGCGTTTGTCGGGCCAAGGGACGGCCGAGCACTCGTAAGCCGCCTCGGTCCGCCCGGGAGGCGCGACTTGAGGCGCCGTTGCGTTGGGCGCCGCGGCGGCCAGCCGCGGCGCCCAGGTCGCAAGGAGGGCGAAGGCGATCAAAGGCTTTTCGCTTAGGGCAAGCTGTTGCTGGCGATGTCGCCCGGCACCGCGGGCTGTCCGCTGCCGTCGCCGGTTTTTTTGATGCGCTCGATGAGGCCCTTGCCGAGCACCTTATCGATCGTCTGCTCATACGCGGGCTTCAGGGCCTGCGCGAAATCCTTGCGGTCTTGCCCCGTCAGGAACACTTCGCGCACGCCTTTCGTCAGCATCGACCGCTTCGCGGCCGCGTTGAGCTCGATGGTCTTCGCGCGCTCGATGCGTCCCGTCGACCGCGTCGCGTCCTCGAGGAGCTTCTGGTACTCCTTCGGCAGGCCCGCGAAGAACTTCTCGTTGACGTAGGTCACGCTGACGAGATAGGTCGAGTTCATCAAGTTGACGTACTTGAACTCCTTATTGAGCGCCTCGCGCTCGAAGTTCCGCCACGTGATCACGACGCCGTCGATCGAGCCGTCGCGCGCCATCGAGGAGATCATGGTCAACTCATGGGCGAGCGGCACGGGAGTCGCGCCCAGGCCGCGCAGCCAAGCCTCGTCGACCGGATCGCCGAAGACGCCGATCTTCAATCCCTTGAGGTCTTCGGGCCTCCGGATCTCGCGGTTGGCCGCGACTCCGCTCGCTCCGCCGCTATAGGTGAACGAGAGGCCTACGATGTGGTGCGAGCGCAGATCCGAGAGCATCTGGTTTCCGACCGGCCCCTCGAAGACGCCTTCCATGTGGCTGTAGTCCCGGAACAGGTACGGGGCTTCGAAGGCGTAGAGGCGATTGTCCACGGCTCCCATGACGTCGACGAAGGAGTGGCCCATCTCGGCCTCGCCGTTCTCGACTTTGACCGCGATCTCGGGCAGACCCTTTCCGGCCGTCTTGGTCTCGAGAGAATTGTCTCGCGCCGTCACGACTTCGACCTGGATGTCTCCGTGACTCCCGGCCTCGACGGTCTTCTTGAAGTTGTCGGCGGCCTCCTCGAAATAGTCCAAATTCTGATGGCCTAGGAGCCAGCGGATCTTGTATTTAGCGGCGTGGCTAGGGGTGGCGAGTCCCACGAGCAGAGCCAGCGACACGGCTCCGATCGCCTTTTCGCGCGTCTTCATTTGCCCTCCTTCAAGTTGGTGATGCGAGACACTCTGTTTATAGCAGGAGTTGCCGGTAATTTCAATAGATTTCGGGCCGTCCGCCCGCGTTTTTCCCTTGACGAAAGGCGCGGGCGGGGATCAGTGAGTCCTGGAATAGAGGCGGTCGACGCGCCCGAGGGCGGCGCGAACGTCATCGTTCGAAGGGTCGAGCTTGCGAGCGAGGAGCCACTCATCGCGCGCTTTTTCGTAATCCCCCTTCTGAAAATAGATGATGCCGGAAAGGTAGTGCTGCTGCGCGCGGCGCTTGGCGTCGTCGGAGACGACGGGCGTCTGGTCTTCGGCGGAACCGACCCAGCCGTCGATCTTCTTGAGCAGCGTTCGCGCGCGCTTGCGCTCCTTTTGATAGATCTTGCGCCCCGACGCATCCTTCGACCGACCGAGGTCGGCGTTGCGCTCGAGCCAACCCGAGACGCACTGAACCTCATCGATGCGGGCGTGAACGGAGTCGTCCGATGCCGAATCACAAGGTTTTTCCGCGGCCGGATAAGCCTGTACCACCGCAGGCTCGGACTGCGCGGCCCACAGCGTCGAGACCATCAGGAGCTTCAGCACCATGGCTTTCACCCGCCCCATCCGCCGCGCGGCGGATGAAAAGTCAGATCCGCGCGCCGACCTGCTTGGGCTCGAAGAGGATCAGCGTGCGGCGCAGTTCCCCTTCCTCCTCGAGGTGGACGGCCTTGACGTGACAGGGCTCGTTCTTGAAGGTCGTGTCGGCCTCGACGACCTGATTCGGCCGGTCGAGCGCCACGCCGACCAAGCGCAGCACGTCCTGCTGCTGGCTGTCGATGACGTCGAGCAAATGCAGCTTGCCGTCCGTCGACCCCGTGCCCGTCAGCGGGAAATTGGTGTAAAGGACGCTGTTGTCCTCGTCGACGACGATGGCTTTGTGGTTCTTCGAGACGATCGCCATCAGGATCGACTGCCACCAGCGCGCCTCGGCCGCGCCGCGCTGCTTTTCCTTGACCATGGAGTTGGCCATCTCGGCCTTGACCTTATTAAGGAAAAACGTGACGACGCTGGCGACCTCTCCGATCTCGTCGTTGCGCGACGGGAACTTCAGCTCGAGGGTCTTAAAGGAGATCGTCTCGACGGCGTCGCGTAGCGAGAGCAGAGGGTTGAGCACGAAGTGGTGCAGGAAGAAATAGAGCGGCACGCCGAGCAGCAGCAGCACGCCGACGGCGCCTATGGCGTATTTCCGCATCGCCGCGTTGATGACGTTGACCACGCTTTGCCGGCTGATCTGCATGTCGAGGATGCCCAGAATCTCGCCGCGCAGCGCGAGCGGGATCGCGATGTCGTAGACGGGCAGGTTCGGCACCTGGCGCACGATCGGCGACTTCGCGAGCCAGGCTTGCTCGATGGCGTCCGTCGGCAGCGTGATCTCCTTCGAGAACTGGTCGAAGGGCATCGTGATCTTGCTCGGGTCCTTGAACCAGCGCACCTCGCCGTATTTGTTGAGGTAGAGCAGCGCGACGACGCGATCGTCCTTGGCGAAACGAGTGACGATGTCGAACTCGTCCATCGAGATCGCCGCTTGGTTGCGCGCGAGGCCGCTGATCATCTGCGGGGCGTAGAGGCGGACCATGTCGATGGCCTCTTGCTTCAACTTCTCGTCGAAGGTCCACTTGAAGAGGTTGTAATAGAAGATGCCGCCGAGGAACATCACGTAGACGCCGATCCCCGTGAACCAGAGGAACCACTTCGCGGTGAGCTTCACGCCGGCCTACTGTCCGCCGGAGTACAGCTTGTCGATGCGCTCGAGGCCGGCCAGCGCGTCGGAGTTGCTCGGGTCGAGCTGCTTGGCGAGGTTCCACTCGTCGCGCGCCTTGTCGTAGTCGCCTTTTTGGAAGAAGATGACGC
>CAZRIP010000181.1:0-3301 GCA_964600165.1 uncultured Elusimicrobia bacterium | reverse complement strand
GCCTTGGAAGCCGCGAGGGCCTAAGGAGAACATGAGCACGCAAGCGGAGGCCGCACCCACGACGATTTCCGGAAAGAGGCTGCAGGACAAGGTCGCCATCATCACCGGCGCGGCGCAAGGCATCGGCCTGGCCACCGCGGAGCTCTTCGCGCGCGAGGGCGCCAAGGTCGTCCTCGTCGACCTCGACGAGGCGCTCGTCGCGAAATCGGCGCAGTCCGTCGCCGACGCCTGCGGCTCCCAGACCCTCGGCGCCAAGGCCAACGTCGCCAAGTTCGAGGACTGCGAGGCCGTCGTCAAGCAGGCCGTCGAGAAGTTCGGCAAAGTGGACATCCTCGTCAACAACGCCGGCATCACCAAGGACAACCTCATGATGAGGATGTCCGACGCCGATTGGGACCTCGTCATGAACGTCAATCTCAAGGGCGCCTTCAATTTCACCAAGGCCGTCATCCGCCCGATGCTCAAGGCGCACTACGGCCGCATCGTCAACATCTCCTCCATCGTCGGCGAGGAAGGCAACGCCGGGCAGGCCAACTACTCGGCCTCGAAAGCGGGCCTCATCGGCCTGACGAAATCTACGGCGCGCGAGTTCGCGAGCCGCACGATCACGTGCAACGCCCTCGCGCCGGGCTTCATCAAGACGCGCCTGACGGACGCCATCCCCGAGGCCGAGAAGCAGAAGCTCCTCGGCAAGATTCTGCTCGGGCGCATGGGCGAGCCGCTCGACATCGCGAAAGCGGTCCTTTTCCTGTCGTCGGACGACGCGGCGTACATCACCGGCGTCGTCTTGAAGGTCAACGGCGGCGGGTACATGTAGATGGCTTTGGCAGGCAACCCCAATCGGAGGAGTGACTAACATGGCGGAGACCAGTGTCGCGGATCGCGTGAAGCAGATCATCGTCGAGCAGCTCGGCGTCGACGCGGCGGAAGTGACGCCGCAGGCGCATTTCGTCAACGACCTCGGCGCGGACTCGCTCGACACCGTCGAGCTCGTGATGGCTCTCGAAGAGGAGTTCGACACCGAGATCCCGGACGAGCAGGCGGAGAAGATCCAGACCGTCGGCCAGGCGATCGACTACATCCAGGCTCACGCGAAGAAGTAGCGCGGGCCCGGACGGCCGTCGTGCTCAAGCCTCTCGAAGAGGTCATTGGGTATCGTTTTAAGCGCCCCGACTTGCTCAAGGAAGCGTTGTCGCACAAGTCCTTCGCTTCCGAGAGCAAGTCGAGCGTTTATAACGAACGCCTGGAGTTCTTGGGCGACAGCGTGCTGGCGGCCGTGACGGCGCACCTGCTTTACGAGCGGTTTCCCGACGAGCCCGAGGGGGACCTCTCGAAGAAGAAGGCGCAGCTCGTCTCCCGCTCGAACCTGTCGCGCTGGGCGGCGGAGCTTTCGCTCGGCGAGTATCTTTTCTTGGGCGTGGGCGAGGAGACCTCGGGCGGACGCACGCGCCAAAGCCTGCTCGGCAACGCCCTCGAGGCCCTGATCGGCGCGATGTATCTCGACGGCGGCTACGAGGCCTCGGCGCGATTCATCCGCGCGCGGCTCGACTCCTGCGGCGAGCAGCGGGAGACCGACTACAAGAGCCGGCTGCAGGAGGTTCTCCAAAAGCGCTACAAGACGCCGCCGGTCTACCAAGTCGACGGCGCGGCGGGACCCGACCACGACAAGACGTTTCGCGTGACCGTCAAGCGGGGGGCCGCCGTCATCGGCCGCGGCGAGGGGAAGAGCAAGAAGGAGGCGGAGCAGGCGGCGGCGCGCGCCGCGCTCGAGAGCCAGGATCTCCCGGAGGACGCTTAGATGGATCACGGACACGACTTCGATTTCACGGGCTGCTCGCGCGCCTGGAACGCGGGACTCGGCGCGATCGGGCCCAACGTCAAGGCCGCGCTGCTCGGCCGGACCCCGCGCTACGCGCCGGATCGCGCCTTCGACACGCTGCACGTGGCGCTCGATCTCTCCGTCGACTTCGCGCGCCGGACGCTCTCCGGCTCCTGTCGCTCGCGCGTGCGCGCGTTCCAGGGCGGACTGCGCGAGCTCGTCTTCGACGCCGTCGATCTCAAAGTCTCGCGCGTCACGGTGGACGGGGCCCGCGCGTCCTTCACGGCGAAAAACGGCAAGCTGACGATCCGCGCTCCCAAGCGCCTGGACGCGGGCCAGGAAGCCGACGTCGCGGTCGATTACAAGGCCGTCGATCCGAAGACCGGCCTGCACTTCGTCCAACCCGGGCCGCGCACGAGCGAGAAGGTCGTCCAGCTCTGGAGCCAGAGCCAGCCCGAGGACGCGCGTTATTGGTACCCCTGCCACGACAGCCCCCATGAAAAATGTACCTCGGAGGTCCGGCTGAGCGTCCCGCGCGGCTTCGTGGCCGTCTCCAACGGCGCGCTCGTCGAATCCGCGGAGAAGGGCGGCCGCGCGATCTTCCACTGGCGCATGAGCCAGCCGCACTCGATCTATCTCATCAGCATCGCCGTCGGACGCTTCGCCGAGATCGTGGATCATTGGGAAGACCTTCCGGTCACTTACTATTGCGAGCGCGGCCGGGAAGAGGACGCCCGCCGCGGCTTTCGCAAAACGGTGGCGGTGATCGACTTTTTTTCGAAAAAGACGGGAGTGCGCTACGCTTACGAGAAGTACGCGCAGGTCGCCGTCGCCGAGTATCCGGGCGGCATGGAGCACACCACGTGCACGACGCAGACCGACGCCTGCCTCATCGACAAGCGCGCCGCGCTCGACGTCGACTTGGACCTGCTCGTGGCCCACGAGCTCGCGCACCAGTGGTTCGGCGACCTCGTCACCTGCCGCGACTGGTCGCACGCCTGGCTCAACGAGGGCTTCGCCACCTACTTCGAGGTGCTGTTTCAAGAGCACGACAAAGGCCGCGACGAGGCCGAGCACGAGCTCTACATGAACGCGCGCTCCTACTTCGACGAGGACCAGCGCCGCTACCGGCGGCCGATCGTCACCGACACCTTCAAGTATCCCTGGACGGTCTTCGACCGCCACACCTACGAGAAAGGCTGCTGGGTCTTGCGCATGCTTCACCGGGAGCTCGGCGACGAGCTCTGGTGGAAAGTGATCGGCGCCTACTTGAGGAAATACCGCGATCAGAGCGTCGAGACCAACGACCTCATCGAGACGATCGCCGAGGTCACGGGCCGCAACCTCAAGCCTTTCTTCGATCAATGGGTCTTCAAGTCCGGCTATCCGCATCTGCGCGCGCATTACTCCTGGGACGACAAGGCCAAGAGGGCCGAGCTCTGGGTGCTCCAGACCCAGGACGCCTCCGACGAGGTCCCCGTG
>CAZRIP010000180.1:0-3328 GCA_964600165.1 uncultured Elusimicrobia bacterium | reverse complement strand
TCATGCGGCGCGGGACCATCAAAGTGCCGGTGTCCAACAAGGCCGCGGCGACGATCACGCGCGTCACGCGCAAGGGGACGCGGCGCACGATCACGCTCACGGCCGAGAACACGGCCGTGCCCTCGATCGAGCTGCACGAGTTCGGCCATCGCCAGTTTCAGGTGGCCTCGCAGCTGCGCCTGACCGAAGAGCAAGCGGCCGATCCCGCTTACCGCTTCGTCAAGTGGCTGCTCGACCCGGTGATCGGCTCGGACAGCAACGAGGCCGGGGCCGACACGTTCTCGATGTTCATCCGCGATTCGCCGGTCATCGGCAACGGCTTCTTCGTCAGCGCGACGCCTGCGAGCGCCCTGCCGGACCCGGACATCATCCGTACCGGCGAGAATACCACGCCCTACGACCTACAGGCGGACCAGCAGGCCGACCCGCACAAGCAGGGCGAGACGCAGATGGGCACGGCGTGGAAGACGCGCCAGGACCTCATCGCCGAGATGGGCCCCGTCGAGGGGCCGCTCTACGCCGCGCTGCTGTTCCTCCGGACCTGGCTCTACGCGCAGCCCGGGGGCGTGCCGAGCGCGCTGATGCACGCGCTGCTCTCCGACATGGCGCAAGACGGCTCGATCCCGCACGCGGACCTCATCCGCGGCCACGCCGAGCAGGACCACGGCCTCCCGTTGCCGGCCCCGCCCGTTCCCGCCGGCGTCTGAGCCGTTTCATGGTTTTTTTCGCCGCTGAGATTCCACGCGCTCATGCGCGCCCCGGCGCTTTTCCCTTTCATGGTCTTTTTTGCGCCTGAAGACCGGCGGTGCCATAGATAAGAAAGGGCCATGCATTAAGATACCGGCGCGCCGCCGTCGCAAAATTGTAGAGTAGGCGCGATGGAGACGTCGCTGGCCGAGCTAGGGCTTCTGGTTGTCGTCGTGTACGCGCTTTACAAGCTGCTCGCGCCGCTTCAGCGCGCCTGCGAGCGGCTGATCCTGCTCTTCCTGCTCGGCGACAAGCGCGTCATCGACGTCGAGACGGTCGAGACCAAAAAAAAGAACCGAAAGGATTGATCCCATGGAAACCTACATCCCTCCGAACCTAAAAGATTCCCAGGCCTTCGCGTGGATCGCGAGCCGCGTCGCGACGCTCGTCGCGGCCGTGGCTTTGCTGGCGACCGTGATGAGCTCCTACACGATCGTGGCGCCGGGCTACACCGGCGTGATCTTCAACATCTGGACCGGCAGTCTTCGGACCGCCCCGCAAGGCATGGTCGTGCGGATCCCGTGGATCACGCGCGTGCAGAGCTACCCCACCGCGCTGCGCACCTACACGATGGTCGCGCGGCAGGAGGAGGGCTCGGCCGCCAGCGACGACTCGCTCGACCTTCCGACGAAAGAAGGCCAGCACATCAAGCAGGACCTCTCCGTCACCTACAACACCTCGCAGGAAAAAGCCGCGCAGGTCTTCGCGTCTTTCCGCGGCATGGACATCGAGGACATCGAGTCGACCTATATCCGGCGGACGATCATCACTGCCGCGCAGAACGCGGCCGGGCAGATGTCGCTCTCCGAGCTCATCTCCGACAAGCGCGGGGAGCTGCAGGCCACGATCGAAAAGTCGCTCGGCGGAGAGCTGGCGAAAATGGGCTTCAATCTCGACAAGGTCAACCTCGGCGCGAGCCACCTGCCGCCGGCCATCGAGGCGCAGATGCAGCAGAAGATGGCGGCGCAGCAGCAGGCGCAGCAGGCCGAATACGAGCTGCAGAAGCAGCAGACGCTGGCGAAGGCCGCCGTCGCGCAGGCGCAAGGCGAGGCGCAATCCGTTCTCGTCCGCGCCGAGGCCCAAGCCAAGGCGAACCATCTCCTGGAGAGCTCGATCAACCCGACTCTCGTGCAGTACAAGTCGGTGGAGAAGTGGAACGGCGCCTTGCCTCAAGTGACCGGGGGCAACGTGCCGTTCATCGACCTGAGGAAGGCCGGGGGCCAGTGATGACGACGGCGCAAAAAGGCGTGATGAATTTCCTCGAAGAGGAGAACGCCAAGCTGGCGAGCGAGGGCCGCCTGACGAAGCTGCGCATGCTCGAGTCCCCGCAAGAGCCGGTCTCGATCATCGACGGCAAGAAGGTCGTCAATCTCACGTCGAACAACTACCTCGATCTCGCGAACCACCCGAAGCTGCGCGAGGCGGCCAAGAAGGCGATCGATCGCTGGGGCGTCGGCACGGCGGCCGTGCGGCCGATCATCGGCACCATGACGATCCACGACGAGCTCGAGCGGCGCCTGGCCGCGTTCAAGAAACAAGAGGCCTGCGTCGTGTTCCAGTCGGGCTTCACGGTCAACGTCGCCTGCTGCCAGAGCCTCATGTCCGACGAGAAGGACCTGCTGATCTCCGACGAGCTCAACCACGCCTCGATCATCGACGGCGGCCGCCTCTCGAAGGCGACGCGCAAGATCTACAAGCACGGCGACATGAAGCAGTTGAAGGAGATCCTGGAGTCGAAGGAAGCCGCCGGCGCCCGCCGCAAGATGATCGTCACCGACGGCGTCTTCTCGATGGACGGCGACGTCGCGAAGCTGCCCGAGATCATGGACTTGGCCGACAAGCACGAGGCCTTCGTCATGGTCGACGACGCCCACGCCTCCGGCGTCATGGGCAAGAACGGCCGCGGCACGCCCGATCACTTCGGGCTTTCGGACCGCGTCCAGATCCAGATCGGCACGCTGTCGAAAGCCGTCGGCGCCGTCGGCGGCTACGTCGCGGGCTCGAAGGCCCTGCGCGATTACCTGATCTCGTCGGCCCGGCCGTTCATCTTCTCGAGCTCGCACCCGCCGTCGGTGATCGCGACGTGCCTGGCAGCGCTCGACGTCATGGAGAACGAGTCCGCGCGCATAGACAAGCTCTGGTCCAACGCCAAGCTGTTCAAGGAAGGCTTGAAGAAGCTCGGCTTCGACACGGGCATCTCCGAGACGCCGATCACGCCCGTCATGGTCGGCGACACGGCCAAGGCCCAGGCGTTTTCGAGGCGGCTCTTCGAGGAAGGCGTGTTCGCGCTTTCGATCTGCTTCCCGATCGTCGGGCGCGGCAAGGACCGCCTGCGCACGATCGTGAGCTCGGGCCATACGCAGAAAGATCTCGAGCTCGCCCTCGAAAAGTTCGGCAAAGTAGGCAAAGAGCTCGGGCTTATCTGAGCGCGGCGGGCGGTCAGGCGGGGCGCGCGCCGCGCTCGCGCCATTTCTTGATCAGAGGCGGGATCACGAACATGAGCAGGAGGATCACAGCCATCGTCTTGGTGCCGTCGCCGAGGATGTCGTTGAGGAAGAGCGTCGAGACCATCAGCACGGTG
>CAZRIP010000179.1:0-3363 GCA_964600165.1 uncultured Elusimicrobia bacterium | reverse complement strand
GCTGGATGCGCAGCAACACCGCGGTGGTCCGCGCTTATGGCGAGCGGGAAGCTCATCGCGTGGAAAAAAAGCTCGACGAAGAGCTGCAAATGCTCAGGCGGCGGGTCTCGGCCATCGAGGCCAAGCTCGCGCAGCTGCAGGAGGAGCCGCGCGCCGCGGGCGCGGCGGACGTCGAGGGGATCAAGGAGCTGCGCGTGCTGCTGCGCTCCCTGTCGGAAGCGGATCTGCTCCCGAAGAGCTAGCGCCTTGTACCAATCCTACTGGAAGCTCAAGCTGCCCGCGTTCGACAACGGCCTCGACGCTCGCTTCTTCTACCTGTCGTCCCAGCATGAGGAGGCCCTGACGCGCCTCAAGTACGTCGTCGAAGGCCGCAAGTCGATCGGGCTCTTGACGGGCGACTACGGGGTCGGGAAGACCCAGCTCGTCAGGGAGCTCTGGCTTCGTCTCCACGGTCAGACGGCGCAGCTCGCCTATGTCGGAAGCCCTCAGCTGTCGATGGACGAAGTGTTGGATTGCGTCGTGCGCTCGCTCGCGGCGGGCAATCCGCAACCGCCGGCGGCCGGCAGGGCGAACTTGCTGCGAGCCCTCGAGGAGATCCTTCAGCGCAATCACGAGATCGGCCGCCTCACGGCCATCATCCTCGACGACGCCCACCTCGTGCAGGACCTGCGCGTGTTCGAGGAGCTGCGCAGCCTGCTCAACCTCTCGTTCGACTCCGACGCCCCGCTCTTGACCCTGATCCTCGTCGGCCAGACCGAGCTGCGCGAGAGGGTGGGGGCCCTGCCGCAATTCCGCCAGCGCGTCAGCTTTCCGTACCACCTCGGCCCTCTCGCCGCCGGCGACGTCCCGCGCTACCTCGAGCACCGCCTGCGAGCCGCGGGCGCCGAACGGCCTCAGGACGTCTTCTCACCGGAGGGCGCCGCCGCGCTCGCCGAGGCCTCCAAGGGAAACCCGCGCGTGCTCAACGCGCTCGCCGAGGCGGCGCTGCTGTGCGGAGCGATGAAGAAGGCCGCGGCGATCGACGCCGCGATCGTCGCCGAGGTGCGCTCCGAGGTCTGGGCCTGATGCGGCTCTCCGATTTCGGCAAGACGATCGTGACGCCGGTGATGCCTGCGGCTGTCCCGCTCGCGCCGACGGCGAGCGGCAGCTCGCCGTCCCAGGCGCCTTCGGCTAAGGCGTTGGCGCCTGGGGTCCGAACCGGGCGGTCGCCGCGCGAGGCCTACGGCCGGGCGATCGAGGCCGCGCGGCTGCTCGCGCGCGGCGAGGCGGACAAGCAGGGAACACGCGGGGCGGTCGCCGCCGCGGCGCGCGACTTGGCGCTCGGCATGGACGAGGACCCCTTCGCCCTGCTCGAGCTCGCCGGACGCTCGACGGCGGGCAACTATCTTTACGCGCACGCGGCCAATACGGCGATCTACGCCGCGAGGGTCGCCCGCGGGCTCAAGTGGGACTTCGAGCGCCAGTGCGCGACGGTCGAGGCCGCCCTTTGGCACGACGCCGCGCTCGCCTTGCACCTCGGCCTCTGCCGGCTCGGCCGAGTCATTCCCACCGACGCTTACTCGGAGTCGGTCTTGCACCCGCTCGAGTCCGGCGAGCACATCCGGAGCATCCCCGAGGCGACGGCGGCGTTCAGGGAGAAGCTGCCTTGGCTGACCGGACGGGACGCGTGGCACGGCGCCGAGGAAAGCTCCCGGATCATCGGCTTTTGCGCGCTCTACGAGTCGATCACGCATTGGCGTCCTTGGCGCGCCGCGTTCCTGCCGAGCGACGGCGTCAAGATGATGACAAAAGGGCACGGACACGCCCCCTGCGACGCGCTCGCGCGTCCCTTCCTCTCGCAAATGGGCCTCTACCCGGTCGGTTCCTGGGTCCGGCTGTCGAACCGAGACGTCGGCGTCGTCACCAAAGCCCACGCGGGCCTCGTCCTCAATCCCGAGCTGGACGTCTTGATGGGTTCTGACGGCGTCCTCAAGGCCTCGCCGGTCCACATCGACCTCAAGAAGAACCCGATGATCCGGGTCCTCGAGCCCGTGGACCCCTTCCAGGTGTTTCGGCCCCATGCCCCGCTCCTGACCCGCCTCCAGCTGTCCCGCTGGTGGCTTCCCGCCTAGGTCCAATTCCGGCTGAGGAGGGGCCCATGGACCCATCCCTTCGGAGCTTTCATGCTATACTCTTGAAACATGGCGCTACCGGCCGTCTTGATCCTGACCGTTTTAGGGGGGTCCTCGCGAGCGGCGCAAACCCGCCGCGTCGAGGAGCCGAGCCTGGCTCTGGCCGCCCTGCAGGCCCCGGGCCTCGATTTGGCCCGCCTCAACCATTTTTTCGACCTCGCCCGGACCCGGATGGCGGCCGTCGCCGCCCCGCGCGCCGCGACGATCGCGATGCCCAAGACGGTCACCCCGCCCGTGCTCTCGCCGATCAACCGCCAGAAGCAGGAGCTCGTCGTGCCGCCGCCCGTCGCCTCGCCGGCCTACCGGCACACCTTCGACGTGCTGCTCTCGCACCCCGAGGTCACCGACCGCTACGATGACCTGGTCCTCAAATACGCCGAGGTCTATCGGCTCGACCCGCGGCTGCTCAAGGCCGTGATCGCCGCCGAGTCCGAATTCGCGCTCGGAGCCGTTTCTCCAAAGGGCGCCCACGGCCTGATGCAGGTCATGCCGGCCACGGCCCGCGAGATGGGCGTCGATTTCGGCGATCTTCACGATCCGGAGCACAACATCCAGGCCGGCGCCGCCTACATCGCGCGCCTGTTCGGAGCCGCTTTCAAGAAGTTCAACCTCAAGGGCGTGCGCTACCAGGACGCGCCGCTGTGGATCAAGGAGCGCGTGATCGCGGCCTATAACGCCGGCCCGCGCTTCCTCTGGCACAACCGCTGGTTCACGCAGACCAAGCAATACGTCCGCAAGGTCATGCTCTTCTACGGGTCCAAGGTCACCGAGCTGCGGCGCCCGCCGCGGCGCTTCTGGCCGTCGGCCGCGTCCTACCCGACGGACTCCGCCACCCTCTACTAAGGACTGAGTGAAGAAAGCCCTGATCACCGGCATCACCGGCCAGGACGGCGCTTATCTGGCCGAGTTCTTGCTCGACAAAGGCTACGAGGTGCACGGCCTCAAGCGCCGGACCTCGCTTTTCAACACGGAGCGCATCGACCATCTCTTCCAGGACCCTCACGAAAAAAAGCTCCGCTTCATCCTCCACTACGGCGACATGACCGACGCGACGTCTCTCGTCCGGGTCATCCAGAAGATCCGGCCCGACGAGATCTACAACCTCGCGGCCCAGAGCCACGTGCAGGTCAGCTTCGAGGAGCCGGAATATACGGCCAACTCGGACGCCCTGGGGACCATGCGCGTGCTCGAG
>CAZRIP010000178.1:0-3381 GCA_964600165.1 uncultured Elusimicrobia bacterium | reverse complement strand
TGGTCTTCTACGGCAAGCTGCAGCTCTTCCCGCCGGGCCGCTATTCGCTCGACGTCGATCTGCTGGTCCACGGCGACGCGTTCCGCCACTTCACCGGACTGCTCACGGTCGACACGCTCCTCAACGGCCAATGGTCCGCTTTCGTCGACGTGGTCAAGCACCTGCTGCTGCCGGCCGCGACGCTCGTCTACATCGATCTCGCCCTTCTCTTGCGCATCACGCGCTCCTCGATGCTCGAGGAGCTCGGCAAGGACTACATCCGCACCGCGAAGGCGAAGGGCCTGCCGGGCTCGGTCATCGTGCGCAAGCACGCGCTGCCGAACGCGCTCATCCCCGTCGTCACGCTCTCGAGCCTGCTCTTCATCACGCTCTTGGGCGGCGTCGTCATCACGGAGACCGTCTTCGATTTCCCGGGGATCGGGCGCTGGAGCGTCGTCGCCGCCCAGCAGCTCGACGTGCCGGGCGTGTGCGGCTCGACGCTCGTGGCCGCGGCGCTCTTCGTGCTGGCGAACCTCGCGACGGATATCCTCTACGCCTTCGTCGATCCGCGGGTGCGCGTGCGATGAGAGACCTCCTCAAGGCGCTGCGCAAGAGGCCGATGTCGCTGCTCGGCGCGGGCTTGATCGGCTTCTTCGCGCTCGTCGCGCTCGCCGCGCCGCTCATAGCGCCGGCCCCTCCAAACGCCCGCGACGCGTACTTGATCCCGCAGGACGGCTACAGTCCCGATCCCGTGCGGCCGACCTTTAAACCCCAAGACGGCCATCCCGAGCATCCCTTCGGCACGACGGAGCAGCAGTACGACCTCTTCTACGGCATGGTCTGGGGGGCGCGCACGGCTTTTCGCGTGGCGCTCGAGGTCGTCGGCTTCTCGCTTTTGATCGGCCTTCTCATCGGCGGCGCGAGCGGCTTCTACGGCGGGTGGGTCGACGAGCTGCTCATGCGCGCCACCGACGTCGTGCTGGCGTTCCCCGATCTGCTCCTCGCCGTCGTGATCGTGTCCGTGCGCGGGCCGAGTCTCCAGAACGTCATGCTGTCCGTCACGGCGGTTTCGTGGCCTTCATACGCTCGCCTCTTGAGAGGCGACGTCCTCGCGATCAAGGAGCGCGACTTCGTGCTCGCGGCGCGCGCGCTCGGCGCCTCGGACGCGCGCATCCTGCTGCGCCACGTCATCCCGAACTGCATCTACCCGCTTCTCGTCGTCGCGTCGCTGTCGATGGGCCGCATCGTGATCACGGCCGCGGCGCTGTCCTTCCTCGGCCTCGGGGCGCCGGCGGGCTACGCCGACTGGGGCCAGCTCATCTCGCTTTCGCGCAACTGGATCCTCGGCAGCTCGGGAAGCCCGTTCGCCTATTGGCACACGGTCTTCATCCCCGGCGCGGCGATCTTCCTGTTCGTGCTCGGCTGGAACCTCCTCGGCGACGCCGTGAGAGACATACTGGACCCCAGACAAGGGTGAGGACATGAAAACACTCAACGAACTGCTCGACGGCGCCGCCGCGGACGCGGCGCGCAAACCCGCTCTCGTCACGCTCGACGGCGAGGTCACGACGTTCGGCGACCTGCGCGCCGAGGTTCTGGAGGTCGCCGCCGGCCTCGCGAAGGCCGGCGTCAAGAAGGCGGACTGCGTGGCGATCGTCCATCGCAACAGCCCCGACTTCGTGATCGCCTACTTCGCGCTCAACCGCCTGGGCGCGATCGCCGTCCCGATCAACTTCATGGTGCAGAAGGCCGACGAGCTCGCCTACATGCTCAACGACTGCAAGGCCATCGGCATCGTGACGCAAAAAGAGTTTTTGAAAGGGATCAGGGGTGCGGTCGCTAAAACGCCTTCGATCAAGAGCGTATGGGTTTCCGACGCGCGAACCGCGGAGCTCAAGGAGAAAGAAGCTATTTTCTCGATCTTGTCCACATTATCGGACCGGTCCGGAAATGTGGATAAAGAGCTCCAGAACGCCGTCGTCGATGAGACCGACGTCGCGTCGATCCTCTACACGTCGGGAACGACCGGAAATCCCAAGGGCGTGATGCTCACGCACCGCAATTTCATCACCAACGCCCAAGCCTCTCTCAAGCTCATGGGCCTGCGCCGCTCCGACGTCGGCCTCTGCATCCTGCCGATGTTCCACAGCTTCGCGTGGACCGGCAACGTGCTGCTCTGCATCATGCTGCGCGCCAAGCTCGTCGTCTCCGGAAACATCACGCCCGCCAAGCCCTGGCTCACGATGATGGGCAAGCACGGCGTCTCGCTCTTCTCGGCCGTGCCGCAGGTCTATTCCGTGCTGGCCAAGCAGTGCTGCGGCTTTCAAAAGCTGATCCTGAAATACTGGTTCTTCCGCCGGGTGCGCATCGCGATCTCCGGCGCCGCGCCGCTCTCGCCCGCGGTCGCCGACGCGTTCGAGGCCGCCTTCGGCCTGCCGATCCTCGAGGGTTTCGGCCTGACGGAGACGACGCCCGTCGTGTCGATCAATCCGCCGGAGCGGCCCAAGCGCGGCAGCGTCGGACGGCCGATCGACGGCGTGCGCGTCAAGATCGTAGATGATGATGAAAAGGAACTACCCGTCGGTTCTGAAGGAGAAATCTGCGTCCACGGCGACTGCGTCATGAAAGGCTACTTCAACCTGCCGGACGCCACGCGCCAGGCGTTCACGAAGGACGGCTGGTTCAAGACGGGGGACATCGGCGCCCTCGACGAGGACGGCTTCATCTACATCCGCGATCGCAAGAAGGACATGATCATCATCAAGGGCTTGAAGGTCTTCTCGGCTCAAGTCGAGGCCGTGCTGCTCGAAAACCCCGACGTCGCCGAGGCGGCCGTCATCGGCGTGCCCGACGAGCACGGCGACGAGACGATCAAGGCCTTCATCGTCCTTCGCCCGGGCGCGAAGGCCGATAAATCTTCTCTCATAAAATACTGTCGCGACAAGTTCGATCCTTACAAGCGGCCGCGCGACGTCGAGATCATCGAGCAGCTGCCGAAGAACGCGCTGCAAAAGGTGCTCAAGCGCGCCCTGCGCCAGCGCGAGCTCGACAAGAAGACGGCGGGCACGACCTGAAGCATGCCTCGCCTGCCTAACGCGCTGCGCCCGTCCGCGGAAGCCGCCGCGCTCGTCAAGCGCGCCAAGGAGCTCGCGTCCGGACCCGTGTACGTCGTCGGCGGCGCGCTGCGCGACCTGGCCCTGGGCCGCCCGGTGCACGACGTCGACCTGGCGGCCAAGGGGGCGCACGCGCTGGCCAAGGCCCTCGCCTCCGCCGTCGGCGGCACGCTCGTCGTGCTCGACGAGCAAGCGCAGGTTTTTCGCGTCGCGCTCGGCCGCGTTTACAAGGTCGTGCATCAAGTCGACGTCGCGGAGCTGCAAGGCGGCGAGATCGAAGACGACCTCG
>CAZRIP010000177.1:0-3514 GCA_964600165.1 uncultured Elusimicrobia bacterium | reverse complement strand
TTTGTTGCGCGGCAAGGGGCTGAGCACGACCTTGGGCGGGAACTGGGGCGACAACAACGTCTTCGCGGCCTTCAACTCCGGCAGCTACGGGCGCTATCAGCCGCCGAAGCTGTCGGGCCCCAAGCGCGCCCTCGCGTCGGCGACGAAGGCGCTGAGCTCGTTTCCGGCGACGGCGCGACGCTACGCCCTCAACGGGGGCCGGCGCGTGCGCAACGCGTTCAGTCCCCTCGCGTTCGCGCAGCTGAGGCTCACCAACGTTTTGTCCGGCCAAGCCGCGACGACGACCGGCGCGACCTCCGACGACACGACGAAGTCGCTGGCCTCCGACGCCTTCGCCCAGGCCGCGACCTCCGGCGCCACGCTGCCGTCTCCGATCCTCGCCGGCGCCGTGCCGCTCGGCGGGCCCGGCGGCGGCGCTCCCGACAGCCCGGGCAGCCCCGGCGGACCGACGCCCAACGTCCCCGCGCTTCCCGACCCCGGCAACTCGAACATCCCGGTCGTGCCGCCGATGGGTCCCGGCGCGCCGGACTTGACGCAGCCGCCCGACGCCACGCCCGTGAACATGACGCCTTATCAAAACGATCTCAATCAGGCGGTCAGCGACATCAACCAGGCCGCGATGCTCAAGATCATGGGCATGCTGATGATCGCGATCGGGATAGCGATGATGGCCTCGGGCTGGCCGCCGACCGTGATCGCGGGCGCCGTCTTGTTGGGGATCGGGATCATGATGCTGATGCAGTCGATGGCTCTGGGCAACGCCGCCAAGGCGATCGGCGATCAGATCGTGCAGTCGCAGAACGGGCAGCAGACTCAGGGCAACATCGTGACGGAATGCGCGAACCAGGCGACGGCCAACGGCACGTCGGTCGCGAACTGCCAGCACGACCAGGCGCCGAACATGAACACCAACATCAGCCAGGATACCGACAAGGAACGCAGCGCGACTTGGACGTGGGACTCCGAGGACGGCGACGGGAACAACAACAATTCGAGCTCCGGCACGAGCTCGTCCGGGCAGCAATAAACACTGACATAGCCGCAGTGTTTGCCGTGGTAAAAATCCCTATCTGGAAAAAGTGCTTTCTGGCACTACACTTCGAGGATCAAGATATGGGATTTATACTGCAAACACTGGTCAGTATACTCAAGCGTTAGGCCGATTTCATGAAAAGCCGAAGCCACCGCAGATTCTTCGTCGCGGCTGCATTTGCGACAACCGTCGTGGCCACAGCAAGAATTCCTCAGGCATTTGCGAACGGGAAATCGACCGGCTTGACCAGTTGCACCGTTGCGCGGTCCAGGAGAAGGCGCTATCCGAGTCGTTAGATCCGGGCTCAGTTGGAAAACTCATTGACCTCATTCCAGAATGTAAGGAAGGGGCCATCCAGGCTTTGGGCAGGATCGGTCCTAAGGCAGCTGAAGCGCTCCCAATTATTAGGAAATCGTTTGAAAAGAAAAAGTCAGAATGGAAGCATCGAACAATGGATTTGCCGTATTGTGCTGAGAGCCTCGCCATCGAACGAATCTCCGGATGTACGAAGGAACAGCCATCCGGCGAAGAATTGCTTTTTGATGTATTCGCACGGTCTAGACGTGCGGCGCTCAAAGGTGCGGAGGGCGTCAACTCAAGTATTAGAACGCCATTCGCGACCGTTATCACGAACGACAAGGACTGGCGGGACCTATGGAGTCGTCACGGGGCACATCCAACCTGTCGCCCCAAGATCGACTTCTCGAAACAAATCGTCATTGCAACTTTTCGCGGAGACACAACCGCCACTGAATCTCTCAGCTTGGGCGGATTCGAGGAGGCTACTTCCTCAATCACCTTTCGCTATTACGACGGTTTTTCGGATGCGCTCAGCGAAGCCCCGGTATCGCCTTTCATGTTTGTCTGGGTGACTAGGCCAAAGAAACGTCTGGTAGTCATCGAACAAAGATATTGGGCAATGTCGTCAGCGAAGCCCGTTGAGACAGAGGTCGCTCACTATGAGCCAAGGAATTGAGGCGGCCATTGTCCGGCCTAACCAGTTAGCATGAAAGCAGTGCGCCTCCTGTGCTATACAAGGCGATGAACGCGCAAAAGCCCTCACTTTCTGACACTTGCCAATTCCGCGGTTTCCGGTTAAACTACTCTCGTGACCAAAGTTCAGCTTCTCGAACGCGAAGTCAAGAAACTCGATCGAGCCGGTCTTTCGGCGTTTCGGAGTTGGTTTGCCCATTATGATGCGGCAGCCTGGGACGAACAGATTGAACGGGACATCCGCGCTGGAAAGCTTGAGAAGCTGTCAGCCGAGGCGCTTTCCTCTCATAAAGCCGGGAAAACCCGCGAAATTTGAAACACGAAGGCTCGCCAAGATTTTGGCGTCTCCGCCGCAAGCTTCCAAAGTCCATTCAAGATTTAGCCTCAAAGAACTTCGAACTCCTCAAGACCAACCCTCGCCACCCTTCCCTCCATTTCAAAACCGTTGGGAAGTATTATTCACTCCGAATCGGCTTACAATACCGCGCCCTCGGCACAGATTCGCCAGACGGGATTCTTTGGTTCTGGATCGGCACGCATTCGGAGTACGACAAGCTTATCTCGTAGCGATAGTACGGTTTGAGCGGACGGGGAGATAAGTAACAGAAGAGTCGGGGGACATAGGTAACACGATCTTCTGGGTACATGGGTAACACTTTCCGTTAGATTCCAGGCACCTGAAGGAAGTGCCTGTGCGTTGGGAAAGCGGGATTGACGTAGTATACTCTTTCGCGTATACTCGGTTATGGCCCGATACATTAACCTGAAGGATCTCCGGCCGAAACTCTCCGTCGTCATGGACGCCGTCGACCGCCGAATGGAACGCTACATCGTCACCAAACGCGGCGAGCCCGTCGCCGTCGTGATGAGCCCCGAAGATTACGACAGCCTCATCGAGACGCTCGAAGTCCTGTCGGACAAGCCGCTGATGAAGCGCCTCAAACGCGCCGAGGCCGACGTCAAGGCGGGCCGCCTCGCTCCTCTCGAGAAGGTCCGTCAGGAGCGCAACCGGCGTGCATCGCGTCGAGCTCACTAGAGAGGCCCGCGCCGCGCTCGATTGTCTTTACGAGCGCGACCGCAAGCTCTGCGACCGCATGGACGCGGCGCTCGACGACCTCGCCAAGACTCCGCGGCTCGGCAGGCCTCTGACCGGGACGCTGAAAGGCCGCTGGTCGCTTCGAGTGGGGGCCTACCGCGTCATCTACCGGATCGAGAACGCGAGACTGGTCGTACTAGTTCTCGATATCGGCCACCGGCGCGACGTTTACCGGTAGCCAGTATCGCTTGATCCGCAGTAAGAGCCACACGCCGAACGCCGCGAGCGCGGCGTACTCGAAGCGCTTGACGTAAGGCAGCACCCGATCGACGTGCCCGCCGACGAAGCGCACGGCGAAGATGAGCACCGGGACCTCGAAGACCGCCGCGCCCATGTCGCACAGCACGAACGTGCGGTATGAGATTTTGAGCGTGCCCGCGGTGAAATGGATC
>CAZRIP010000176.1:0-3668 GCA_964600165.1 uncultured Elusimicrobia bacterium | reverse complement strand
TTTGACGAACTCGGACTCGGACTCGCTCATGCGCCGCTCGAGGTTCTTCACCACGCCCTCGAACTCCTGGTCGTTCTTGGCCCAGTGCGGCTTGTACGTGCCGCCGCCGTACAGGATGACGTCCTTCTGCGCCTTGCTAAGCTTCATCCACGGCATGTCCATCGGGATCTTGTGCTGCCGGCAGATTTGCTCGAGGATCTCGGTGTAGTAGCCGGACCACGACTTCTTACATCGATTGGTGCGCGTGGTGACCGGGTCTGACCAGGCGGTCAGGGCCCCGTCTTCGATGGAGAGCGTCGGGTCGGGCACGACTAAAGACGGGTCGACCTCGGTCTTGAAGCCGATGCCGTCGCAGCCAGGGCAGGCGCCGTAAGGCGAGTTGAACGAGAAGAGCCTCGGCTCGAGCGCCGGGATCGAGATCCCGCATTCGGGGCAAGAATGATGCTCGCTCATGAGCTGGCCGGCCTCGGGCTTGGCGGAAGGCTCGATGCGCACCAGCCCCTTGGTCTCGCGCAGGGCTATTTCGATCGAATCGGCCAAGCGCTGACGCTCGTCGTTCGACGCTTTTAATTTGTCGACGAAGAGCTCGATGGTGTGCTTGTTGTAGCGCGACAGCGAGGGCACGCTATCGAGGTCATGGCTCTTGCCGTCGACGCGGACCGTGACGAAGCCGGAGCGCTTGAGCCGCTTGAAGAGCTCCTCGTAGGTGCCCGGCCGCCCGATCACGAGGGGCGCCCAGACGGAGATCGACTGGCTCTCGAATCGCCGCAAGCTCTCGTTCAATATCCCCTGCGCCGACTGGCTCTTGACGCGCTTGCCGCACTGCGGGCAATGCGGCTGGCCGACGCGGGCGAAGAGCAGGCGCATGTAGTCGTAGATCTCGGTGACGGTCGCGACCGTCGAGCGCGGGTTGCGCGAGGGGTTGCGCTGCTCGATCGAGATCGCGGGCGAGAGCCCCTCGATCAAGTCGACGTCGGGCTTGTCCATCAGCTCGAGGAACTGGCGCGCGTAGGCCGAGAGGCTCTCGACGTAGCGGCGCTGGCCTTCCGCGTACAACGTATCGAACGCCAACGACGACTTGCCGGAGCCCGATAACCCGGTCACGACGACGAGCTTGTCCCGCGGGATTTCCAGCGAGATGTTCTTGAGGTTATGCTGCCGGGCGCCGCGGATGACGATCTTTTCCACCGGGCGTCAGTATAACAAATCAGGGAGTCGAACGGGCGTTCGACCCCGATGAGTCAGAGAGGGGCGGGAGCATTACGCCTTGGGAGAGGACGAATCGGTTCGCTGGGGGATTTCAGATCGCGCGCTGGCCTTCGCCGGCGCGCAGAATAACCGCACGCTGGCCTCGCATTGGACGCCTTGGACGAGCGTCTCCTGAGGCGCTCCGGCGCTCAGCAGGCCGCCGTCGCGCTCGCAGTCGCGGGAGAGGACCAGGTACGAGCGGCGCAGCTCGGCCTGGGCCTCGAGGAGGCACGCGCCGAGCCGGCGTTGGAGTCGAAGGCGGCGCGCCCGGAGACGAGCAAGGTGTAGGGCAGCAAGGCCGCCGCTCCGAGCGCCGCGGCCGCGGCGCTCATTGAGCGTCCGAGGGATCGGCCTTGGCGGGCGGGGGCGCGCCCGCGGTCTTCGTCGCGCCGCCGCCGTCGGGAGGATTCAGGCGAGCCTTGGGCTCGAGGGAGTCTCCGCCGGCCGCCGCTCGGCGGCGCGCCTCCGCGTCCCGGCTTGCCGAGGTCCCGGTGCAAGTGACCATCTGAGAGACGGTGCAGGTGTCTCGATGCAGCCCGGCGGTCAGCGTGCCGGTGTTGAACGTGCCGTCGGCCTCCGCGCATTGCCGCTGGAGCGCCGAGCGCTGCGTGGCCAGCGCGCTGACGGCTTGCGTAAAGCAGGCGTCGGCCGCGGCCTCCGATTGCAGCGGCGAGCGCCCCACGACGGTCTGATCGAAGTCGGCGGTCTGCGCGCGGGCCTCGACCGGAACCTCGACGTGGTCGCCGGTCTTGACGGACGGCGGCTTTTGCGCGCCCTCGAGCCGGGGCAGGGCCATCAAAGCGGCCGCCGCCGCGCTTCCGGCGAGGACCGAGACCTTTCGCCAACGCTGCATCGCGCCTCCTTGCGGCGCGCCGGGCGCGCTCGAGCGCGCGAAGGCCGCCGCGACCACGAGATTATAGAAGGGGATCCGCCGGCCGGCCCATGGCGGTCGCGTAAAACGTGGGTGACGGCGAGGCCCTGACCGCGTACGAGCTCCGACGGACGATGGAACTTTTTCGGGGGGTCGGTCGTATACGCTATATAGGGACGGACCAGCGATCTCAACTATCGCTGGCGATAGTGAGATTTACCCGGAGGCTTTATGACCGAAAGCCTGATTGACTTGTCGGATGAGCAGCTCTGGGAGCGGACGCTGGGACTTCGAAAGACTGAACGTACCACGCTCGCAGAGTTGCTTCGCCACCTTATTGAGATCGATCGAAGAGGATTGGCGCTCTCTCGAGGCAAGCCTTCGCTTTTCGCCTACTGCACGAGCACTCTCGGATACAGCGAGCAAGGCGCCTTCCGGCGGATTTATGCTTGCAAAATCGCCGGAGATTTCCCGATCGTCTTGAACTTGATCCAATCCGGCGCGATCCATCTTACAGCCGTGACGATCCTCGGCCCGGTTCTGACGCGGGAGAACCACGCCCGCCTTCTCATGGAGGCTGCCGGCAAGACGAAGCGCGAACTTCAATTCATGGCCGCCGCCCAAGCTCCTAAGCCAGACGAACCTGACTCAGTGCGCCCGATCGCGAATCCTCAAACCGATATGTTCGCTGGATTCTCCACCGGAGTGGCTCCACCGAGCCCGTGGTCCCAGATGGCCGGGTTTGACGCCGTCCAGCCGCTTTCGGCGACCCGAGTCCGCTTCGCCTTCACCGGGGATAAGACCCTATTGGATTTCATCGATCGAGCGAAGCAGCTTCTCAAGCATAAGTTTCCGGAGGGGAAGCTGGAGCATATCTTCGCCGACGCCCTCGACGCCCTGCTCGACAAAAAGGATCCCGACCGCCGGCTCAAGCGCCTCGCGCAAGCCAGCCGTCGTCCGGCCGATCCAGGAGACTGTGATCCCCTCAGCCGGCGCATCCCGCAAGCAGTCCGCGACGCCGTTTGGCGGCGCGACGGCGGGCAATGTGCGCACGTCGATCCCGCGAGCGGTGAGCGTTGCCCGGAGCGGGGGGGCCTTGAATTTGATCACATCGTCCCGCACGCGCTCGGGGGGGCCTCCAACAATGCGAAGAACATCCGCTTGCTCTGCCGCGGCCATAACCGCGCGGCGGCGATCGGAATCTTCGGCGAAGCCGTGACCAAGCATTGGACGCGGCCATCCAGCTAGAGAGGGCGGGAATCTCAACTATCGCTGGCGATAGTTGAGAATGACGTTAAGCCGCGATTTGCGCGGCCCGGCCGGATCTTCGGATGCGGATGATCTTGCGGCGCTTGAGCAGCGTGTCGCGGCGCTCGGAGGCGACGGGCTTGGGGTAATCGAGGGTGTAATGAAGCCCGCGGCTCTCTTTGCGGGCCATGGCCGATACGATGACGGCCGTCGCGACCTCGGCGAGATTGCGCAGCTCGATCAAGTCCGGCGTCAGGATGAAGTTCCAATAATACTGGTCGATCTCGGCGTTGAGCAGCTG
>CAZRIP010000175.1:0-3719 GCA_964600165.1 uncultured Elusimicrobia bacterium | reverse complement strand
GTTGGGCGTCGGCGTGCTCTTCTCGCTGGTCCGGCGGATCACGAAAGACGTCTCAGTCTCCCTCTGCGCCGCGCTGCTGCTGGCCGTTTCGTCCGCGTATTGGGCGCGCGCCGTCGAGGGGCAGGCCTACATGCTGATGACGCTCGGCGCGCTCGCGGCGCTCAACGCCCTCGCGGCGCTCGAGGACGACGCCGGCTCGCTCGCCTTGGCCGGAGTGAGCCTGGCCGCCGCGATCATGCTCCACGCCGCGAACGCCGTCCTCATCGTGCCCGCGCTGGCGGCGTGCGCGGCTCGCGGGGGCAGCCAAGGGCCGCGCGCGGCCAAGGCGTTGGGCGGCGCTTGGCTTGCCGCGCTCGGGGCGTACGCGCTCGTCTTCATGCTGCGGGGCGCCGACGACCCCATGAACTCCTTCGGCGGCCTGCTCGCGCGGCTTTGGCACGGCGAGAGCTTGGGGCCGTGGGGTCGCGTCCTTTACTCGCTCGACGAGCTCGGTTCATCGGTCGTCTTCGGGCTCTGGAGGCCCTGGAGCGTCGCCTCCGGCGCGCTTCTGGCCGCGGGGGCCGCCGCGGCGGCGCGGGCCGCCCTTTCGGACGCGGAGACTCGACGAACGGCGGCCGTCCCGTTGTCCGGGCTGCTCGCCTTCGCCGCCCTCGACGCGTTCTGGGTCGGAGGCGCCTTTTTTTGGGCCACCCCGCTCGCCCTGCTGATCGCGCTGGCGTCCTTGCCGGCCGCCCGAGCGCTTCGCGCGGTCCCGCGGCGCGGCCCGGCCATGGGCTTGGCGGCGGTCTGCGTTTTTCTCATCGGAGGCTGGAATCTTCGAGCCGGCATCCGGCCGCAAAGCCGCGTCGAGAACAACGCCGGATACCGCGCCGCCCGATTCGTCGCCGAGCACACGGTCCCGACGAGCTGGATCCTCATCAGCGGCTTTCGCGGGTTCCCGAACGCGAAGGTCTACTTGACCTATTTCGCGCGCCGCGGCCGCGAGCCGATCGATTCCCTTTTCGAGAGCGCCCCGAAAGACGAGGCGCTCGGGCGGCTGCGGGCATTTTTGCGGCGGAACATGAGCTCGGGCGTCCCGATCTATCTTCTCTCGGATTTGGTCGAGGACCCGGAGACCGGCAAGGAAATGGCGCGGCGCTGGGGGCTGAACGCGGGAGAGCTCGGGTCCTGTCTCGGGCCCGGCGCGCTTATGCCGGTCGCGCGCTCGCGCGACCGGCTGGGCGTCTTCCTTTACGTCCCGCGCGCGTACGCGCCGCAATTGTTCGCGGGACTTTCGTACGCCGCTCTCAACGACGGCTACGGCGCCCGTCTCGACGAGACGTTCACGGCTCTTCAGGCGATCGCCGCGCGCATGAGCCCCGTCGAGCGCGTCGCCGCCGGAGAAATCCTGAAGTCATCCGACGACGGCGCGAAGCTTCTTTCGTCGGCGCTCCTGCCCTCTATGAGCGCCGAAAATCGAGAGTCCGTCAGGCGGGACATGGCCCGCTTCGACCAAGCGCGGGGCTCGAACGTTTCCCTGCTGCGCCTGGGCAGCTTGTATCGCATGCTCGGGCTGACGAGCGACGCGCGGCGCGCGTGGACGCAAGCGTATCGCCTGTCGAAGGATCCCGAGGTCGCGCGGGAGTTGTCGACGCTGCGCTGACACGGGACCCGCCCCGGAGGCCCGCCCGGACCTCCGGGGCGTCGAATCCTTATTCGGCGTCTTCTTCCCGGCCCTTGCGATCCCCGCGCTCGCCCTTCTCGCCGCGGCCCCAGCGGCCGCGCTTTTTGCCGTCGCGGCCGCAGGACTTGCCCTCATGACCGCGCATCCCGTGCTTGCGGCGATGAGCCATCATCAGCGCGATCTTGGCGCGCTTCTCGACCGGGATCATACCGGCCACCTTCTTGCGGAACTTTTCATGCTCCGCGCGCAGGGCCTCGCGCGCCTGGTCGACGCGGTCGAGGGAAGCCTGCAGATCCTTGTCGGACGCTTTGTCCTGCACCTGGTCGTGGAGCTTGGTCAGCGCGTCGCGCAGGCCGCGGCGCAGCGGCTTGGCGGCCTCGCGCTCGGCCTTGAACGCCTCCTTGAGCTTGCCGGCCTCCTCATCGGTGAGGCCCATCTTGCCGGCCCACTTCATCTCGTGCTCGCCCTTCTTGGCGGGGGCTTGGGCGTCGTCCGTGGCTTGGGCGCGCGGGACGGCGACTAGAAGCAGGCCCGCGAGTACGGCTGGAATCCAACGGTTCATGAGTCCTCCTCGCGCATCTTTGCGCGTCACCCATGAGACGCGCGGGGCGCCGAAATGTGTCGCCGCCGTGTCGCTAATGCGACTGCTGAAGAGGAGCCAGCAGCGATTCGCGCATCATCGCCTCGTAGGCCCGGCCCTCGTCGTTGGGCTCCGGAAGCGCGCCGAGCGGCTCGAGCGGCGCGCCGGGGGCCGGAGCCTCGCGCCGGCCGAGGAGATACATCGTCTGCGTCGTCGCGACGGCGCCGAAGCCCTCGCGGCTCAGGAAAGTGGCCATGCGCGCCCGCTGCTCGGCTTTATAAGGCTCGATCAGATAGGTCACGTCGATGAGGACGTAATCCGGCTTGAACAAGACGGCTCCCGGCTTTCCGACCGCGCCGTCGCCGTAGATCAGCTGGATGTTCTTCCTGAAGGCGAGAGGCGCGGCCGCGTACTCGAGCGCCCAGACGCTCGCGTCGGGGGGTATTTTCGGCGCGAGCACCGGGACGCCCCAGAAAAGCTGCGGGCCGCGGCCCTGCATGAGCAGCGGCGGCTCCAACATGAGGTTGAGGCCGCCCGCGACGAGCGCGTAGCCGAGCAAAAGACGCTCCTGCCCGGACTTCTTGAGCCGAGCCCAGACCGCCGCGGCGCCGAGCGCCGTCGCCCAGTAAAGCGGCGCGAGCACGTAAGCGGCGTAGTGGAGATCGAGGTTGTGGTAGAAGGTGGAGGGGTCGGCGGCCAGATGCGGCGCGAAGGCGACGAAAAACGGGATCAGCTCGAAGGGCGCGGCCAACGCGAAGAGCCCGGTGCTGCCGAAGGCCTTGGCGAGCGGCGCGAGATGGGCGGGCGGCCAGACCAGGCTTTTCGCGAAGGCGAGCGGATGATGCAGCACGTTTTCCAGCCCCGCGCGCGGCGAGGGCCCGAGGCGCGCGTAGAACGCGCCCCAGAAGTCGTAGGGGCGCGCGAAGGAGTGGATCACGCCCCACTCGCAGCGCCAGAGGGCGACGGCTGCCGCCGCCGCCGCGACGCCTCCGAGCTTTCCGCGCCGGGACGGCCACCGTAGGGCCGCCCAAAGACCGGCTCCGGCGAAGACGAGCGGTGCCTGCTCCGTGCAAGCGGCGCCGAGCAGGACGAGCGCCGCGGTCGCCTTCCAGCGTCCGGTTTCCGCGCAGTAAACGGCCCAGAGCAGGAAGGCGGGAAGGCAGACCTGAGGGGCGAGGCTCGCGCGCGCGGCGAGGAAAAAGAGGGGGCTCGTCAGCGCCAGCCACCACGCGGCCAAGCCGGCGATCGCCGAGCCCGTCTTGAGGCGCACGAGCGCGTAGACGGCGAACGGCGCGGCGCACAGCAGGACGGCCTGCGCGACGAGCATGCCGAGCAGCCCGCCGAGCCGCCCGATCGGCGCGAAGAGGGCGATGACCGGCATGAAATGGATGGCGAAGTAGCTCGGCAGGCCGAAGACCGACGTCTCGAAGCCGCCGTGATCCCAGAAGTTGAACGCCACGTTCGCGATCGCCGCGC
>CAZRIP010000174.1:0-3815 GCA_964600165.1 uncultured Elusimicrobia bacterium | reverse complement strand
CAAGACGAGCGATTCGTTTGTCTTCGATGACGTTTCATTGCCCAGTCTTCCGATAGGCCATTATCTCGAGGCGGCTTCCGACGTCACCGGCAACTCGAAGCAAATCAGTTTCGCCGTCGATGGCCCGCCTCTCGCAGTCATCAACTTGGACGGCCCGCAATACACCACGGAAGTGGACGTCGAGGGCAACGCGACGGAGACCATCGAGTCGCCTTACCCCAATATCAGTTTCGCCGCCCAGGATCCGGTCTCGGGAATCCAAAACATCGTGATCACGGCCCCGGACGGCTCGGTCGTTTACCAATCGACCTTCACGGACAACCCGCTGAAGCCGGAACCGGTTTCATTGACGCTCAATCCTGGCCCCTACACGTTCACGGTCACCAACGGCGTCGGCGATCAGACGAACGGAACGATCCTCGACTACACCCTCAACTTCGCCGTCCTGACCTCGACGCAAGGCAGCAGCGCCACCCCAAGCGACAACCTCGGCAATTTCAACTACAGTCTCAAACTCCTTCCCATGATATCGGCCGGCAACGCCACGCCGCCGCCGACGATCACCGCGATGAGCCTGGTCGATCAGAACGGCCAAACGATCGCCGCGCTCACTCCGCCTTTCACGACGCCCACTCTTCATAACGGCCCCTACGTCATCGCCGCGACAGACGACCAAAACGACACGATCCAGAACGGATTGCTTCTCTCGGCGTCGTTCGGAGTCTTCTCGTTTCCCTTCAACGGACCGGGCGTTGCGCTGGACGGCGCGGAGCTTCGCGACGGAGAGTACGGGCTGCTCCAAAACGGCAACGGAACGTTCGACGGGCCGGGCACGGTGACGAGCCCGCCGTACGATCTGGTCAACTCCCCAACCGGCATCGTTCCCAACGGGACTTACGACTCCAACGGCAACCTGATCACGAGCGTCCCGCCCATCCTTTCCGGCGCGGGCGGCGTCGTCGGCCTCGGGATCGCCCAGATCCTTCCGCCGGGCGACTCGAGGGTGAGCTCCATGATCCCTAACGGCTCGCCGCAGCCAAGCCAAGCCGGCATGACGGTCGACATCGAAGCTCGCGGTGCTCTCTCTGGTTCGACCTCGTTCGAATGGGGGACCGCCGTCGTCAACGGCCAGAATTTCTCCACCTTCGTGCCGAGGACCACGACGGGCTTCAACTCGCCAGTCGACGCGACCCAGCCGTTGTCATGGAAAGCCACGCTCTCGGCCAGCAGCGACGGGCTCTATACTCCGGTGATCAGCAGTTCCGTCGTCGACGCTTATATGGCCGTGGCGAGCGTCTATACGTCTCCGCAGGGCGCCTTCGTCAAATCGTCCAGCTCGGACGGAAGCTGCCAGTTCTCCGCGCCGGCGGGGAACCTCCCGGTCACGCGGCAGAACATCACCAAGCCGCTGCCGCAAGGCTACCAGCAGATCGGAGGCGGAGGGGGCGGCTGCCTCGTCGACCCCGTGCTGCAATTCCCCGTGCCGGCCGTCCTGACGCTTCAGTTCTCACCCCAGGCAGTCGTCGACCAGAACCTGGACCCAAACACGGTGACGCTGTTCTTCGCGCCGCCGAACGGCTCGTTTTCACCCGTGCCGGGAGCCATGATCGATCCGATCAACGGCGCGGCCAGCGCCTCGCTGCCTCTGTTTCAGACCGACACCGTGTTCGCGGTCTTCGCCAAGCCGAAGCAGCAGTCCAATCCCGATATCACGCCTCCGGTCACGACGCTCGCCTTTTCGTCGGCCACGACGGATGGAAGCGGAACCTTCGTGATCTCGACGAGCGCGCAGATCAGCATTCTCGCCGTCGACCCGGTCGTGGCGAACGCGGTCACGTCCGGCGTCGCGACCACTTACTACCTGATCGACCGCGCCTTCGTGAGCTTATCCAGCACGCCGGCGAGCGTCTACCAGTCGACGTTCAGCCTCGCCGTCGGGACGCACTCGATCACCTATTTTTCCGTCGACCACGCCGGCAATTTCGAGGCCGCGCGGGTGAGCAGCGCGTCCGTCGTCATCCCCGACACGACGCCGCCGGCGACGCAGTTGAGTCTGTCGGGGCCGTTCGAGACGGATTCATCCGGCAACGTCTACGCGACGACTTCGACTTTCGTCACCCTCAACGCCGCCGATCCGATCCTCGCGGGCAGCCTGACCTCCGGCCTCGCGACGACTTACTATCTGCTCGACCGCGCCTTCGTGAGCTTGTCGAGCACCCCGCCGAACTCCTATGCCGCCCCGTTCAATCTTTCATTGGGCACGCACGTCGTGACCTATTTCAGCGTCGACAACGCCGGAAACTTCGAGGTCCCTCGTTCGAGCGCCGTGATCGTCGACGCGACGCTTCCCAACTTCAACTCGTCGGACGGCAACCCGCCGGGCAACCTCAGCGTGAACTCGATCAGCAGCGCGACCGCCACCCTCACGTGGGACGCCAACGGCAACTCGCCGGGGACGGCGTACAACGTCTACTTCGCGACGTTCCCGTCGTCGGCGCAATGCTCCGACCTGCAAAGCCTCTTCTCGCAGTCTTTTTTCATATCGGCTAACTCGAATTCGATCTCATTGAACGGCCTGACGCCGTCGGCCAATTACGCCTTCGGCGTCTGCACGCAAGGCTCGGGCTGCGACCAGCCGGTGCTGGCGCAAACGCTGGCCCCAGGCTCGAACTCGCAGAATAATCCGCCGACCACTTGCGGTCCCGGCGGCAATAACGGCGGCGGCGGCAACAACGCCGGCCTCGCCGTCGGCTTCGACTCCTCGAATCGGCTCTGGAGCGTCGCCCAAGCCAACGGCCAGTTCTACCTGTCGCGCTTCACCAACCCTGCCGGCGCGCCCGACTTCTCGCTCGCCATCCCCGCCGCGCAGCAAGACGGGAACTGGACGCTGTCTTTCGACACTTTCGGGTTCGTCTACGCGATCGGCACGACCTCCGGGCCGCTGACCGTCGGCGAGGACTTGGCCGTATTCAAATTGTCCCTGTCGGGATCTTTCATCTCGAGCGCCGCCTTCCACGGCGGCGTCGACGGCCGCGCGTTGGGCCTCGACTCCACCGGCGACGTCTGGATCGCCGGCGCGATCCTGACCGGCGACCCGGGCAACGGCGGGAGTTCAAAGCTCGGCCTCTGGAAGTACTGCATCCACGACGGCTCGCTCCGGCTCAAGGCCGCCTACTCCCGCGGGTTCGGCGCCGACGCGGGCTACGGCCTGCGCGTGAACGAAAAAGGTATTTGGATCGCAGGCTATTCCGCCTCGACCGCGCAGGGCTTCGGCGGGCCGTTTGATTTGGCGCTCTGGCACTTTTCCGTCGACGGCTCGACGCTCGTCGCCCCGCCCTTGTTCCGGCCCAATTACCTGCCTCAATTTTTCCAGAACGCCGCCGTCAAGCTCGCCGCCTCGCCGAGCGCGCTCTACATCGCCGCCACGCGCCTCGACTCCAACGGCATGCAAGGCGACCTCGCGTTTCTCAAATTCGACCCGGCCGGCAACCTGCTGCTGGAGGAGGCCTTCGCCCCGAGCAACGCCACGGCCTTCGCCGCCGCCGCCGTCTTCGATAACTCGGGCAACGTGACGATCGCCGGCGCGCTCGCGCCCAACGGCGCGCAGAACGAGGAGCTCGGCCTGTGGAATTTCTCGCCGCAGGGCGCGCTCAACGCGACCGCCGCCGTCTCTTCCATCGGCAACGCCGCCGGCGCCGCGCAATCGGGCAGCAACCTCTGGCTCGCCGTCAACGGTTCGAGCGCGCCTTACCATTTCGCGGGCGGCTCGTCGATCCAAGGAAGCCTGGTCCTGATCAGCTCGACCTCGGCCGACA
>CAZRIP010000173.1:0-3885 GCA_964600165.1 uncultured Elusimicrobia bacterium | reverse complement strand
CGGCGCTCATGCTCGAGCTGCTGCGCTACCAGTACGAGCTGCGCGATCCCTCCGAGCTCCACCTGCCCGAGAGCGACGCGAAAAAACTCAAGATCTCCGATTCCGAGCTCAAGATGGCGGCGCGCCTGATCGAGGACCTCGAGGCCGACTGGAAGCCGGCCGAATATAAGGACCACTACCGCGAGGAGCTGCTCGCCTTTATCGTGCGCAAGGCGAAAGAGGGCCGCGCGTTCGAGGTCGAGAAGGAGGAAAAAAGCGGCGCCAAGCCGAAGCCGGGCGCCCCCTCGGAAGACCTCATGGCGCTGCTCAAGGCCAGCGTCGCCCGCGTCGAGAAAGGCAAAGGGACGGGGCCGCGCTCGCGCCTGCTTCACTGATGGGACTCGAGGCTTATCGCCGCAAGCGGCGCTTCGAGAGGACCCCCGAGCCGTCGGGCGCGGGGAAGGCGCGCGACGGCCGGGCCTTGGCCTTCACCGTCCAGCGCCACGCCGCGCGCACGCTGCATTACGATTTTCGGCTCGAATGGGGCGGAGCGCTCAAAAGCTGGGCCGTCCCGAAGGGTCCGAGCCTCGATCCGCGAGAGAAGCGGCTCGCCGTGCATGTGGAGGATCACCCGCTCGAATACGGGACTTTCGAGGGCGAGATTCCCAAGGGCGAGTACGGCGGCGGGACCGTCACATTGTGGGACCGAGGTACTTGGGTCCCCGAGGGCGATCCCGCCGCCTCGTATCGCAAAGGCCATCTCAAGTTCCGGCTCGATGGCCGCAAGCTGCGCGGGCGTTGGGATCTGATCCGTCTTCGGCGCTCCGAGCCGGGCAAAGAGAACTGGCTGCTCATCAAGGGAAAGGACGAGCATGCCCTCGACGCGACCGCGATCCCGGGCGCGCGCGAGGCCCCGATGCCCCGAGAGCTCGAGCCGCAGCTCTGCGCGCTGGTGGCCGCCGCGCCGGAAGGCGACGAGTGGCTCCACGAGTTCAAGCTCGACGGATACCGTCTTTTGTGCCGCCTCGAGGACGGCCGCGCGCGCCTCTTCACGCGGCGAGGCAACGATTGGACGTCTCGCTTCCCGAAACTCGCCGCGGCGATCGAGAGACTGCCTCTGAAGTCGGCGCTCCTGGACGGCGAGGTCGTCGCCCTCGACGAGCGGGCGCGCCCGAGCTTCCAAGCCCTGCAAAACGAGCTCGACGAGCGCCGTCCGGCCGAGCTGACTTACTTCATCTTCGACCTGCTCTATCTCGACGGGCGCGACCTGCGCGACGCGACGCTGCTCGAGCGCAAGAAGGCGCTCGCCGCGCTGCTGCGCTCGCCGCCGGAAGGCTTGCGTTATTGCGACCATGTATTGGGTAACGGCGGGGCCTTTTTTCGCGAAGCGTGCCGGCTGTCTTTCGAAGGCGTCGTCTCGAAGCGCGCCGACGCGCCGTACCGCGGCGGGCGCGGCAAGCTCTGGCTCAAGGCGAAATGCCTTTTGCGGCAAGAATTCACGATCGGCGGCTTCACGGGGCCCGGCGGCTCGCGCTCGCACTTCGGGGCGCTGCTCCTGGGCGCGCGCGACAAGAGCGGACTGCGCTACGTCGGCAAGGTCGGGACCGGATTCACCGAGGCCTCGCTCAAATCCCTTTACCGCAAGCTGAGCGCCCTCGGGTCGCGGTCGTCGCCGTTCTCCGCTCGCGTGCCGGAACACGGCGTCCATTGGGTGGAGCCCAAGCTCGTCTGCGAGGTCGCGTTCTCGGAGTGGACGGACGAAGGAATCGTCCGCCAGGCGCGCTTTGAAGGCCTGCGCGAGGACAAGTCCGCGGATGATGTCCGCGTCGAGAAGCCGAAGTCCGCCGCCGCGGCCTCGCCGTCCGTCGCGCTCACGCATCCCGACCGCGTCGTCTACCCCGACCGAGGCGTGACCAAGCGCGATCTCGCGGATTACTACGCCGCCGTCGCGCCGCGCATGCTTCCTGAGCTCGCCTTTCGCCCGCTCGCGCTCGTGCGCTGCCCCTCGGGCTGCGGGGGGCCATGCTTCTTCCAGAAACACGTCGGCGACGCGTTCCCGGAGGCCGTGCGCGGGATCACGATCACCGAGAAGAGCGAGCCGCGCGCGTACTCGTTCGTCGAGGGTCTGGACGGCGTGCTCGGCCTCGTGCAAATGAACGTGCTCGAGATCCATCCTTGGGGCAGCAAGACGACGGACCTGGAGCGCCCCGACCGCGTCGTCTTCGATCTCGACCCCGGCCCTGGCGTCGCGTGGAAAGACGTCGTCCTCGGCGCGCTCGCGCTGCGAAAGCTCCTCTCCGAGCTCGGCCTCGAGAGCTTCGTCAAGACCACGGGCGGCAAGGGCCTGCACGTCGTCGTGCCGCTCCTCCCGCGCGCCGATTGGGACGCGGTCAAGGCCTTCGCTAAAGGCGTGGCCGAGGGCCTGGCCCGCCAAGACCCTGAGCGCTACACCGCGCAGCTCGCCAAGGCCGAGCGCCCCGGACGCATCTTCATCGACTACCTGCGCAACGGCCGGGGCGCGACGGCCGTCGCGCCGTATTCCACGCGCGCGCGCGCCGGAGCGACGGTGGCGATGCCCGTTTTCTGGGACGAGCTGCGCGAGATCAAGCCCGACCAGTTCAACGTCAAAAACGCGCCGCGCCGCCTCGCGGACGAGGACCCGTGGAAGGACATCCGCGAGGTCGACCAAAGCTTACGGGAGGACGCCATGGCCCCCAATCAATCGCTGCGCAACCGCCTCAGAGACGAGACCGGCCGCTGGCCGGAGCCGCAAGTGCAGACCGCGCATCACAAGCCGGCGCCTGTCAAGGAGCCGCGCCGCTCGCGACCCCATCCGGCGCGCAACGCCAGGCGCGGCAAGGCCCGGCGGTCTAGCGGATCTCGGCCACGCGCACGCGAAAGCGCACGGTCTTTCCGGCCAGCGGGTGGTTGAAATCGAGAACGGCCTTGCCGTTCTCGACTGAGACGACCTTGGCCTCGGCGGCCTTGCCGCCGCGCATCCCATGGACGGTCGCTCCCGGCGAAAGACGCGCGGCCAGCTCGCCGAAGTCTTTGAGCGGCATCGACTCGATCGCTTTCGGGTCGCGCTCGCCGTAGCCGCGCTCGGGCGGCACGAGGATATCCTTGGTCTCGCCGGTCTTCATTCCCAGGAGGCCGTCGTCCAAGCCCGGGACGAGCTCGCGGCGGCCCTGCGTGATCCTGATGCCATCGGAGCCCTCGTTGGAGTCGTAGGCCGCGCCGTCGACGAACGCCGTGTAGAAGAGCTTGACCGTCGAGCCCGGGCGCACCGACGCCTTGGAACAGGACGCGAGCGCGAGCGCGGCGAGCGGGACGAGGAGCCGGCGCACGCGCTCAGGCCGACGGCGACGACGGGGCGTCGCTGACGAGCAGCGGCACGAACCCGGTGCCCTGAGAGATGACTGCCACGGCGTCCTCGCCGACGAGGCGCCGCAGCTCCGGCAGGAAAGCGTCGACGTTCTTGCCCGGGCAGTCGGTGTCGTTTTGGGTGAAGTGATGGTGGCCCTCGATGAAGCCCGATTGCCTCGGATCGGTGTGGTATTTCAAGGCGAGGAAGACGATGAGCCGCTTGAGGGTCGTCTTCTGCGCCTCGGTCAACTGGTCGCGGTTGTAGTCGCCGATGTTGGCGATGCCGATGTTGTTCGTGTTGTGCTGCCAGACGTGCGCGCCGATCACGTCCGCGTGGCGGCCCTCGAAGACGTTGCCGCCGCCGTCGATCAGGAAATGGTAGCCGATGTCGGCCCATTCCCGGCCGCCCAATTTCTCCGACCTCTGATGGAACTCCTGGATGCTCTTGACGGTGGCGCGGCTTTGGTCGACCGTCATCGTCTGCGGGCCGTCGGTATGGTGGATCGTCACGCGCGTGGGGTTCTGGTGGACCGGGGCCGA
>CAZRIP010000172.1:0-4000 GCA_964600165.1 uncultured Elusimicrobia bacterium | reverse complement strand
GCGTCCTTGGCCAAGCCTCCGACCAGCAGGCCGAGGCCGGCGGCGATCATCGCGAGGCCGATCGGCGCCGTGCAGCCGGAGCTCAGCAGCGTCACGCCGGCCGCGACCAATCCGGCGGCGCCGAGATAGAGGGGAATCGAGTCGAGGATATCGTTTTGAATGCCTTTGAGATCATCTTGATAGCCCGCGGCGTCCTGCTTGGTCCCCGTGTCGACCTTCGGCACGCATTGAGTGCCGTCGGAGACCATCCCTTCCGCGAGCTGCTCGGACGTGCAGACGATGCCGGGATCGCCGGGGATGTAGCCCGGATAATTGCCGCCGGTGGGATAGTTGCCGCCCGTCGGGTCCCCCGGATTTCCGGGGATGCCCGGGACGCCGGGGTTGCCTGGGTTGCCGGGGTTGCCCGGGTTGCCGGGGTTGCCCGGATTGCCCGGCGTGCCGCCGCCACCGCCGCCGGTGCCGCCCCCGCCGCCCAGCGTCCCGATCGACGGAGGCGTGTTCGGCAGCTGCGCCTGGGAGCCGTCGAGCGGCGAGCCTTCCCACTGCTCGGTGCTCCCGTCCGCCGCCGCCTCCATCGTCGTCGAGTCGCGGATCTCGCCGTTGACGGTCGCCATCCCGCGCAAGGTGCCGAGAGCGTGGCTGTATCTCATGCCGCGGCGCCCGAGGTTCATCGAGCCGCCGCCGCGCCGGGTCGTCTGCGTCAAGCGCGCGCCGCCGCCCGTCGAGCCGTTGCCGTATTTAAAGCTGCTGATCTTGCTGCCGTTGGCGCCTTTCTTGCCGGCCGCGCCCATGGGGCCGGCTTGGCCCATCGGGCCCGCGACGCCGAAGAAAGCGCTGCTGGCGAAGGCCCCCGAGCCGCCGAGGAAATCGTCGGGATTCAAGCCCGCGCCGAGCGCGGACCGCACCATGCCGGCGCGCTCGCCTTCGAGGTCGGCCTCGTCGAGCGACACGCCCGCCGGAAGGTTCTTCGCGTCCTCGGGGTTGACGACGCCGGAGACCGACTTGCCGCCGCCCTGGGCGATCCGGCCCTACATGTCGCCGGCGCCGCCCATCCCTCCGGGACCGCCCAACATCGAAGCGCCGCCGGTGATGAAATTGAGGCCCGAAGCCCCGCCCCAGCCGAAGGGGCCCGCGCCGCCGAAGGGGCCGGCGCTGCCGAACCCTCCCGCGCCCCCCGCGCCGCCCGCGCCGCCGGCGCCGCCGTAGCCGCCCGCGCCGCCGTTGCGGCCCGCGCCGTAGCCGCCCGCGCCGCCGTAGACGCCCGCCCCGTTGCGAAAGAGCAGCGCCATCGCGGCGTCGCGGTCGTAGCGCGCGGCGTGGAAAGCGTCGATGAGGTCCTTGAACGACCGCTTCTGCAAGAGGGAGGCGAAGCCCTGATCTCCGGCGAGCCGGAACGCCGAGACATAATCGCTATAGGAGCCTTGGCGCGGGATGCCGCCGATCTCGAGCCCCGCCTTCGACGCCGACCACGTCATCGCCGCGGCGAAATACGCGCCGCCCGGCACGCGCGAAAGGCCCGCGAGGCAAATGCCCATCAGATTGCCCGGCGCGAACGACATCAGCATGAGCAGAATCACGATCAACAGCAAAGGCCCCAAGCCTTTGCGCCACTTCAAGAAAAGCAGAAGCAGCGCGAGGACGCTCTTTCTTTTATTTCTCTCGAAAAAGCTCGCCATAAGCTCTATTTTTTGACGCTCGAATGAAGTGTTTCCCGCGTCGCGATAGTGTAGTACGGAGGTCTTGACTTGTCAATGGGAACGGGACGTTTTTACCGTTTTTTATGCTTCCACGCTCGCCAGCCGGCGGTGAGCGACGGCGGTCATCGATTCGAGCCGCCAGCGCGCGAAGAACTCCGACGACCACAGGCGGCCCAGCCGGCCGAGGGGGTGCAAGACGAGCTTGAGGTCGACCAAGGTCGACACGTCGGTCTGCCGCGTCAGCGTGGCGGCGAAAGAGAACGCCGCCGCTCCCGGATGGGCGCCGACGACTCGGTAGCGCAGCGGGGGATCCCATTCCTTGGCCAGCCATTCGACGCCGCGCGCGCCGTTGACCTCGACGGCGATGCTCGCGCCGGGGCCCGGCGCTCCCAGCCATTGGAACCGGTGGAGACGGGACACGATCAGCGCGTTGACGTCGAACCAGGAAGACCACACCTCGAAGTCGGAATAGACCCTCCAGACCTCTTGGATGGGCCGCTCGAGCTCGAAGACGCGCGCCGCCTCCGCCATGCTCGTTAGATAACAGGAGCGCCGGCTCTTGTCAAGCCGGGCGCAGCGTCAGACGCACCCGCGCGCCGAAGCGGCCGCGCCCGTCGTGCCCCACCTCGACCGAGGCCGCGCGGGCAAGCGCCTCCGGCAACGGCGGCCGCGCGCCGGCGACGCCGCCGTCGAAGCTCTCGACGGCCTCGACGAACTCGAAGAGCGGCTTCTGGCCGGCGGCCCGCAGCGCGTCCTCGCTCCACAACGAGACGAGCGTAAAACCGCGGTCGACGCCGCCGGCGAGCACGACGCCCGTGCCGCGCGCGCGCAGAAAATGGAAGGCCGCGGCGACGGCGCCCTCGCCGTCGGAGAAGGAGCCCGCCAGACTCAGGTTGAGCTTCTTCAAGCCGAAGGCGATCGCGGCGCGCCCGGCCGCGGCGTTGGCGAGCACGTTCGGGAAAAGCCTCGGCTCCACGCCCTGAGGCCCCTGCGCGCGCAGGTCCTTATAGAACGCGTAGAGGCTGTCCCATTCGCCGGAGGACTCGAGGGCGAGCCCGACGCCTTCGCCGGCCGGATCCGGCAGGCCGGACTTTTTCAAGAGCTCGGCGCAGCCGAGGAGGGCGTAGGCCATCGGCTCATCCAGAAAACCGAGGTCCTTGCCCGGCAATGCGGCCTCGACGGCGGCCATCAGTTCCTCGCGCCGCCGCGCCTGTCCGTGGACGACGGCGCCGGCGAAGACCCGCGCGGCGCGCGGCGCGGGCGGCGGCGCGCGGCGCTCGCGGGCTCTCGCGAAGGCCACGACGCAGTTGCCGCCGCCGAACGCGAACGCGTCGGAGAGCGCGACCTCGGGATCCGTCTTGCGCGCGCCTTCGCCGACGTAATCGAGGTCGCAGTCCGGATCGCCGGGCGCGTGATGGGCGGTCGGCGGCAGGACGCCGGTCTCGAGCGCGAGGCAGCAGGCGACCGCCTCGAACGCGCTCGCCGCGCCCATGGCGTGGCCGAGGACGCCCTTGATCGACGAGACCGGCGTCGCCGCGGCCCGAGGGCCGAGCACTTTTTTCAGCGCCGCCGTCTCGGTCTTGTCGTTGGCGGGCGTGCCGGTGCCGTGGGCGTTGACGTAGTCGACGTCCTCGGGCGACAAGCCGCAGCTGCTCAGGCAGTCGGCGATCGAGCGCGCCACGCCCTCCGCGGAAGGCATGGTCACGTGAAAAGCGTCCGAGCTCGCGCCGTAGCCGAGCAGCTCGGCGTGGATCCTCGCGCCGCGCCGGCGCGCCGAATCCCAGTCCTCGAGCGCGAGGATCGCGCAGCCCTCGCCGGGGATCAGGCCGCGGCGGCCGAGCGAGAAGGGAGACGGATAGTCCGGCGCGACGGCGAGAAGGCGGTTGAAACCGGCGAAGATGACGGGCGCGAAGACGTCGACGCCGCCGGCGAGCATCGCGTCGCAGGCGCCGGCGCGCAGGCGGTCGAAGGCGAAGGCCAGGGCGTAGTTCCCGGCGGCGCAAGCGGTTGTGAGCATCGCCGTCGGGCCGCTCAGCCCCAGAGCGCGCGACAGCCGCGCCGGGAGGTTCGCGGGCGCGAGATCCCGGGCCTGCGCGAAGGCTTCTGTCGGCCCGCCGCCCGCGTCGATCGCCGGGGCGAAGGCGCGCTCCAACAGCCACTCGTCGCCGGACGTCGTGCCGAGGGCCACGCCCGCGCCCGCGCCCGCGGGCGGCGACAGCGCGGCGTCGGCGAGCGCCGCCTTCGCGGCGGCGAGCGCGTAGGCGAAGCAATCGCGCTCGCCGCCGCGGATCTCGCCGCCGATT
>CAZRIP010000171.1:0-4162 GCA_964600165.1 uncultured Elusimicrobia bacterium | reverse complement strand
AGGGGATGTCTCCGGCGAGCGACACCCGTACGACCATCGGCACGGCGGGCAAGATTTTCTCCGAGGAGTGGACGTACAAGGGCCAGGGCGATTCACGCCCGCAGTCCAAGATCGCCGCGAAAGCCGTCTCCGCGGACGAGCACGACCATACCGGGAAGGCCGACTGCCCGCGCTGCGCCGTCTCCGAGCACGATCTCAAAGCCGTCGGCGCCGACCGCATCGCGGTCTGCCATCCGACCAAGAAAGGCACGAACGTGGCGCGCTACGTCGATCACACGATGCTCAAGCCCAACGCCACCCAGGAAGAGATCGCCAAGCTCTGCGAGGAGGCGCGGGCGTTCTGCTTCGCCTCCGTTTGCATCAACCCGAGCTACGTCGCGCTCTCGGCGCAACTGCTGCGCGGCTCGGGCGTGAAGATCTGCACGGTCGTGGGTTTCCCTCTCGGCTCGACGACGCCGACCGTCAAGGCCATCGAGGCGCGCGACGCCATCGCCAACGGCGCCGACGAGATCGACATGGTCATCAACGTCGGCGCGCTCAAGTCCGGCAACGACGTCGTCGTCTACGACGACATCAAGGCCGTGCGCGACGCCACGCGGGGGCACGTTTTGAAGGTGATCTTGGAGACGTCGTTTCTGACCAGCGAGGAAAAGGTCCGCGCCTGCGCGATGAGCAAGAAGGCCGGCGCCGATTTCGTGAAGACCTCGACCGGCTTCGGCGGCGGCGGCGCCACCGTCGAGGACATCAAGCTGATGCGCCAGACGGTCGGCCCTTCGATGGGCGTGAAAGCGTCCGGCGGCATCCGCGACGCGCAGGCGGCGGCGGCCATGATCGCCGCGGGCGCGACGCGGCTCGGCACCTCGGCCTCCGTCGCCATCGTCACCGACTCGAAGGCGGAAGGCAAAGGCTACTAGGGAGATCGAGAATGGACAACAAGAACAAGCCGGTCAAGTTCAAGCTGCGCGTCGACATCCAGTGCGGCGTCTGCGGCTCCTTGAGCCATCACCAGAGCGAGACCTTCCCGAAGTTCTGCCCCTGCTGCGGCGGGGCGATGGAGCGCTTCTGCCTCAAGTGCCACAAGAAGGCCGACATGTATTTCGACGAGTGGTGGCCGGAAGACGACGAGTGCCTGCGCACCTACAGCCCGGCCAAGCGCTGCCCGGGCTGCAACGCCATGCTCGAGTCCGAAGGAAACAATCAGTCCAGCCGCGACGACCGTTACCAGAACTAGCGAAGGAGAAAGAAAAATGGCGGAAGGCAAAGAAGCGCTCGGGCTGGTCGAAACCAAGGGTTTCGTCGGGATGATCGAAGCCTCCGACGCGATGGCGAAAGCCGCGAAAGTCCGCCTCGTCGGCTATGAGAAGGTCGGCTCGGGTCTGGTCACGACGCTGTGCCGCGGCGAGGTCGGCGCCGTGCGCGCCGCCGTCGACGCGGCCGCTTCCGCGGCGCAGAAGGTGGGCGAGCTCGTCTCCGTCCACGTGATCCCGCGGCCTCACGACGATCTCGAGAAGTATCTCGACAAGATCGCGATCACGGTCAGCAAGTAAGCCGTCCCGGCCGTGCTGACTCGCGACGACCTGATCGATCTCATCATCGAAACGGTCGGACGTCACATCAAACCCCTCAAAAATCTCGACTTACCCCGGGGTGAGTCGAGATCGGAAGCCGGCGTCTCCGGCAAGGAGCAGGCGGCCCCCCGCGGCCGACTCTTCCTGTCGGAATATGACATCCGGCAGAGGTTGACACCCGACGGAAAGCGCCTTACAATTCCGAGGGACGCGATCATCAGCCCGCTGGCGTCGGATTGGCTCGTCCTGCGGGGAATCGAGGTCGTCAGAGAGTAGCCAAAATGGCCATAGACATCGCAAGCCTGCTCAAGTTGATGGTCTCGAAAGAGATCTCGGACATCCATTTCAAGGCGGACTCCGTGCCGGCCTTCCGTCTGCACGGCGCGATGATCCTGGCCTCGAACCTTCAGAAGCTCTCGGCCGACGACGTCAAGAAGATCGCTTATTCGATGATGACGCCCGAGCAGCAGAAGCAGTTCGAGGCCGAAGACGAGCTCGACACGGCCTATGTCCTCGACGGCGTCTCGCGCTTTCGCGTCAATGTGTTCCGGCAGCGGCGTTCCGTCGGCATCACGCTGCGCGTCGTGCCGATGAAGCTGCGCACGTTCGCCGAGCTGAACCTCCCCGACGCCATGCTCAAGAAGCTCGCCGAGGAGTCGCGCGGCCTGATCCTTTTCTCGGGCATCACCGGGGCCGGAAAGACCACGAGCTTGAACACCTTCGTCCACCATCTCAACAACACGTATCCTTACCGGATCATCTCGATCGAGGACCCGATCGAGTTCTACCACGCCGACGTCAAGGCGTCGATCGTCCAGCGCGAGGTCGGCCATGACACCAAGGGCTTCGCTTCCGCGCTCAAGCACATCCTGCGCCAGGATCCGGACGTCGTCGTGATCGGCGAGATGCGCGATCTCGAGACGATGCAGGCCGCCATCGCCGCGGCCGAGACCGGCCACCTCGTCTTGTCGACCGTGCATACGATCGACACGGTGCAAGCCGTCGAGCGCATCGTCGACGCTTATCCCGCCCACCAGCACGTCCACGTGCGCATGCAGCTCGCGAACTGCCTGCGGGGCGTCGTCGGGCAGCGGCTCGTGCTGGCGAAGGGAGGCAAGTCGCGCTTCCCGGCCGTCGAGATCCTCATCAACAACAGCAACGTGCGCCAGAATCTCCTGGAAGGCAAAGTCCAGGAGATCTACAAAGTGCTCGAGAAAGGCGGTTACTACGGCATGCAGTCCTTCGATCAGGACCTCGTGCGCTTGTTCCAAGAAGGCAAGATCGAGTCGAAGACCGCCATCGACAGCTCGACCGTGCCGCAGGACATCGCGCTCAAGATCCAAGGCTTGACCGCCGGGGCGTCCGTCGCAAGCAATGGCTGACGAGCGCCCGTCCGACGATCAGAAGATCGAGGAGATCCTCACCGACCTCGACCACATCCTTTCCGACCTCGGCGACGCCGACGCCGGCGCCGCGCAAATGGTGCAGATGGCGCCGCCACCGGCGGAGCCTCCGGCCGTGATCCCGCCTCCCGCGGTGGTGACGCCGCCTCCCGCGCCCGCGCCCGCGCCCGCGCCGGCGCCCGTGCCGAAGACTCCCTACGCCAAGCCCCAGCCGGGCGCAGTCCCGGTGCCGACTCCCGCGCCGAAACCCGCGCCCGCCGCGCCGCCGAAACCCGCGCCAGTCGTCGCCGCCAAGCCCGCTCCGGTCGAACCGCCCAAGCCGGCGCCGGCTTCCGCCGCCGTCCCGCCGGCAACGCCCGCCCCGCAGAAGCCGTCGGGACCGTTGCCCCCTTCGGGGGCGAACACGGATCTCAAGATCGAGCTCGCGCCGCGCGAAGGGACGCTGTCGGTCCCGAAAAAGGAAGCGACGCTTCCGCCGAAGAAAACGCCGGGCTTGCCGCCGACGCGCCCGCCGCTAGAGATTTCGCTCGACGCTCCCGCCGAACCCGCGCCGCCGAAGGTTGAGCCTCTCCCGAAACCCGCTCCGACGCCGACTCCTGCTCCCGCTAAGGCGTCGGAGCCTCCGCCCCCGGAGGTGGCGAATGAGGACGGCGTGCCGCCCGAGGCGCCGCCCGAGTCCGTCCGCCGCGTCGCCGCTCTCTATCTGGCCGCCTACGCGCCGAAGGTCAAGGAGTTTTTCGATTTCCTGGCCCAATCCGCCCAGACCGTCTCGAAGAAGCCGCTGTTTCTCAGGCGCGCCTTGCTGCTTCAGATCGACGCTCAGACCGAGCTTCCCGGCATCATCGGACGCGTCCAGGATTCGAAGGCGGTCTCCGTTTTGGGCATCATCGAGGGCATGCCCGAGGAGCGCCGCCGCTCGCTCGCCGCCGCTTTCAAAGAGGCCAAGATCGATTTCAGGGAAGTCGCCCCCGACGACATGCTCAAGCGCTCGGCCGCCGTCGACGTGCTCGTCGAGATCATGCTGCTTCCCTCGGAGCTCTAGCGTGGAAAAGTGGACGATCAAGCCGGCGCCGACGACGCAGGACCCCCGGCGGCACGTCCTGCTGCTCAAAGGCGACATGAAAGACGTCGCCGCCCTGCTCAAGAAGTTCGGCGCCCTCTGCGGCCGTCCCGCGCCCGAGAAGAGTCCCG
>CAZRIP010000170.1:0-4194 GCA_964600165.1 uncultured Elusimicrobia bacterium | reverse complement strand
CGCGGGCGGTCAGCAAGCAGCTCGTCCCGATCCACGACAAGCCGATGATCTACTATCCCCTGTCGACCTTGATGCTCGCCGGCATCCGTGACATCCTGATCATCACGACGCCGGAAGACGAGCCGTCCTTCGAACGGCTCCTCGGCGACGGCTCGGCGCTGGGGCTGCGCTTGACCTACGCCGCGCAGCCCAAGCCCGAAGGCTTGGCGCAGGCCTTCGTCATCGGGCGCGGCTTCGTCGGCAAGGATCGCGTGGCGCTCATCCTGGGCGACAACATCTTCTACGGGCACGGGCTTCCGGACTACTTGCGCTCGGCGGCCGGACGCAAAAAGGGCGCGACGGTCTTCGCGTACCAGGTGCGCGATCCGCAGCGCTACGGCGTCGTGTCCTTCGACCACGGAGGCAAAGCCGCGACGCTGGAAGAAAAACCGGCCAAGCCCAAGTCCTTCTACGCGGTCACGGGCCTTTATTTCTACGACAACGACGTCTTGGATATCGCGGCCAAGCTCAAGCCTTCGGCCCGCGGAGAGCTCGAGATCACCGACGTCAATAAGGCGTATCTCAAGCGCGGAGAGCTCCACGTCGAGAAGATGGGCCGCGGCATCGCTTGGCTCGACACCGGCACGCACGAGGCGCTGCTGCAGGCGTCGACCTTCATCCAGGTCATCGAGGAGCGCCAAGCGCTCAAGGTCGCCTGCCTCGAGGAGATCGCCTATCATCTCGGCTACATCGACGCCGGGCAGGTCCGCCGGCTCGCCGAGCCGATGCGAAAGAACGAGTACGGGCAGTACCTGCTCCGCGTCGTCGGCGAGTAACGGCCGCTACTGCTCGATCCCGACGACGCGCGCGAGCTCTTCCGCCGTGGTGAGCCCCTCGGAGGCTTTGCGCAGGCCGTTCTGGAACAGCAGCTGGGAGCCCCCGGCGAGCGCGGCCTTTTGGAGCTCGCGGACCGGGGCGTTTTTGAGGATCAGCTGGCGCAGGACCGGCGTGACGATGATGTACTCGAGCAGAAGCACCCGTCCCTGATAGCCGGTGTCGCGGCAGACCGCGCAGCCGGCGCCGCGAAAGAGTTTAGCGCCGAAGCCCGCCGGCATCGGGATCTCGGCGCGGCGGGCCAGCTCCTCGATCTGCGCCAGCTCGGGCTTGCTCGGGACGTACTCCTCGCGGCATTTCAGGCAGATGCGCCGCGCCAGGCGCTGGGCGAAGACGCCGGACAGCGCCGACGCGATCAAGAACGGCTCGAGCTTCATGTCGATGAGCCGGGAGATCGCGCCGAGCGCGCTGTTGGTGTGAAGGGTCGTCAGCAGCATGTGGCCCGTCAGCGAGGCGCTCAGCGCGATCTCGGCGGTCTCGGTGTCGCGGATCTCGCCGACCATGATGACGTTCGGGTCTTGACGCAGGATCGCGCGCAGGCCCTCGGAGAACGTGAAGCCGACCTTCGGCGCCAGGACGCCTTGGGTGATGCCCGGGATTTTTTTCTCGATCGGGTCCTCGAGCGTGACGATGTTGCGGCTGCTCTCGTTGAGGCGCTGCAGCATCGTGTAGAGGGTCGTCGATTTGCCGCTGCCGGTCGGTCCCGTGACGATGATCATGCCCTGCGGGCGGTGGACAAGCTCGTCGACCTCGGCGACGGCCTCGGGCAGGAGGCCGAGCTCCTCGAGCTTCGGCACGTTGACGCTGCGCGGGATGATGCGCAAGACGGCCTTGTCGCCGTAAGGCGTCGGGAACGTCGATAAGCGCAGATCGGCTTCCATGCCTTCGACGACCACGCCCATGCGTCCGTCCTCGGGCCTGGCCGTGCCGATGCTTTTCTCGGGGTCGAGGCCGCAGGCGACGCGGATGTGCGAGACCAGCCGGATGTCGAGCGCGTTCGGGATGTCCAGCACCGCCTCGAGGAGCCCGTCGATGCGAAAGCGCAGACGTAGACGGTCCGCGAGCGGCTCCATGTGGATGTCCGAGGCCGACGCCAGCACCGCCTCCGTCGTGATCAATTGCATCACGTGCAGCACGAGCGTCTCGTCCTTTTCCCTCGGCTTCGCGGCCCCGAAAAAGCCGGCGGCTTGCTGAGGCTTCCTGTAGCGCTCGGCGACCAGCGCGTCGAACTTGCTTTGAAGCGGGGAGACCCACTTGCCCTTAACGGGAGCGGCCGCGGGGTCGGACGCCGTCGCGGCCGCCGCCGCCGCCGTCGCGGGCGCTGCCGCCGGCTGTGCGGGGGCGGATGCCGGCTCGGCGGCGGTCGCGACCGCCGTGGCCGGACGCGGCGCGGACGGCCGGTTCTCGAAGTACTGTTCGGGCTGGGACGGCTCCGGGACGGCCCCTTTCGGGACGTCCTTCGAGACCAAGTTGACCTTGATCGGCGCGTCGGCGGGAAGAGGCGAGAAGACCTTCGGACGGATGGTCTCGGCGATGAAGCGCAGGACGCCGGGACGACGGACGCGGTCGATGCGCGCCCAGGTCGCGAACAGCCCGCTCGGCTTGAAAACCCGAATCTCGGGGCTGATCCGCTCCACCCTCAGAGCGTCGCGGATCATCCCCTGGCCGACGCGCACGGGTCCCGGGCTGTCGCCGCCGTGCCAGATGACGTAGACCCCTTCGAGGCCTTGAAAATGGGGATCGTCGAGGTCGACGGCGAACAGGTCCGCCCATTCGCCGTCCTTGCAGCGGTTCCAGTAAAGCGCCATTTCGGGGGCCATGGGCATTATGAGGATAGCGGCCGTCCGCCGCGGTGTCAATGCCCACGCTATGATAAAATGCCCGCATGACGCCCGGCGCCCGCAGCGGTCTTGCCAGGTCCCGGCGCTGGGTGGTCAAGCTCGGCTCCGGAGTGCTGTCCGCCGGCACCGACCGGCTCGACGCGGCGACCCTCGGGCGCGTCGCTTCCGACGTGGCGTCGCTGCGCGAGCGGCGGCGCGAGGTCGTCTTGGTCTCCTCGGGAGCGATCCTGGCCGGCGCCGAGCGCCTCGCGCTCAAGACCCGGCCGCGCACGACTCAGCTCAAGCAGGCCGCGGCCGCCGTCGGGCAGAGCCGGCTCATGCGGGCGTGGGAAGAAGCCTTCGCGCGCCGGGACCTCGCCGTCGCGCAAGTCCTCCTGACGCGAGAAGATCTGCGCGACCGCGGCCGCTTCCTTAACGCGCGCAACACCCTCTTCGAGCTCCTGCGCCTGGGCGTCGTGCCGATCATCAACGAGAACGACACGGTCGCCGTCGACGAGATCAAGTTCGGCGACAACGACGGCTTGTCCGCGCTCGTCGCGTCCTTGTGCGACGCCGACCTTCTCGTGCTGCTGACGGATCAGCCCGGGCTCTTCACCGCCGACCCGCGAAAGGACTCCGGAGCCGAGTTCGTCGCGGAGTTCGACGCGGCGTCGCTCCCCGACTTCGGCAAAGCCGGGCCTTCGGGCTCTGGAGGCATGGAGTCGAAGGTCCGGGCGGCGCGCACGGCCGCGGCCGCTGGCATCACCGCCGTCATCGCCGGCGGCCTCGAGAAGGGGACGCTCGAGCGCATCGGCGAGGGCGAAGCGGTCGGTACGCTGTTTGCCCCGCGCGCGGCGCCGCTCGACAAAAGACGCCAATGGCTCGCCTTCGCCACCCATCCGAAGGGCCAGATCCACGTCGACGCCGGGGCGCGAGAGGCTCTCGTCAAGAGCGCGAAGAGCCTGCTGCCTTCCGGCGTCAAGGACGTGGCCGGCGCCTTCGCCGCGGGCGACGTCGTCAGCCTCGTCGCCGACGGCGCCGAGTTCGCGCGCGGCCTATGCAACTTCGCGGCCGAGGACTTGAAGAAAGTGAAGGGCCTCAAGACGACGCAGATCGAGCAAGTCCTGGGCCACAAGCCCTCCGACGAAGTCGTGCACCGCGACAACTTGGCGATCTTATGACGGGGCCAGACTCTCACAGATTCACAGATTCACGGATGACGATGGATCGGCTGGCCCAGCGCGCCAAGTCGACCGCGCGCCTTCTCGCCGCGAGCTCCACCAAGGCGAAGAACGATCTCGTGCTGGCCGTCGCGGCGGCTATTTCTAAAAGGAAGGATGCGATCCTCGCGGCTAACGGGCAGGATATCGCGGCCGTCAAGGGGAGGACGACCGCTTTCGTCGATCGGCTGAAACTAGACGAAAAGAGCCTTCGAAAAGTGATCGACGGCGTACGCGCCGTCGCCAAGCTCGACGACCCCGTCGGAAGGGTCACGGATTTC
>CAZRIP010000169.1:0-4338 GCA_964600165.1 uncultured Elusimicrobia bacterium | reverse complement strand
AGCGCGACGTGGGAGAGGATGACGTGATAATAGGGCGGCAGCAGGAAGCGGTGGACCCAGCCGTATTCGCCGAGGATCGTGACGATCAGGAGCGCGGCGTAGGCCGCCGCGACGGCCGCCGAGCCGCCGAGCATCACGCGGTGACGGATCTTCTGGTGGGACAAGTCCCCGGCCCCGACGACGACCCAGAGCGCGACGAAGACCGTCAGCGCGAAGTCTTGGACGAGCGGCAAAGCGTTGACGGCCATGTTGCCGGGAAGTATAACATTGTTATAATTGCGTCGGGAATGTCGACGCAAAACCAGCCGGAAACGGATCGCCACGCGGCGCTCGAGGACCTCCGGCGCGCGGCCGAAGCCTCCCCCCGCGACTGCGCCGCCCGCCTCGAGCTCGGCAAGATGCTCTGGCGCCGCAAGCGGCACGATGAGGCGGCCCGGGAGCTCTCCCGCGCCCTGGCTCTTCGCCCCGCCGACCCCCTTCCCGTCCTCGAGGCCCGAGCCGGGGTCTATTGGGCCATGGGAAAGGCGCGCGCGGCGCTGCGCGACTTGAAGCGCTGCATCCGGCTCTCTCCCGTGCCCGACCATTTCCGGCTGAAGGCCGCCCGCGTCGCGCTCCATTGCGGCGACGAACGCTTTCTCGCTTCCACGCTTGCGGCTTGGGATCGCGCGCGCGACGGCGACGGACGCCAGCGCGCCGAATTCATCCGCGGCCTGCGCGCTTTCGCCGGCGGCCGCTATGCCGAGGCCGCCTCGGCCTTCTCGGCCAGCGGCGAGCTCGGCCGCAGCGTCGCCCAGTTCTCCTACGCCTCGATGGCCGAGGGACTGGCCGCCGTCGCCGGGACCCGCGCGTGAAGCGCCGCGCCTCGGCCGCGGCGGCGCTCAATCTGGCCGGGCTCGGCTTCGACTTCCCCCGGCAGGCGACGCTGGAGACGCTGGAGCTCCTCAAAGCCTCCGATATCATCGCCAACAATCTCAGCAACGAAGGGGCGCTGGAGTTTCTCGCGCTCTTTTGCAAGGACGTCCGGCCCATCGAGTTCTCGGGGGACGACGCCGGCCCTTGGGCCGATAAGATCTTGGCCATGACGGCTCCGGGCAAGGTCGTGACGTTCCTCACGCGCGGCCACCCGCTCAACTCGGGGCACCTCGCCGAGGCGGTGATTCAAAAAGCGGCCGCCGCCGGCGTCGAGGTGCGCAGCTTCAGCGCGATCTCGACGATCGACGAGGCTCTCTGCGTCGCCCAGGAGACTATCCAAGAGTCCGCGCGCGGGCTGCAGATCTACGACGTCCGGCTCTTGATGACCGAGGAGGTCGCGCCTCAGACGAGGATCCCGGCGCTGATCTATATCGGCGTGTCGTCGGCGCCCGGCTGCGAGGCCGAGGTCTCGCGCGCCATCGACCGGCTCGAGGCGCTCGCCCGGACCTACCCGAAAGATCATTCCATCCTCGTGCACTCGCCCGAGTACGGGCAGAGGCGCGTCGAGAGAGTGCCGTCGCGCGAGCTCGGGGCGGCGCTGCGCCGGCTGGCGCCGGGGCGTCTGTCCAGCGTCTTTCTTTACTTTCCAGCCGTCTACTGAGCCTCGAACAGCGCCGGCGCCAGCGCGCGCGCGCGCTCGAGAAAGCCGCGCGCCTCCGCGGGCCGGCCCGAGCGCTCGAGGCAGACTCCGGCGCCGACGAGGGTCCAAACGTGCGCGGGATCGAGCGCGAGGGCGCGCGCGAAAGCGGCCTGGGCCTCTTCGCAGCGGCCGGACTCGCAGAGCGCCCTCCCGAGCCACGACTGGCCGTCGGCGTAGCCCGGGAAATCGGAAGCGGCGCGCGCGAGGTCCTCGAGCGCCGCCTTGGCGTCGCCCTGGGCCAATAGGAGCTCGCCCCTCCACGCCCTGGCCCAGAAGCAGGCGGGGTCGAGCCCGACGGCGCGGTCGAGATCGCGCCGGGCCTCGGCCCAGCGCTCGAGCTTGCGGTGGATGCCCCCGCGCCAGGCGAAGACCCAGGCGTAACGGGCGTCGCCGGCGACCGCCGGAGGGTCGGCCCCGAGGAAATCGTAGGCGCACGAGCAGTTGCCGTCCATCCGGACGGCGGCGAAGACGTCGGCGAACCCTTGCGGGGCTTGCCCCAGCTCTCGCTTGGATTCCCCGCGCAGCGCGAGCGCCCACGCGCAGCTCGGCTCCAGGGCCACGGCGCGGTCGAGCGCGGCGACGGCCTGGTCGCCGCGGCCGAGCGCGCGCAGCGCGTCCGCCTCCCACGCCGCCGCCTTGCCGTCCTTGGGATCGATCTTGCGCGCGGCGACGGCGTCCTCGAGGGCCTGGTCGAGCGCGCCGGACTGCCGGTAAGCCTTCGCGCGCACGACGCGCGCCCAGGCGAAGCCCGGCGCGAGCGCGATCGCGCGCGAGGCCGCGGCGATCGCGGGCTCGAAGCGGCCGAGGTTGCGCAGCGCCTCGCCGCGCAGGATCAGCGCCGAGGAGTCGTCGGCGTTTTGCTTGAGCACGGCGTCGGCGTCCTCGAGCGCGCCGTTGAAATCGAAGGCGATCCGGCGGCGCACGCCGCGCTCGACGACGATCTCCGGCGACCGCTCCGAGAGCTCGACGAGCCGGTCGAAATCCTCCAGAAGGCGCGCGTAGTCGCCCGTGCAGCGATAGGCCTCGGAGCGCTGGTAGAGCGCGGCGCGGTTCTTCGGGTCGCGGCGCAGGATCTCCGTGCAGAGCTCGGCGCGCTCGGCGTGCAGGCCCGACTGGCCGAGGCGCTCGGCCTCCGCCAGCGCGGCCGCCACGCTCTCCGGTCCGGCGGCGGGCTTGCGCGCCGCGAGCGCGCGCGCCTGCGCTAACTCCGTTTTTGAGAGAGCCGCGCGGTCCCTGAGCGCCGCCGCCGCGTCGGCCCGGGCCTCCACGAGGAAGCCCTCGCGCTCGTTGAGCGCCGCGCGCAGCGCGAGCGCCTTGCCGTCCTCCGGACGCAGGTCGACGGCGGCGTCGAGGTCGCCGCGCGCGGCGCCGCCTTCTCCAAGACGGATGAGCGCCGTCGCGCGGCCGAGAAGCGCCGCGCGGTGGCGCGGGTCGAGGCTGAGCGAGCGGTCGAAAGAGGCCTTCGCCTCGGCCCAGCGCTCGAGCGCGGACTCGGCGTCGCCCTGCCATTGATGGACCCAGGCGGATTTGCCGTCGAGGCGGTTGGACTCGCGCAGATCCTCGAGGGCTCGCTCGGTCTCCCCCGTCTCGAAGAGGATGCGGCCGCGCCAGGCGTGGGCGTTGGCGTAGCCCGGCTCCTTGGCGATCGCCGCCGTGAGGTCCGCGAGCGCCGCCTCGCGCTTGCCGAGGTTGTCGAGCGCGCGCCCTCGCCACGCCAGCGCCCACGCGTGGCCCGGCTCGGCCTTGAGCGCCTTGTCGAGCTCGGATTTGGCTGCGCGAAAATCCTTCATCCGGATCTTGATGTCGCCGCGCCAGGCGCGCGCCCAAGCGTTGCGCGGGTCGCGCGCGAGCACGCCGTCGAGCTCCTTCAAAGCGGCGTCGAAAGCGGCCGGCTTGGCGCTCCAGGCGTGCTTGGGGTCGAGGCGCAGGGCCTCTTCTAAAGCAGAGAGCGCCTCCTCGGTCCGGCCCAGGTCGCGCAGCGCCAGCGAGCGCTCGTTGCGCGACCAGGCGTAATGCGGCTCGAGCTCGATCGCGATCGTCAGGTCCTCGAGCGCCTTCTCGGCCATGCCGAGCGCGCGGCGCGCGCCGCCGCGCCAGGCGTAGCCGAACTCGTAGCCGGGGTCGAGCGCCAGGCCCTTGTCGAAGCTCTCGAGCGCCTTTTTGGTCTCGCCGATCCGGCGCAGGATCTCGCCGCGCCAGACGTTGAGCCAGCCGCTGTCGGGGCGCAGCGCCAAGGCGCGGTCGATGGCCTCGAGCGCGGAGGCGGCGGTCGCGTGGCGCAGGCGCGCGCGCGAAAGATAGCCCCAGCCGTAGGCGCACTCCGGCCGCGCCTCGACGGCCGCCTCGAAGTCCTCCCAAGCCCCGATCGCGTCGTTGACGTCCGGGCCGCCGCGGCAGTCGCCGCGATAGACCCTCATCCAATACGCGTCCGGGTTCTTCTCCAAGTAGCGCGTCGCCGCCTCGGCCTTCTCCTTCAAGCTCCAGCGCGTCGTGTCCGCGCCGAGCATCTTCTCGAAGTAGCCCGCGCCCTCGTCGAGGACGCTCGCCTCCTCGCAGTCCGCCACCGCCGCGGCGAGATCGCCCTCGGCCAGCCGCGCCTGGCTGCGCAGGCGGCGCAAGAACGCCTCGCGCGGCTCGGCCTCGACCGCGCGGTCCAGCACGTCGGCGGCCTGCGCGTCGCGGATCAACGAAAAGGACAGCAGGGCCGACGCGATCAGGGCCGGCCC
>CAZRIP010000168.1:0-4357 GCA_964600165.1 uncultured Elusimicrobia bacterium | reverse complement strand
CCCCTTCGCGCTGCGCGACGACCTGCTCGCTTTATATCTGTCGGAAGCGAAGGTCGACTCCGCCGAGTTCCGCAAGTTCTATCCCGGCTTCGTCTTCATCCGCATCATGCAGGCGATGGGGACCTACGGCCTGCGCGGCTTCTATGAAAGGAAGAGCCATTTCCTCGCGAGCATCCCGTACGCGATCCGCAACATCGAGCACCTGCTGCGGACCGCCGAGCTGCCCGTCGAGCTGCCCGCGCTGATGGAGGTCTTCCGCAAGATGGTCGCGTCGTCGAACCTGCGCCGGTTCGGCGCGGCCTCGCTCAAGATGACGGTCCGGATTCAGAGCTTTTCTTTCAAGAACGGGGCTCCGACGGACGACAAGGGCCACGGCGGCGGCTTCGTCTTCGACTGCCGCTTCTTGCCCAACCCGGGCCGGTTCCTCGAATACAAGGAGTCCACGGGACGCGATCGCGACGTGATCGAGTTCCTCGAGAAAGAGGCCTCGGTCGGCCGGTTTTTCGAGCGCGTCGCGGGCCTCGTCGACGACGCCGTCGAGGACTACCAAAAGCGCAACTTCACCGATCTCATGGTCTCCTTCGGCTGCACGGGCGGCCAGCACCGCTCCGTCTACTTCGCCGAGCGCCTGGCGGCGCACCTTGCCGCGCGTTTCAAGAATAGCGGCCTGACGGTCGACCTCGATCACCGCGACATGCCGAAGTTCGAATGAAGGCGATGGTCCTGGCGGCCGGACTCGGCACGCGGCTGCGCCCGCTGACTGACGAAAAACCCAAGGCCCTCGTCGAAGTCGGCGGCAAGACGATGCTGGAGATCGTCCTCGCGCGCCTGCGCGCGGCCGGCGCCACGGACGTCATCGTCAACGCCCACCATTTCGCCGACCGGCTGGAGTCCTTCATCAAGTCGCGCGACTTCGGGATGAAGCTCGCCGTCTCCCGCGAGGACGTCCTGCTCGACACCGGCGGCGGCTTGAAGAAAGCCGCGTGGTTCTTCGGCGACGGCCGGCCGTTCCTCGTCCACAACGTCGACGTGCTGACCGACCTCGACTTGCGCAAGCTCTATCACAGCCACGCAGACGGCGGCGCGCTGGCGACGCTCGCCGTTCATAAGCGGGAGACCAAGCGCCCGCTCGTCTTCGACGCGGCGGACCGCCTAGTCGGCCGCGCAGGCGAGGGCATGGGCCTGGCCTTCATGGGCGTGCACGCGATCAGCCCCGAGCTCTTCGAGAAGCTGACCGAGGACGGCGTCTTTCCGATCGTCGACGCCTACGCGCGGCTGGCGAAAGAAGGCGAGCCCATCGTGGCGTATCGCGACGACAACGCCTTCTGGCGCGACTTGGGCACCGCGGCCAAGCTCGCCGAGGCCGCGAAAGCCGCCAAGACTCGCGGCCTGCTTTGATCGGTTAGGCCGGACCGACCATCCAAAACACTTCTTTGCATCCATGCAAAGAAGTAAAAGGGGCCGCTGGCCCCGGCGCCTGTGCTAGAATCTGATTTGAGATGAAAGGCCTCGCCCTCGCGCTGTCTTTGACCGCCGCGCCGGAGCTGCCGCCGCCACCGCCGCCCGCCGCGATCGCGGGCCGGGCCGTCGGCACCGAGGACCAAGTCGTCGCTCTTCTCAAAGGCTCCGGCGTCCCCGAGTCCTTCGCCCGCGGCGCCTTCGCGGACCCGCGCCGGGAGTTCCTGCCCGACGTTCCGGGCCGCATCGGGACGCCGGCGGAGTCCCTCCCGTACGAGAAATACCGCCTGATCTTCCTGACCCCGGCCCGCATCGACGGCGGCGTCCGCTTCGCCTCTGAACAAGCGGCCGTCCTCGAGGCCGTCGGCGCGCGCTACGGCGTCGATCCGCTCGTGATGCTCTCCTTGGTCGGCGTGGAGACCTCGTACGGGACCGGCACCGGAAAATACGTCGTCTTCAACGCCCTCGACACGCAGGCAGAGCAGATCCCGTCGCGCTCCGCTTTCGGCACGCGGGAGCTCGCCGAGTGGCTGAAGCTCTGCTGGGAGGACAAGCTCGATCCGTTTTCAGTCAAAGGCTCGTACGCGGGCGCGTTCGGCTACGGCCAGTTCATCCCGTCGACCTTCAATCACTACGCCGTCGACTTCGACGGCGACGGCAAGCGCAGCTTCGACCGCTGGCCCGACGTCCTCGCCTCGATCGCCAATTACCTGGTCAAGATGGGCTACCCGCCCGGCGCGACGGACTTCTCCGAGCGCTCGCCGGCGTGGAAGGCGATCTACGCGTACAACCACTCGGACAACTACGTCAACGTCGTGCTCGAGCTGCGCCAGATCGTGCAAAGCCGCCTCAAGAATTGAAGAGCCGGCTCCTATTTCTCATCCTGCTCGCGCCGCCCGCCTCCGCGTATCAGCGCGAGGACCACGCGGCCACGGTGCGCCTGGCGCTGCGCGGCTTTAAAGGCGAGGCGCTCGTCGCGGCCTGCGCCCAGCTGCCCGACGAGGCCCCCGAGCTCTCCGCGATCGACGTCTACCGCCGTCTGATGCGCCATCCGTGGGATTACGCGCAGTGGGCCGCGCGCGGCGCCGGGGCGCCCGAGACCGCGGGGCGCATGGCGGCCGTGCAGCAGCTCCTGCACGGGCTGACCGGGGGCTCTTCCGCGGGCGTGCGCGCCGCCGCGCGCGAGGCCGTCGCCGCGACGCGCCGGGAGGTCGAGAACGCGCGCGCGCCGCAAGAGCGCGCCGACGATCTTTGCGCTCTCGGCTTCGCCTACCACCTCTACGGCGACTCGTTCGCGCACTCGCGCCTGCGCAATCCGGCGCGGATGTACGGCACGGGGATCGGGCACCTCTTCGATTCCACGCGGCCGGACCTGCCGCTCGTCTCGCCGGCGAGGCTCTCGCTCTTTAGCGATTACCTCCAGGGCGCGGCGGGCCTTTGGCCGGGCGCGCCGCCGGAGAAGGTGCGCTCCGTGCTCTCGGCGGCGGAAAAGCACGCCGCCGGCGCGCGCGAGCGCAACGGCTTCAACGAAGCCCCTCTGCGGCTGCTTCTCTCGGAGGCGGCCGGGGCCTTGGCGCCGTTCGACCCCTCGAAAAAGCCGCTCGGCTGCCAGGCCTTGATCGACGCCGAGGCGAAGGCGGGCGGCTTGTCGCCGGCACCGAGCTGCGAGCGGACCTGGGCCGCGTTTCGCGCCGCGGCCGAGCCCGCCTTCGACCGCTATGACGCCGCCCACCCGGACGCGCCGAGCCGCGCGCCGAGCCGGACGGCTTATTACGCCGGCTCGCCGTTCGACAAGGGGCCCCAATGGTAGACCCGACTCATCATCACCGCCGCATCCACCGCAAGGCGCGCGCGATCCACTGGGGCCTGCTGCCGCTGGCTCTCGTCGTGCCGGGCGCCTGGATCTACTACGCCGTCGACGTCTGCCAAGAGACGGTCGATCCTTTCGAGCTGCGCGTCTGCCGCTGGACGCAGGCCGTGCCGCTCTTGCCCGCCGTCGTCGGCTTGGCGCTGGCGGCGTGGATCTTGAAAGACCTCTTCCACCTGGGAGACCGGCACGTCGGACGCGGCTATCGCGCGCTCGATCAAAAGCACCGGCGGCACGTGCATTGGGCCTTCGCGCAAGTCGCGCTCGTCGCGCTCGGCCTCGTCGCCTGGCTCGTCTACCGGATCGTCGAGTCGACCTACTGAGTCTGCGCCGGCGGCGTCCCGGGTATCTCGCCCGGCTGAGGAGCGGGCGGCGGCGCCTCGGACGACTCGGGCTGCGGCACGGCCGGCGCGGGCGCGGCCTTGACCGGCTGGGCCGGCTCGGGCGTTCCGGTCAGCGATTGGCCGTTCTCGTCGAAGACGGCGAACGTGCCGTCCTTGAAGTCGAGCAGGAGCGTCAGCGCCTTGCCGCTCGCGCCGCCGGTGAAGCGCGCGGACGAGACGTTAGCCGCGAGATAAGCCAGGAACTTCGGCTGCGCGCCCGTGACGTCGTAGAGGAACGCGTCGTCGCGGTCGCCGAAGACCTGGATCATGCGCGCGCCGTCGGGGCTGTAATAAGCTTTCCCCGCGCTCGGGTTGGAAGGGGGCGCCGCGGCGGGCTGCCGCGGGCGGCTCTCCACCGTCGTCACGCCGCCGACGACCTCATCGTAAGGGTAGTAATTGTTGTTGACGTAGACGTAGACCAATCCGTCGCCGCCCTGCCACCACCAATAACCGTCATACCAGTACACCCAGCGGACGAAAAGCGGATCCCACCACCACCAGCGGCTGCCCCACCAGCGCGTCCAGTAAAAGTGCGGTCCGGCGTAGAAGCCGTACCAGTGGACGCGGTAACGGTCGTAAAAATGCGCGTAGCGCACGCCGCCGGCGGCGTGCCAATAATAATGTCCCGGAGCGCGCTCGATGGCCGCGC
>CAZRIP010000167.1:0-4444 GCA_964600165.1 uncultured Elusimicrobia bacterium | reverse complement strand
GCGGCGAGGACACCTCCGACATCGTCGTGACCTTCGTGACGCTGACGCAGAAAGCCAAGAAGGAGGGGTTTCTCGCGCTGCAAGGCGACGTCAAGAAGATCCAGAACGACTTCCTGCGCCGCGGCATCCAGCTCGTCGTCGACGGCGCCGACCAGGAGTTCATCCGCAACATGCTCGAGACCGAGATCGGCTTCATCCGCGAGCGCCACAAGGTCGGCCAAGAGATCTTCAACGCCATGGGCACCTACTCGCCGGCCTTCGGCATCATCGGAACCGTGCTCGGCATGATCTTGATGCTGTCGACGATCGACGACGTCTCGGCCGTGCCGCGCCGCATGGCCTTGGCGCTGGCCGCCGCCTTCTACGGCCTCGGCTCGGGCTACCTCTTGTTCCTGCCGATGGGCGGCAAGCTGCGCCGACGTTCCGAAGAAGAATTGCTGGTCAAGGAGATCATCATCCGCGGCGTGCTGCTGCTTCAAAGCGGCGCCACGCCTTCCGTCGTCGAGCAGAACCTGAAGGCCTACCTCGAGCCCGCCAAGCGCATGGTCAAGGGACGCCCGGCGGCCGCGCCCGCTCCCGGAGCGCCCGGCGCTCCCGGCGCGCCGGCGGCGGCGCCCGGAGCGGCTGCCGCGGCGCCCGCGTCGCCGGCGGGAACTCCCGGAGCCTAACCCATGCCTCTGCGCGCGCCGAAAGGATTCATCGACGAGACCGACCCCAAGGTCTGCCAGATCGGCCATCCCGCGCCGCCGTGGCTCGTCAACTACGCCGACCTGATGACCGAGCTCGTCTGCTTCTTCGTCATCCTCTACGCCTTGTCGGCCGCGTTGAACAAGAACGTCGGCAACGCCAAGGACCAGATCGACCAGATGATCGCCAAGAAGGAGATCAAGGCCGAGACCAAGGTCGACAAGGAGGGCCTCCACGTCACGCTCGAGGAGCAGGGCGCGGCCTCCTTCTTCGAGAGCGGCTCGGCGGACACGACCCAGGCCATCGACGACGCTTTGGCCAAGGTCGCGCCGGTCTTGAAGAAGCTCGCCGCCGATCACGACATCATCGTCGAGGGGCACACCGACAACCAGGGCATCTCCAACGAGTACTACGACTCCAACTGGGAGCTGTCGACCTCGCGCGCGACCTCGATCGCGCGTCTCTTGATCGACAAGTACGGCTTTCCGCCGAACCACATCGGAGCCGTCGGCTACGGCGAGTTCCGGCCGATCGCCTCCAACGACACGCCGGAGGGCCGCTCCAAGAACCGCCGCGTCGTCTTCTTCGTCAAGAACGCGCCGATCGGCAACGAGATCAAAACCGCGATGGCCGGCGGCGCCACGCCGGAGAAGCTCGAGGCTCCGGTGCCGCAATCGCCGCCGCCCGCGCAAACCGGCACGCCGCCGCCCTCCGACGCCGTGATCCAGCTCAATCAATAGCTCGAAATGATAAAATACGACGTGCGTAAAATCGCCCTGGTCGCGCTCGCGGCCGTCGTCATGGCCGGCTGCGGAGGCGCCAAACAGATCGTCGTGGAGGACTTCGCGGAAGGCCGCGTCGTCGACCTGTCGATCACCGAGAAGCTCACGGGCAACCAGGAGCTGCTCTTCATCTCCGTGCCGAAGAAGACGAAGTTCCTCGAGGGCTACATCCAGGGCGTGATCACGGATTATCAGGACAACCCGGTGCAGGGCGTCGTCGTGCGCGCCGTGGCCTCCGGCGAGAGCCAGATCGAGGAAGGCGGCATCAAGACCGAGGGCTTCGCCGTCAGCTCCTTCGACCCCGGAGTCAGCGACACCAACGGCTTTTATCGCCTGCGCTTCACGCTGCCGATCCTCGCGCACGTCGTCGACATCCGCGGAAAGCTCGTGTATAACCCGGGCTGGGAGCAGGAGCGCGACACGCTCGGCAAGGCCTACGAGCCCCAGTTGAAGCAAAGCAACTTCAGGCTCTATTACGAGCAGAAGAAGGGCCGCATCACCTTCGTCGAAGGCATCCGCAAGTCGGTCGTCTCGCCGGTGTTCAGCAAGGCGGGCGCCAAGCCGGCGGCGTCGGCTCCAGGCGGCGAGAGAGTTCCCGAGAAGGCCGACTCGGCGGGCGCCGACAAAGCCGGCGCTCCGGGCGGCGACCAAGACCTCTTCAAGGGCTTCGGCTTCGGTCCCTGATGTCGAAGACGGCGCGCCCTCTCGTTTACCTCGATCACAACGCGACGACTCCCGTGCGCCCGGAGGTCGTCGAGGCGATGCTGCCGTTCCTGCGCGAGGACTTCGGCAATCCCAACTCCGTCTATCTTCTCGGCCAGCGGGCGCGCAAGGCCGTCGAGCGCGCGCGCGGCGAGGTCGCGCGGCTGCTCGGCGCGGCCGACGGGGAGATCGTGTTCACATCCTGCGGCTCGGAGTCGGACGTCCTCGCCATTTCCGGGGCCGCCTGGCAGGCACGCGAGGAGAGCGCGGGCAAGAGGGCGCGGATCGTCACGTCGCCGATCGAGCACGACGCCGTGCGCGAGAAGCTCAAGATCCTCAAGCGCCGCGGCTTCTCGGTCGACGTGATCCCCGTCGACCGGCACGCCATGGTCGACCTTGGGGCCGCCGAGAAGCTCATCGGCGACGACGTCTGCGTCGTCACCGTCATGCACGCCAACAACGAGGTCGGCACGATCCAGCCGATCGCCGAGCTCTCGAAGCTCGCGAGAGCGAAAGGCGCCCTGATGCACGCCGACGCCGTGCAGTCGGCGGGCAAGATCCCGATCGACGTCGCCGCGCTCGGCGTGGACCTGCTCTCGATCTCCGGACACAAGATCAACGCCCCGAAAGGCGTCGGCGCGCTTTACATCAGAAAAGGCGTGCGCCTGGTCTCTTCGATCACCGGCCATCAGGAAAAAAATCGCCGCGGCGGCACGGAGAACGTCGCCGGCATCGCGGGTCTCGGCGTGGCGGCGCGGCTCGCCGCCGCCGATGCCGCGCATCCGGAAAAATACCTCGCTTTGCGCAGGCGCCTCGAGTCCGGCGTCCTCAAGATCAACGGCGCCCGCCTCAACGGCCATCCCGACAAAAGGCTGCCGAACGGCGCGCATTTCTCCTTCGCGGGCCTCGACGGCCACCAGCTCGTGATCGCGCTCGACCTCGAGGGTATTTGCGTCTCGGCCGGCCCCGCGTGCTCTTCCGGGGCCTCGACGCCCTCGCACGTGCTGACCGCGATGGGCGTGCCCGACGAGCTCGCGACCGGGTCCCTGCGCGTCTCGCTCGGCTGGGGCTCGAGCGAGGCCGACGTCGACCGCCTCCTCGTCGTCTTGCCCGGCGCCGTCGAGCGTTTGAGGAGCGTGCCCGCGCGCCTATGAAAGCGTTGGTCGCGATGAGCGGCGGCGTGGACAGCTCCGTGGCGGCGGCCCTGCTCGTCGACCAGGGGCACGAGGCCGTCGGCGTGACGATGAAGCTGCTCGCGCGCGGCGAGACGGGCTTCGGCTGCTGCGGTTCTCCGGCCGACGTCGACGACGCCAAGCGCGTCTGCGAGACGCTCGGAATCGCGCACTACGTCGTCGACCTGGCGGACGTCTTCGCCGACAAGGTCATCCGGCCTTTCATCGACGCTTATCTCTCCGCCAAGACGCCCAATCCCTGCGTCGAGTGCAACCGCTCGCTCAAGTTCGGGCATCTGCTGGGCCTCGCGCGGGCCTGGGGCATGGATTTCGTCGCGACCGGCCACTACGCGCGCGTCGAGGGCGGCGCCCTGCTGCGCGCGCGCGACCAAGCCAAGGACCAGACTTACTTCTTGTACGCGATGACGGCGCGCGAGCTCGAGCTCACGCGCTTTCCCGTCGGCGGCCTCGAGAAAGACGAGGTCCGAGCCGTCGCGCGGCGATTAGGCTTGCCGACCGCCGACAAGCCCGAAAGCCAGGAGATCTGCTTCGTCCCGAACCGCGACTACAAGTCTTTCGTCGCCGCGCACGCCGACGACGGCGCCGCCGCGCTCGCGCCGGGGCCGATCCGCGACCGCGCCGGCCGCGAGCTCGGGCGGCACGCCGGCCTGGCCGGCTACACGGTCGGCCAGAGGCGCGGCCTCGGCCTGACGTCGCGCGAGCCGCTTTACGTCGTCGCGCTGGAGCCGGAGACCAACACCGTCGTGGTGGGCCGCCACGAGGAGACCTCGACCTCCGGCTGCGTCGTCTCCGGCCTCAGCTGGACCGGCGCCGCGCGGACCGCGCCTTTCAGGGCCCAGGTCCGCATCCGCCATCGCCACGCGCCGGCGTGGGCGCTCATCGAGCCGCGGCCGGACGGCCGCGCGCCGCTGCGTTTCGACGAGCCTCAACGCGCCGTGACACCGGGGCAGTCGGCCGTTTTCTACGACGGGGAGCTGGTCTTGGGCGGCGGCCTCATCGCCTCCGCGAAGACGGGGGGAACGGGTGAATAGACTCTTGGCCTTGATTCTCGCGGCGTCGACGATCGCCGGCTGCGCGACG
>CAZRIP010000166.1:0-4758 GCA_964600165.1 uncultured Elusimicrobia bacterium | reverse complement strand
CTCTCGGTGGCGATCGGAGCGGAAGCCGCCACCTATTACGTATTCCTACCGCAAAAGCTGCAGATCGTCCCCCGCTACGCGCTCGGCGTCGCGGCCGAGGATCTCAAGGGCACTCCAGTCGACATCCGCACCGGGCTTTCCGGCTGGGTCGCGCTGCACAAGGAGCCCTTGCTCGTGCCCGACGCCTATCACGACTCGCGCTTTCTGCGCGAGGTCGACAAAGTGACCGGCTTTCGCACGCGCAGCGTGCTCGCCGTCCCGCTGCTCGACCGCCTGGAGATGACCGGGGTCTTGCAGTTCCTCAATAAGACGGGCGAGGGACCCTTCCCTCCCGAGGACCTGGAGCTCGTGCTGGCCGCCACGCGCGTCACTTCTCTCGCGCTGCGCGCGGCGAAGCTCGAAAGCACCGTCGACAAGGTCACGGCGCGCAACGCGAGCATCCTGGAGAACCTCGGCGGCGGCTTCCTCGCCATCGACATGCACGGGCGCGTGATCCTCTGCAACCCGGCCGCCAAGCGGATCTTGCAGCTTCCCAACGACGCAAAGCTCAACGTCGCGATCGACGTCTTTCTCGTCGGCCTGCCGAGGCTGGCCGACGTCTTGATGGACACGCTCGCCAAGCGCGAGACCGCCAAGCGCCAGGAGCTCAGCTGGTCGCACCAAGGCCAAGACCGCACGATCGGCTACTCGACGATCCTGATCCAGGACCCGCGCGGAGAGCTGACCGGCGCGGGCATCTCCTTCCAAGACATCACCGGCTTCAAGCGCTAAAGCGAAGAAACCGCTTCTCTTTCGCCCGGCGATTAATCTATAGTAGCGATCACAACATCGCTCGGCTCCCCGCATCCGGTCTGCCGGATCAGGAGAACCTGAATGCGCCATCGCAGCACTTGGCTGACCGCGGCCGCCGCCGTTCCTCTCGCCGCGAGCCTCCTCGCCGCACAGACGTTCGATCAAACGGTCGGACAGACTCTCGGGAAAGACGCCGCCCTTCGTTCTGAAGAGACGTCGCTCAAGCAAAGCGTCGAGCGCGGCAACAACCTCATGCTCGATTGGCAGGTCCTCGAGCCGCAGCAGGAGCGCGCCGAGCAAGCCGCGCAGGCGTTCGAGCTGCAGCACCCTGGACCTGGTGGGCAGCATCCGACGCCCGCGCCGCGCCCGCCCGCGCCGCGTCCTCCGGCTCCGCGCCCGCCCGCGCCTCGGCCTCCCGCGCCGCGCCCTCCGGCTCCGCGGCCTCCGTCGCCGCGTCCCCCGGCTCCGCGTCCGCCGCATCCGACGCCGCGCCCGCCGCACCCCGGCCATCCCGGAAATCCGGGCCGCCCGGGACATCCCGCGCCGCGCCCCGGCGATCGCCACGGCGATTGGGGCCGCTGGCCCGGCCATCCGGGCTGGGGTCACCACTACGGCCGCTGGGAAGAGCGCGGCGGTTACTGGATCTGGTGGGGCTGGGTCGTCTGGCACGGCGAGCATCGCGCCGAGTGCCTCGCCTACTACGACAACCTCCACACGCAGTGCAACGGCGCGTGCGAGGACGAGCACGCGGATTGCACGGAGCTCTGCGGCGGCGACGCCGATTGCGCCGAGCAGTGCACGCTCAACAGCGACTTCTGCTTCGACGGCTGCGAGCAGGAATGGCAGGGTCATTCGGCGACGTGCCCCGCGTGGCTGTCGGCGAAATAGTCTGACGTTTCGCGATTAAGTAAAGCCGCCCCCCGCGCTCGGTCCGCGCGGGGGCGGCCTCTTTTATTTTCGCCGGCGCCCGCAATATGTACAATGCGCCCATGAACATCGGAGATCCGGCGCCCGACTTTTCGCTCAAGAACGTCGACGGCAAGGCTTACTCGCTCGCGAGCTTCAAGGACGCGAAGGCGCTCGTCGTGATCTTCTCCTGCAACCACTGCCCCTACGTGATGGCCTACGAGGACCGCATGATCGAGCTCCAAAAGGACTACGAGGGAAAGGGAGCGCGGCTGGTCGCCGTCAACTCCAACGACGCCGACAACTACCCCGAAGACTCTTTCGACAAGATGGTCGCGCGCGCGAAGGAAAAGGGCTTCAACTTCCCTTATCTGCGGGACGACTCGCAGCAAGTCGCGAAGGCCTACGGCGCGACGCACACGCCGCACCTCTTCGTGTTCGATCGAGACGGCGAACTCGCTTATACCGGAAAGATCGACGACAACTGGCAGGACGCTGGCGCGGTCAAATCGCGCTTCTTGCGCGACGCGCTCGACGACATTCTCTCCAATAAAAGGCCCCGACTCGCCGAGACCCACGCCATCGGCTGCACGATCAAATGGAAATGAAGGCGCACACCGATTACCTCTGGTTCGAGACGACCCAGCGCAAGGAGCTCGTCAACATCACGCGCAAGATCGAGGAGAGCGGCCTTAAAGAAGACTTGATGGACCTTCTCGAGCGCCTCGCCCCCGTCGCCGATTACCGGCACCATCGCACCGGCGAGGACAACGGCGACGCGCATTTGAAGCGCACCTTGATCGGCGCGCAAACGACGCTGCCCGTGACCAAGGGCAAGCTCGACCTCGGCCCCTGGGAACAGGTCTTCTACGCCGAGTTCGACGGCCGGCGGCGCAAGCGCGTCGTCGTCAAGGTCCTCGGCGCGTGATCGCCTCGGGCGCCCAGACCCATCCCGCCGTCTGGACCGCCGCGGCGCTGCTCGCCGCCACGCTCGGCGCGCGCGCCTTCGAGCAGATGAACGTCTTCCGCCCGCAAAAGGAGATCTACGCGCATCCCGGCACCTACGGCTTGAAGTACGAGGACGTCTGGCTGACGGCCGACGACGGCGCGCGGGTCAACGCTTGGTGGGTGCCGCTGCCGGGCGAAGGCCCCGTCGTTCTCTACTTCCACGGCAACGGCGGCAACATCGGCACGCGCCTCGACATGGTCAAGCGCCTGCGCGAGGCGGGCGCTTCCGTGCTGCTGTTCGACTATCGCGGCTACGGCCGAAGCCCGGGCACTCCGACCGAGGCCGGGACCTACCGCGACGGCGAGGCGGCCTACGCTTGGCTCGTCGCCGAAAAGCGCGTGGAGCCCCGCAAGATATTTTTCTTAGGAGAGTCGCTCGGCAACGGCGTCGCCCTCGAGCTCGCGCTGCGCCACGCTCCCGCGGGGCTGATCTTCCAGAGCGGGTTCACGTCGATCGTCGACATGGGCCGGGTCGTGTTTCCGTTCCTGCCCGCTCAATTCATGACGCGTTATCGCTACGACAACATCGCCAAGATCGGCAAGCTGCGCTGCCCGCTGCTCGTCATGCACAGCCCCCAAGACGAGGTCATCCCTTTCGCGATGGGGCGCCGCGTGTTCGACGCGGCGCCCGAGCCGAAGGCCTTTTTCGCGCTGACCGGCCGCCACAACGACGGCTTCATGCTGACGGGCGGCGCCTACGTCCAGGCTTTGCGCTCGTTCTTCGCGTCGATCTCGGCCGCTAGAATTTGAAGCCGAGCCGCGCGGTCAATCCCAGCGCGTTGTAGACCCCGGTCCCGAACAACGCCGAGTCGATCGTGCCCAGGCGCCAGCGAGCCTCCCCGTCGCTCGGCAGGGTAACGGGCGGTGCTCTGACGCGGCCGAAGAAACGCTGAAAAAGTCCTGAGCTACTTGGCGGCCTGCGGCTGGTTTTTCATCAACCGCTCGGCGCCGTTCTGGAGGACGTTCATCGCGCGCTCGACGTCGTGGCAGCGCCAGCCGTGGCGCGGCGGCACCGAGGCCGCCACCTCGCGCAGGCGCTTGGCCGTCGATTTGGAGTAATGCGCGAGGGCGACGTCGTCGGGAGGCACGCGGCCTTTTGAAAGCTCGGGCCGGGACGCGATGATCGCTTCGAGCGCCGGACGCGCGCCCTCGCCCTCGAGCGCGGGTTTCTTGCCCTCGGCATGCCGGCGCTGGAGCGCGTAGACGACGCCGCGAGACCGCCAGTAGGCGTCGGCCTCCGCGCGCTTCTCGGGCGCCGGCGGCGGAAGCCGCTTCATGAGCTCGGGCCAATCGTCGCCCGGGACGAGGTCCTCGTCGGCGGTCCCGAGCGCCTTGTCGAGCTTGCAGTCCCAATCGCGCGGAGCTCCCGCCGCCGAGGCGACGGCGGCGAGCTGCATCGAGAGCTCCGGCCCCTTTCCGAGCTTCTGCAGCAGCGCGGGATCGGGATTGGGCGTCTTGCCGGCGAAATATTGGCCCGCCATGCCTATGATCAACGCCGCCGCGGCCGTCGTTTCGAGCATATCAAACGCCTCGCTTTGGGCAGAATTTATTGAGCGCGCAGCCGGGACAGTTCGGGGAGATCGCGAAGCAGACGCGCCGGCCGTGCCAGATCAGCGAGTGCCCGAAGAAGACCCAATCTTTCCGGGGAAGCAGCTTCATCAGCTCCCGCTCGATCTTGGCGGGATCCGTCTCGTCGGTCAAGCCGAGCCGGTACGAGAGGCGCTTGACGTGGGTGTCGACGACGACGCCCTCGGCCTTGCCGTAGGCGGTGCCGAGCACCACGTTCGCCGTCTTGCGCGCCACGCCGCGCAGCGTCAGCAAATCCTCCATCTCGTCCGGGACCTCGCCCCCGAACTTCGACACGAGGACCGCGGCCATCTCCTTGATCGACTTGGCCTTCATGCGGTAGAAACCGGCCGATTTGATGATCGACTCGAGCTCGAGCGGGTTCGCCTCGGCGTAATCCTCGGCGGTCTGATAGCGCGCGAAAAGGGTCTTTGTCACCAGGTTCACGCGCTTGTCGGTGCATTGCGCGGACAGGATGGTGGCGAC
>CAZRIP010000165.1:0-4775 GCA_964600165.1 uncultured Elusimicrobia bacterium | reverse complement strand
TAGCGCGCGATCACCAAAAAAACGCGGGGACTGATGATCCCGCACACGCTCGGCAATCCCTGCGCGCTCGATACGCTCGTCGCGCTCGCGCAAAAGCACGATCTTTATCTGATCGAGGACACCTGCGACGCGCTCGGCGCCAAGTACGACGGCAAGCTCGCCGGCACCTTCGGCGAGCTCGGCACGCTGAGCTTTTATCCCGCGCACCACATCACGATGGGGGAAGGCGGCGGCGTCATCGTCAACAAAGGCCGTCTATCAAGGATCGTACGCTCAGTCCGTGATTGGGGCCGCGACTGCTGGTGCGCGCCCGGCGAGTCGAACACCTGCGGGCGGCGCTTCGGCTGGAAGCTCGGCGACCTGCCCGTCGGCTACGACCACAAATACACTTACTCCAACCTCGGCTACAACTTCAAGCCGACCGACATGCAGGCGGCCGTCGGCACGATCCAAGCCGATCGCATCCCCGATTTCGTCGCGCGCCGCAACAAGAACTTCGCCCGGCTCTATAAAGGATTGAAGAGGTACGAGGACCGGCTCGTGCTGCCGAAGTGGGAGAAAAAGGCGGACCCGTCTTGGTTCGCGTTCCCGCTCACGGTGAAAAAAGTCGTGACCCGCGCCGCTCTGGTTCATCACCTGGAGACCGCCAACATCGAGACCCGCGAGCTCTTCGGCGGCAACATCCTGCGCCAGCCCGGCTACAAGGGCATCAAGGCCCGCGTCGTCGGCAAACTGCCGAACTCGGACCGCGTGATGCGCGACACGTTCTTCATCGGCGTTTACCCCGGCTTGTCCGACGAGATGCTGGACTTCGTGATCGAGGCCTTCGATGAGTTCTTCAGAAACCAAAGATAAGAAGGCCTCGACGGAAAAAAAGCCCGGGCACGAGCTGAAGATCGCGATCTTCATCCCGGCCTACAACGCCGCTACGACCTTGCCGCTCGTGCTCGAGCGCATCCCGCCCGAGATCAAGAAAAAGGTCCAGCAGATCTTCGTCATCGACAACGCCAGCCCCGACAACACCCATTTGATCGGCATCGGCTACCGCGCGCAGACCGGCCTCGACAAGCTCGAGGTTTTTAGAAACGAAACAAACCGCGGCTACGGCGGCTCGCAGAAGCGCGCGTATCAGTACGCGATCGACAACGGCTTCGACGTCGTCGTGATGCTGCACGGCGACGCGCAGTACGCGCCCGAGAAAATTCCGTCCTTGCTCGAGCCTTTCGAGCACGACGAGGCCGACATGGTCTTCGGCTCGCGCATCGCCGGCCTGCCGCTCGAAGGCGGCATGCCGCTCTATAAGTTCCTCGGCAACAAGTTCCTGACGGGCGTGCAGAACTGGGTGCTCGGCATGAACCTCTCCGAGTATCATTCGGGCTACCGCGTCTTCAAGTGCTCGGCCTTGAAGCAAGTCCCCTTCGACCGCTGCGCCGACGACTATCACTTCGACACGGACATCATCCTGCAGTTCATCATTAAGAAATTGAGAATCAAGGAGATGCCGATCCCCACTTATTATGGTAAAGAAAAATGTGGGGTCAACGTGGTCTCCTACGGTTTGAACGTCCTGCGCTCGATGAGCGAATACTGGCTCTGGTCCAAAGGTCTGCTGCGCGTCCCTAAATTCGAGATCCGGTGAGAGCGCTCGCCCTCGTCCTGCTGCTCGCCCTTCCCGCCGCGGCCGCGAGCGGCGACCCGACCTTCGACGCGATGTCGCGGGAGATGGCGCGCTCGATGACGCGGCTCAAGCAAGACGAGTTCGGCGCGCCGTATTTCATGGCGTATCGCGTCATCGACGAGCGCTATTGGGAGGCGGCCGCCTCCTACGGCTCGATGATCTCGGAGGGCGAGGACCACAGCCGCTCGCTCTTCGTCGAGGCGCGCTACGGCTCCCGGACGCTCGACAACACCGACTTGGGCTTTCAAGGCTGGCACGGGCCGGGGGGCTTCGACCCGAAGGTGCTGCGCGAACACCTGTGGCTGTTGACCGACGGCGCCTACAAGAACGCGGTCTCCAGTTTCCTCGAGAAAAAGGCGCGCCGCGCGACCGAGTTCGTGCCGGAAGCGCTCGACGACTTCACTTTGGAGAAGCCCGCGGTGGCCGAGCGTCCCTCCGGCTCGGACGCCTTCGACTACGCGCGCGGCCGCGCGCTCGCCGAGCGCCTGAGCGCCGTCTTCCAGCGCTATCCCGAGGTCTACGATTCGCGCGTCGTCGTCCAGCTGCGCTGGGCCCGGCGCTACTTGTTGACGAGCGAAGGCACGCGCCTCGATACTCCGGCGGAGGAAGTCCCGGACATGGTGCGCGTGGCCGCGATGACGCGCGCCGAGGACGGCATGCGCATCGACAACCATCACGCGTGGACCGTGCGCTCGCTGGCCGACTTGCCGCCGGACGACGTGCTCTTGAGGGAGACCGAGCAGGTCGCGCGCGAGCTTTCCGACGAGCGCCAGGCCCCGGTGCAGGCGCCGATCGCCGCGCCGGCGATCCTGGACCAGGAATTTACCGGCGTGCTCTTCCACGAGGCCCTGGGCCACAAGCTGGAAGGCCAGCGCCAGCGCGACCCGCAGCAAAGCCAGGTCTTCCGCGACCTCGTCGGCAAGCGCATCATCCCGGCCGACATCAGCCTGCTCGACGACCCGACGATGACCGATTTCAAGGGCGAGCCGCTGCACGGCGCCTACGAGTTCGACAGCGAGGGCGTCCCCGCGAGCCGCGTCGTGCTGGTCGACCACGGCGTGCTCGAGAATTTCCTGATGTCGCGCTGGCCGGTCCACGGCTTCTCGTCCTCGAACGGCCACGGCCGGGCGGACTCCCAGGCCCGTCCGACCGGCCGCATGGCGAACCTCGTCGTGCGCGCCGACGCGCCGGTGCCGCGCGCCGAGCTGACGCGCAAGCTCGTCGCCCTGGCGCGCAAGGCCGGCAAGCCTTACGGCTTTCTGCTCGTCGGCGCCTTCGGCGGCGAGAACCCGAACTCCCGCGACGCCGCGCAGACCCTCGAGGTCCGGCCGCGCCTGGTCTATCGCGTGGACGCCAAGACCGGCGCGCAGACGCTCGTGCGGGGCGTCACGATGGTCGGCACGCCGCTCGTCGTTTTGAACCGCATCGTCGCCGCGGCCGACGACGCGTCGCTCGCCAACGGCTTTCACTGCGGCGCCGAGTCCGGCTGGGTCCCGGTCGACCAGATCGCGCCGAGCGTTCTCGTCTCCGAGATCGAACTGCAGCGCCAGCCCGAGGACCGCGCGCGGCCGCCGATCCTGCCCTCCCCTTTTCATGAAAGCGGCAAATAGCCTTCTTCTCGCGGTCTTGCTCGTCGGCGCGCCGGCCTCGGCGCAGACCGGCGATAATCTCGAACGTGCTCTCTCCTCGGAACTGTCGCGCGCGATGACGCTCCAAGAAGAAGGCTACCCGACGCCCTATTATCTCAGCCTGACCGCGCTCGACACCGAGACGTGGGAGGAGCGCTGCCAGATGGGCGCGCGCGGCTCGCGCAACGAGCATCATCAGCGGCTCGTCACGCCGGACTTGCGCGTCGGCTCCTACGCGCTCGACAACCATCCCGTCGCCCCGCCGACCGGCTTCGCGGGAAGGGACGTCTCCGAGCAAGACGACGAGTATTCTCTCAGACACGGATTGTGGCTGGCGCTCGACGGCGCGTACAAGAGCGCGGCCGGCGATTTCCTGCGCAAGCAGGCGCTCAAGGTCAGCCGCGGGCGCACGGAGTACGACACCGACGATTTCACGCGCGAGGCTCCCGTCGTCCGTCCCGCCGACCGGCAGCCCTCGCCGTGGGACCAGGACGCCCTCGACCGGCTTTGCCTGGCTTCGAGCCGCGTCTTTCGCGGCGAGCCCGGCCTGTTGTCCGGCGAGTCGAGCGTGCGCTTGACGCGCACGTGGTCTCGCTTGCGCGACTCGGAAGGGGCGCGCGTCGACTCCGGCCGCGACGTCGTCGAGATCCAGCTCGAAGCGGTGTCCATCTCGACCGACGGCATGAAGCACTTCGCCTCGCGCAGCTACGCCGCCGCGGCGCCCGCGCAGCTGCCCTCGATCGAGACGACGGAAAAGGACGCGGCGAGGATGGTCGACGATCTCAAGGCGCTCTCGGTCGCCGCCACGACCTCGCCGTTCTCGGCGCCCGCGCTTTTCGACCCCGAGGCCTCCGCCGCGGCCGTGCTCGCGATCGCGCAGCGCATGTCGGGGGAAGAGCAGCGCAACCCCAACGGCGCGCAGACCTTCAAGGGCAAGCTCGGCAAGCGCGTGCTGCCGGCGGATTTGACGCTCGTCGACGATCCGACGCTCGCGACTTATCGCGAAACGCCTCTGGCCGGCCACTACGAGTTCGACGACCAAGGCCGGCCGCCCCAGCGCGTGCCCTTGGTCGAGCGCGGCGAGCTCAAGAACTTCCTTTTGTCGCGCTACCCCGTCGTCGGCTTCTCGAAGTCGAACGGCCACGGCCGCGCGTTCCCGGGCTACGCGCCCGAGGGCGCGCCCGGCTCGCTTTTCCTGTCCTCGTCCAAGCCCGTCGCGCAAGCCAAGCTCCTCGCGCGGCTGCGCGAGGAATGCCGCAAGCGCGGCAAGCCCTACGGCCTGTGGATCCGCGGGCTGCGGACGTTCGTGCAGCAGCAGGGCGCGGGCGGCCAGGGCTCGATCCGCTTCATGCCGGCGGCGCTCTACCTCGTCGAGGCCGCCACGGGCAAGGAGACGCTCGTGCGGGACTTGGACCTCGTCAGCACGCCGCTTGACCTTTTAAATAACATCGTCGCGGCCGGCGACGACG
>CAZRIP010000164.1:0-4901 GCA_964600165.1 uncultured Elusimicrobia bacterium | reverse complement strand
TGGCGAGCTGGGCGGCGAGCTCGGGGAACTCGGCGGAGGTCTCGCCGAGGGCGCCGAGGGGGCCGAGGGCATCGCCGGCCTCGAGGGCGCGGCGGGCTCCGAGGGCGGCGGCTTTTTCTCGCAGCTGATCGCGCGCATCACGGGCTCGCCTCTGTTCCAGGCGATCATGCGTTTTGCGGGCACGTTTATCGGCAAGGTCGCGATCGGCCTGGCCTGCGCGTTGCTCGTGATGGGCATCGCGCGTCTCTTGAAAGGCGGCGCCTCCGGCTCGGCCGGCGACGTCGGCGGCCCCGGCGACATGGGCGACATCAAGTCGACGATCCGCGTCCACATGCCGTCGGACAAGGCGCTCGATTACGCGGCGCACTCCTCGGGAGGCGCGCTCAATTTCGGCGAGGCCAAGAAGACCGGAGCGGCCCCGCCCCCGACGTCCGCGCCGAAAGCGGCCCCGGCTCCGACCGAGCCCGTGGGCAAGGATTTGGACGTCGCCAGCCGGCCCGAGATGCCGCACGGCAATTTCGATCCGCTCTCGGGCTCCAAGCTCAGCACGGGCTTCGGCGACGGAGGCAGCGGCGCTTTCGGCAAGAACGACGTCTTCGGCAGCGGGCCCAAGATCTCCAGCCTGGACCGCGGCAAGATCAGCGGCTTCGGCAAGGGGAACTCGAGCGGCGGCCGCGGCGGGATTTCCCGCGCGACGATGCGCGGCTCGCGCTCGATGGGATTTCGCGGCGGACGGTCGAGCCAGGCGCTGGGCCAATTGCGCGGCCAGGGCCCGGTCAGCGGGCAGATCGCGAACGACGTGCAGACGGGAACGAGCGAGGCCGCCTCGTCGGACGGCACCAAGCAGTTCGAGGGGACCAGTCCGATCACGGGCGGCGGCGCGGGCGGCGGCGGAGGCGGCGGCTCCCCCGGCGACGGCGGCGGCGGCGGTCCTACGATTCCCACCGGCGGCGGCGGTCCCACGATTCCCACCGGCGGCCCCCCGGACATCCCGAACATCCCGGTCAATCTGCATCCGATGGTCGACATCAGCGCCTGCACGCAGGACCAGATCAACAACGGCTACACGATCTCGACCGACGGGGCCACCTGCACGGCGCCCGACAACGCGTCGAACACCAACGCCACGCCTTGGCAAAGCGAGATCGACCTCGCGAACAACCTGATGCTCTACGCGAACATCCTCACCCTCATCGCGGGGGCGCTGGGCTACGCGGGGTGGCAGCTTTTTCACGCCGGCATCGCCGCGGAGGCCAGCACGTGCACGGCCGCCGTCGGCGTCGGCATGGTCACGGCCGGCGATTTCATGATCATGGCGGCCGAGATCATGTGCGCGATCTCCGCGCTCATGGGCCTGGCCGTGATCGCGATCGGCGTCCAGATCGCGACGAAATACGGGCAGGGCATGCAGGGCGCGATCACCGGCCTCGGCGGAGCTCTGACCGTCGCCGGCGCGGGCATGACGATGGTCTCGATGATGACCAAGCCCACGGGCTTCCCGTGGTCGCTGATCATCAGCGGCCTGATGACGATGATGCAATTGGCGCCGAAGCTGATGGGAAGCGGTCAGCCCGATCCCAACGCGGTCAAGCCCCAGATGCCCTCGCTCCAAGACGAGGGCATGCTGCCGCCGCCGTCCGATGGGATGCACTGGGAAAGCCCCACGCCCGACGACCCGAACCCGAAGGATTATAAGCAGGTCCCCAACGGCGATCCGCCGACGACCGGCGCGCCGGCCGGCACGCAGTGGGTGCACGACGTGGCCGACGCCAACTGGTCGCTCGAGCCCACGCCGCCGAGCGGGATGCCCGTGCTGACGCCCGGCGAGCACTACGAGAACGGCACGCCGGCTCAGGACGGGCTGGCGCCCTACGCGCCGCCCAAGGGGGACACGTGGATGCACAACAACGTGCCGAACACCGACCCGAACGCCTGGGTCCTCATCGACAGCAACGGCAAGCAAGTCGATAAATCGGCCGGCATCGACTCCAACGGCGACCTCTACAACACGAACTCGAACTCGAACTCGAACACGAACTCGAACACGAATACAAACACGAATACCAACACGAACAACAACTCAAACACGAACAGCAACACAAACAATAACAACAACACGAATAACAATAATTAGGGATAGCGCGGACGGAGGCCGGCGTCTTGACAAGGCCGGCCTCGTCTGTTATATGAGCGAGGGCCATGTACGTCGTTGAGCGAAGCTTCGACTACGAGTATCCCGTCGCGCGCGTCTGGGACGTCTTCACCGACCTCGAGAATTGGGGCGAATGGTCGGAGGTTCGAGGCCTGTTCAAAAAGTCGCGCATGAGCTTCGCGCCCGCCGAGGGTTCGCTGCGCGGTCCCGGGTTGAAGATCGTCGCGTCGAACAAGAAGGGCCACGCGCATACTCTCGTCGCCCAGGAGTGGGAAAAGCCGCGCAAGATCCGTTTTCTCACGTTCGAGAAAGGGCCCGACGCGGCGTTCAAGCTGGATATGACCTGGCTGTTCACGGCCAAGGGCGCGCTCGCCACGCATTTCGACTATCATTTGGAATTCGACGTCGACGTTCCCGCGCTGTTCGCGCCCTTCGTCCAGCGCAGCGCGGAGAAGAAGATCGACGAGATCTTTAAGCGCGGCCGCACCTTCCTTTAAATGAAGCCGCCGCTCTTGTTCCGCCTGCTCGGGCGGGCGGGGCAAAGCCTGCCGGAGCCGGTCCTGCGCGCGGTCCTGCGCCCGGTCGCCGGCCGCTTGGCGCGCGTCGCCGGCCGCCAGCGGCGCGTGCTGACGCGCGTGCTGGGCCATCGCGGCGCGGCGGTCGACGCCCGCGAGCTTCAGGCCCTGCTCGCCGCGACCGCGACGCTCTACGGCGAGACGCTCGTCAACCTCTGCCTGCTCTGCCGACCCGGCTCGTTCATGACCCCGCCGCGGCCGATCGACCTGCCGCTGTTGCCGATCATCGCGCGGCTGCGCGAGCGGCGCAAGGGCGTGGTGCTGGCGATCGCGCATTTCGGCGATCTCTTCATGGCCGTCTCGGCGCTCGCCCGCCAAGGGCTGCCGGTGACGGCGATCTTCGTGGACGGCGGACGCTACCGTTGGGTCGAGGTCGAGAAGCTGAGGTTCGTGAGCTTGGGAGCCGCGGCCGTGCCCGCGACGCGCGCGCTCGCGGCCAACGAGCTCGTGATGACCTATGATGACCTGCCGCTGTTTCCCGAGGCGCGGACCTCGAACCTCTTCGGCGCGCCGGTGTTCCCGCCCAACGGCGCCGCGCGCCTCGCGCTGGCGGCCGGCGCGCCGGTCCTGCCGATCTACAGCATCCTCGAGAACGGACGCCACCGCGTCGAGGCCGACGCCCCGATCCTGCCGGAGGAAGCCTCCACTCAAGAAGCGGTCGAGGAACGGCTGTTGCGCTCGCTGGAAAAATACATCGACCGCTATCCATCGCATTGGATGCCGTTCCACGACGTCTGGGACCTCGACGTCATGCGCGGCCGCCATCGCCGCTTGGGAAATCTGGTATGATCCGCCCATGAGCCGTCCCAGCCGCGACGAGATCCGCCGCGCGGTCTCCGAACTCGTGTCGGGCGCCCTCGCGCGCAAGAAGGTGACGGCCAAGCCCGAGGACGTCGCCGAAGGGAAGTCCTTCCTGCGGGATCTCGGCGTCGATTCGCTCGACTTGCTGCAGATCATGGCCACCGTCGAGAAGCGCTTCGGCGTGCGCATCCCCGAAGACGAGCTCAAGAAGATCGACGACCTCGCGGCCGCGGTGAGCGCCGTCGAGACGCGCCTGCCTAAATCCTCTTAGAGCGCTCCGCCGCCCGCGCGCGGAAGCGTCCCGCCACCCGGCGCATCTCGTCCAGATCCCACAGGTCGTAGAGGATCATCCATTGCTCCGGAGCGCGCAGGATGAGGCGCTCGAGCGCGCGCAGACAGGCGGCCTCGAGCTCTTCCTGGCTCTTGCCGTCGGGCAGAATCGGAGCGTCGCAGACGACGCGGGTGCTCGTCGAAGACCAGAGCGCCGCGACGGGCAGGATCGCCGCGCCCGTGGCCAGCGCCAAGCGCGGCGGACCGTGCGGTGAAAAGACGGGCCCGCCGAAAAAGTCCGCGGTCCGGTTGCCCGGGATGAAATCGACGTCGTCGTAGACGAGGACGCACTCGTTTCTCTCGAGCGCGGCGACGACCTCGGCCGCGCCGCCGAGGAACTCGACGAACTTGAGCGACCCGGACTCGGCCCAGCGGTAATGCTCTCCGGTCACCATGAGGACGGTCAAAGGGAGCCTCGCGCCGAGAGCGAGGATCGCCGAGTAAAGGTCGCCGAAGTGCGGCGTGGCGAGGATGACGCCCTTGCCGCGGCGGCGCAGGCGCTCGATCTCCGGCAGCGCCTCGAGCGCGACGGGGACCGGCGGCCGCGGCGGCGCGCTCGAGGCGAAGATGCGGCAGAGGTTCGCCAAGGAGCCGGCGTAATACGCGACGAACGCGCGCATCAACCCTCCGACCTCGGCCTTGGAGGCCGCGCGGCCCTGGAACTCGACGATCCGCGCGAAGGTCCGGCGCATGCCGCCGCGATAGACGGAGAGCCCCGGCAGCAGCGCGACGCGCAACGCCCCGCGCAGGACCGGGCCGGGCAAGCGCCCGAGCCAGCCCATGAGTTTGAACGCGCCCGGCTTCGAGGAGGCTGCCATGGCCGGTTTATAGCAGGCGCGCGCGTTCCCGTCAACCGGCATTGACACTTTTGCTCCCTTCTGTTATCTCATCGGCATGCCCGCGCGACGCGTCGCGATCACCGGCTTGGGCGTCGTCTCGGCCGCCGGGCGCGACCTTCCTTCATTCTGGCGCGCGCTCGTCGAGCCGCGGCCCGTGTTCCACCCCGTCGAAGGCTTCGATGTAAAAGACTATAGGACCCAAAT
>CAZRIP010000163.1:0-5019 GCA_964600165.1 uncultured Elusimicrobia bacterium | reverse complement strand
AGAAGATCGTCGCGGCTCATGCCGGGCTTGCGCGGGATGCCGGCGGTGATGACGACGACGTCGGAGCCCTTCGTCGCCTCGTAGCTCGTGACGCCCGTCACGCGCGAGTCGTAGCCGTAGATCGGCCCGGACTCCATCAAGTCGAGAGCCTTGCCCGCGGGCATGTCGCCCGTCGCGGGGATGTCGACGACGACGACGTCTCCCAACTCCATCTCGGCCAGCCGCTGCACGAGCGTCGCGCCGACGTTGCCGGCGCCCACCACCGTAATTTTTTTCCTAGACATGATGCGCCTCCTTGAGAATCGCGGTACGTCTCAGCCGTTCTTGGCCCTGATCGGGTCGCACAAGACGTAAATTCTTTTCGAGTAGATGTGGTCGTATTTCCGCTCTTTCGGGTTGAACTCGAAGCCGTGAAGCTCGTCGCACTCGTCCTTCGCCGCGCCGAGCGCGATCCGCGCGCACGTCGACTTGCCGATGACGGCGCAGAGCGCGATGTTGTCGGTCGTCTTCGGCACGTGGATGTAAAAGCTGAGCTCCTCGCTGTAGGCCGATTCCTCGTCGTTGGTCTCGTTCTTGTACCCGCCCGAATCCTTGTTCAGCTTGTGCTGGGCCTCGTGCGCGAGAGCGCCCGCGAGCTTGACGTCTCGCTCGAAGCGGTCTTGAAGCGTCGCGAGCGCCTTAGCACGCTTCCTGGGATCGGGCACCTTCATGCCGCAGATCTTGATCAGCTCAGAGTCGAAGTCTCGCGACAGCTGAGACTTCTCCGCGTCGACGGCGATGCTAGAGCCGTCGAACTGCGCGATCTTGCCGAGGCCGCTCTCGACCCTCGGAGGCATGTCCCGCAGGACCTTGTAGATGCTTTCCTTCCCGGGACTCAGCGCGACGAGCAGAAGCCCTTCGTGGACGGCCTCGTCCGTCAATGAGCGGAAATTGCGACCCGCCTGGTCTTTCGCCGCGCGCCGGCACACGACATCGAGATCGAGCGAGACCGGCTCCCCCGCCCAAGCGGCCGCGGCGCGGAACGCGACGCCCAACGCGACGGCGACCAGCCTAAAGCGGGATATTGCCATGCTTCTTGGGCAGCTTCTCCGTCTTCTTGTGCCGCAAAAATTGGAACGCGCGGATGATCTTCGGTCGCGTCATCCCCGCCTGGATGACCTCATCGATGTAGCCGCGCTGCGCCGCCTGGTAGGGCGAGGCGAACTGCTTGGTGTACTCGTCGATGAGCTGCTGGCGGCGCTTGGCCGGATCGGGCGCGGCCTTGATGTCGTTGCGAAAGAGGATGTCGACGGCGCCCTGCGGGCCCATGACGGCGATCTCGGCGCACGGCCAGGCGTAGTTGAGGTCGCCGCGGATGTGCTTGGACGACATGACGTCGTAAGCTCCTCCATACGCCTTGCGCAAGACGACCGTGACCTTCGGCACGGTCGCCTGGCAGTAGGCGTAAAGCAGCTTCGCGCCGCGACGGATGATGCCGCCGTGCTCCTGCTCGACGCCCGGCCAGTAGCCGGGGACGTCGACGAGCGTCAGCAGAGGAATGTTGAAGGCGTCGCAGAAGCGCACGAAGCGCGCGCCCTTCTCCGAGGCGCCGATGTCGAGCGCGCCGGACAGGACCTGAGGGTTGTTGGCGACGACGCCGACCGACTCGCCGTTGAGGCGGATGAATCCGCAAACGAGATTGCGCGCGAAGCCCTTGTGCGCCTCGAAGAATTGGTGCCCGTCGGCGATCTCCCAGATGACGTCATGGATCTTATAGGAGCGCTTGGCGTCCATCTCCGCGATGTTGTCGAGAAGCGCGCTCACGCGCGCGGGGTCGTCGGACGGCATCGCGGGCGCCGGCTTCTCCTTGCAGTTCTGCGGCAGGTACTCGAGCAGCTCGCGGATCTGGCGGAAGCAGTCTTGCTCGCTCCCGGCCACGAAATGGCAGACGCCCGAGCGCGTGCTGTGCGTCTCCGCGCCGCCGAGCGACTCGAAATCGCAGGTCTCGCCGGTCGCGTTGCGCACGACGTCCGGGCCGGTGATGAACATGTGGCTCGTGCCGTCGATCATGAACACGAAATCGGTCAGGGCGGGCGAGTAGACCGCGCCGCCGGCGCAAGGGCCGAGGATCGCCGAGATCTGCGGTATATATCCAGAAGCGCGGACGTTTCTGTAAAAAATCTCGGCGTACCCGCCGAGCGACTCGACGCCCTCTTGGATGCGCGCGCCGCCGGAGTCGCATAGGCCGATGACCGGCACGCCGGCCTCGATGGCCAAGTCCATCACCTTGCAGATCTTCTGCGCGTGCGCGAGGCCGAGCGAGCCGCCCATGACCGTGAAATCTTGAGAATAGACGCAGACCGCGCGGCCGTTGACGCGGCCGAAGCCGGTCACGACGCCGTCGGCGGGCAGGTATCTCTTATCGAGGCCGAACTCCCGCGCGCGCTTCTCGACGAGAAGATCGACCTCCTCGAAGCTGTCGTCGTCGAGCAGCAGCTCGATGCGCTCGCGCGCGGTGAGCTTTCCGGCGTCCTTTTGCGCTTTCTCGCGCTCGGGACCGCCGCCCTGCATGGCCTTCTTGGAGCGGTCCTGCAGCTCGCGCGTCTTGGCGCCGCGCAACGGCTTGGGCGCGGCTTTCTCCTCAGCCATGGGCCGGCTCCACGAGCTCGATGAGGACGCCGTCGGCGAACTTCGGATGCAAAAAGCAGACCTTATGGCCGCGCGCGCCGGGACGCGCGGCGGCTTCGAGCGGCGGCAGGCCGATTTGGACGAGGCGCTTCATCCGCTCGTCGATCTTCTTCGTCGAGAACGCGACGTGGTGCAAGCCGGGCCCGCGCGTCTTGAGGAACTTAGCGATCGCCCCTTCCTCTCCCGTCGGCTCGAGCAGCTCGAGCGCCGTCTCGCCCGCTTGAAGGAAAGCCACGCGCACCTTCTGCGACGCGACCTCCTCCCGGTGGACGGGCGTCAGACCCAGGGCTTTCTCGTAGAAAGGAAGGGCGCGGTCGATGCTGGCGACGGCGATGCCGACGTGATCGACGGTCATTCGGCTGATTCTAGGTTTTTTTCGGCGCTTTGCGCCAGAAGAGATGGAACTAAATCGGGGGGTCGCTCGTAGTTCTTGTAGAGGTAAATGGGCCCGCCCCATAAAATGGGGCGAACCCATATAATGGGTCAGACCCATGGGGAGAAATCAGGATGATGCCACTGCCACGCGTAGAGACGGCTCTCGAAGCAGTTCAGTTCGCCGCAGCAATGAAAGGAATCTGGACCCAAGCCAGGCTTCAGGATGTCGTCCAATGCCTTCGGTACGCTCGGGCAATGGACCAGAATGAGTTGGCGTATTTGTCGGGATTGAAGCAGTCGACGATCTCCGACATCGAGACCGGCCGAAGCAGCCCGCCCTGGCGGACCGTGCGTAATGTGTTCGCGGCGCTCGACTGTGTTCCCATCATCATGCCCCGGCCCCTCAACGAATGGCCGCGTCGGCACTCTCAGTGGCGAGCGCCTTCGCCGCCTACTTCTTGAGCAGCTTCGCGCCGACGGTGGCGGGGTCGGTCTTGTGGGCGAGGAGGGCGTCGAGGTCCTTGTCGCCCAGGCGCGAGAGCGCGGTCTGATAGACGCGCCGGGACACGTAGAGCGAGATCTCTTCTCGGTGCTGCTCTTTCAAGCGGCGCTTGCCCTCGCCGCTGTCCTTCAAATAGGCCCAGTGCGCCTCGGCCGCGGCCGCGAGCTCGGCCACCCCTTCGCCCGTCAGCCCCGACGTGCCCACGACGGGCGTATGCCAGGGCTTGGGCTCGTGCGCGGCGCCCAGGCCGAGGGCGGTTTTTAGATCGGAGATGGCCTTGTCCTTGCCGGCGAGGTCGGCCTTGTTGACGACGAAGACGTCGCCAACCTCCATCACTCCCGCCTTCATCGCCTGAATCTCGTCGCCCATGGACGGCGTTGTGACGTAAAGCACGGTGTCGGCGACGCGCGCGATCTCGACCTCGTCTTGGCCCGTGCCGACGGTCTCGATGATCAGCCGCCGGCAGCCCCAAGCTTCCAGCACGTGGATCGCGCCGAAGATCGTGTGGGACAGGCCGCCGATCTTGCCGCGGCTGGCGAGCGAGCGGATGAAGACGCCTTCGTCGAGGGCGTGCTCTTGAATTCGGAGCCGGTCCCCGAGAAACGCGCCGCCGGAGATGGGGCTCGACGGATCGACGGCGAGCACGCCGACTTTGAGGCCCCGCGCGCGGTAGTGCTTGACCAAGCGCGCCGTGAGCGTCGACTTGCCGGCGCCGGGCGGGCCGCAGACGCCGAGCTTCTGCACGGAGCCGGACCGAGCGAAGAAAGCTTTCGAGAGGGCGTCGGCTTCCGGCGCCTCGTCGACGATCAGGGATAGCGCGCGCGAGGCCGCGGCCGTGTCGCCGCCGAGGACCCGCTCAGCGAGCGGCGCGGACGGCCGGGAGCTTTTCATTGAGATAGTCGACGATCGCCGTCAGCGGCGTGCCGGGACCGAAGACCTTGTCGACGCCCTTTTTGGAGAGCGGCTTGACGTCCTCGTCGGGGATGATGCCCCCGCCGAAGACGAGCACGTCGCCCAGTCCGCGCTTCTTGAGAAGCTCGACGATCTGCGGAAAGAGCGTCATATGCGCGCCGGATAAAAGAGAAAGGCCCACCGCGTCGACGTCTTCTTGCATCGCGGCCGCGACGATCATCTCCGGGGTTTGGCGGATGCCGGTGTAGATGACCTCGAAGCCCGCGTCGCGCAGCGCGCGCACGATGACCTTGGCGCCGCGGTCGTGGCCGTCGAGGCCGGGCTTGGCGATGAGGACTCGGAACGGTTTCTTGGCGGTTTCGACCATGCCGCCGTATTCTACCAGATCGCTTGGGGATTGCCCATCAACTCGACGAAGGCGTCGACGACCTTGGGATCGAAGGCAGTGCCCTTCCCGCTCTGCGCTTCCTGCACGGCCTGGCGATAGAGCTGGTCGCCGCGCAGGCCGACCATGTGCAGCTCCTCCATGCTCTCGACCAGCCCCAAGATCCGCGCGCCGAGCG
>CAZRIP010000162.1:0-5171 GCA_964600165.1 uncultured Elusimicrobia bacterium | reverse complement strand
TACCCGCGCGAGCTGCGGTGGTTCGACCAGCGGGAGCGCCTGAGCGCGAACTTCGGCGCGAGCCTCGCCTTCAACAGCTCGAACCAGAACACCTTCGACGCCTCGGCCACGCAGTTCGTCGCCGACGCCTACAGCTACTGGCAGGTCGGCGTCGGCCCGTCGGCCAGCGTTTCGTGGGGGGACGAGAAGTTCCCGGCCTCGATCGGCGCCTCGCTCCAATATCTGCGGACGAACTATTACGGCCGCCTGACCCAAGACGCCAACGGCGTCTATCTCGGCGACACGCAGTTCCAGGACCGCTGGCAGGCGGGCGTCAACTACGCCTACCCGCTCGGCTCGGGCCTCGCGCTCAAGGCGCAGGTGAACCTCCTCTGGTCGCGGTCGAACAACCATTTCGAGACGACGTACTCGTACAACTACACGACGGCCAACTATCTGATGGGAGTCACGTGGGAGTATTAGCGTGAGGCGTCTCGCGCGGGCTTGGCCGCTTGCGGCGCTCTTGCTGCTGTCCGGCTCGCGCGCCCGCGCCATGCTCGACGCGAACGGGCCGAACTTGACCCAGGCGCGCCTCAATCTCACGGCGACCGTGCTGCCCGACGGGCGCGTGCTCCTGGCCGGCGGCGACGACAGCACGAGCGCCTACGCGACGGCGGAGATTTTCGATCCGCGCACCGGGTCGTTGACGGCCGTCGCCTCGATGAACACGGCGCGCACCAGCCACGCGGCGACTCTGCTGCCCAACGGCAAGGTCCTTGTCACGGGAGGTTGGCCGGTCAGCGGCTCGGCGTTCGCCACCGCCGAGCTCTACGACCCGGTGGCCAACACCTGGACCAACACGCCCGTGATGGCGTCCTCGGTGACCCAGCATACGGCGATCCTTCTCAAGAACGGGCTGGTGCTCCTCGCCGGCGGCGTCGACGGCACCGGCACGGCCACGACGGTGACCCAGCTCTACGACCCTGTCGCCAACGCCTTTACGGCGACCGGCAGCATGGGCGCGGCTCGCGGCGCGTCGAACTTCGTCCTGCTCAAGGACGGACGCGTGATGGCCGTGGGCGGCCGCACGGGGGGCAACGTCACGTCGACGGAGATCTACGATCCGATCGCGGGGACCTGGAGCGGCACCGCGTCCTTCACGACCGGCGCCTATGGCTATTCCTCCACGGTGCTCCCGGATGGCCGCGTCATGAAGACGTCGGGCTTCGCCACCAACGCCGTCGAGATTTACAGCCCGACCGCGAACTCCTGGTCCGGCGGGACGGCGATCCCGAACTCCGGTTCGTTCAACATGCGCCAGTATTTCCAGCAGGCGCTGCTGCCGGACGGCAAGGTCATCGTCATCTCCGGCGACTCCGGCGGCGGCTCGCCGCTGCAGTTCAACAGCACGGAGATCTACGATCCGGTCGCCGACGCCTGGTCTAACGGGCCGAATCTGACGCAAGCGCGCTACAGCTTCGCCGCCGCCGTGCTTCCCGACGGCAGCGTCTTCATCGCCGGCGGCACGGGCTCGGGCGGACCGTACGCCTCGACGGAACGCCTGATCCCCGCTCCGGCCGCGCCGACGCTGACGGCCGGCAACCTCGGCACGGCGCGGTTCTGGAACACGGCGACGCGTCTGCCCAACGGCAAGGTCCTCATCGTCGGCGGCGATAATAGCGGCACCTACTTGTCTTCGGCGGAATTGTATGACCCTGCCGCGCGGACCTTCTCGGGAACGGCCTCGCTGCCGGCGGCGCGCTCCGGCCACACGGCGACGCTGCTGCCCAACGGCAAGGTGCTGATCGCGGGCGGCACGGACGGAGCGGGAACGTACTACGCTTCCGCGTATCTTTACGACCCGCAGGGCGGGGCTTTCTTGCCGACCGGATCGATGGCGACGGCGCGGCAGAACCATACGGCGACCCTGCTGCCCAACGGCCGCGTGCTGCTGTCCGGCGGCCAGAACGGCACCACGTCCTACATCGGCACGGCCGAGATTTACGACCCCGGGGCCGGGGCGTTCCTGCCTCCGATCGACTTGATCACGCCGCGCAGCAGCCACGTGGCGACGCTTCTGGCCGACGGGCGGGTCCTGATCGCCGCGGGGCAGACGACCGGGAGCTCGTGGACGACGGCCGCGGAGCTTTACGACCCGAACACCGGGACGACGTCTCCGACGGGAGCAATGAACACGGGGCGCGCCGGGACGACGGCGACCCTTTTGCGCAGCGGAAAGGTCCTCGTGGCCGCCGGACAGAACGGCGGAGGCAACATGGCTTCGGCCGAGCTTTACGATCCCGCCGCCGGCACCTGGAGTCTGACCGGCGCGATGGCTCAGGTTCGCGTGCAGCCTTTCGCCGCCCCGCTGCCCGACGGCAAGGTTCTCGTCGGCGGCGGCTGCTCCGGCGGCTGCGGCAGCGTGCTGACCGAGACCGAGGTTTACGATCCAGCTTCCGGCGCTTTCTATCCGGCGCCGTCGCTCCAGACCTCGCTTTACGAGGTGGCGCCTGTCATGCTGTCCGACGGCAATCTCTTGCTGGCCGGCGGCAACGACTGCCCCTCGGGAATGGGCTGCGCCACCGGCCAGGCCGAGCTCATCCCTTATACCGAGTTCGACGTGTTCGCGGCCACCAAGACTTACCGGCCGACGATCGCGACGATCAACGGCAACCCGCTCGTCCCGCCGGTCAACTTGAATCCGGGGGCCGACTATCCCATCGTCGGCTCGACGTTCACGGGTTCGGGCTACGGCTCCGAATCCTGGGGGCCGGCGAACTCAGCCGGCAACCTGCCGCGCGCTTACTTGACTCCCATGAGCGGCGGCGGCGCGCCTCCTTCGGGCGGGGAGTCCCTCATCGACATTTCGACGTCCATCTACGGCTCGGGGGCGTCGAGCGAGCAGACGGTGTTCACGGCCGGCCAAGCCTCGACCAAGGCGTTCATTTCCATCCCGCCGAACCTCGCCTGCGGCTTTTACAACCTGCTGATGCAGACCGACGCCGTGCCGTCGACGTTCACCGTCGTGCGCGTCGCGCCGAACCCGCCCTCCGGGACTCCGGGGACGCCGACCTTCCCCAACGTCGGAATGGGCGCCGTCCACGTCAACTTCGGCGCTTCCGGCGACCCCGGCCTCAGCGGCTACGGCGTCAGCTACTCGAGCGACAATTTCGCGGACCTGATCAGCACGGTGGCCACGCCCAGCGGAGGGACGTTGAACGTGACCGCCGGCCCGCCAAATCCCGTGCCTCCGCTCTGGGGCAACACGACCTACTATTTCCGGGTCCAAGCCGAGAACTGCGGGGGGAACGGTCCGATGAGCGCGGTGGCCTCCGTCGCCACTCTGGCCCAGCCGGCGGCCAACGGCTCCATCGCCCTCTACGTCACCTCGGCCACCCTCAACTGGACGCCGAACCCTCCGACGCCTTCGAGCGCGACCGCCGAGGGTTACGAGGTCGACGCCTCGACGGCGCCGGACTTCACGGGCGTTCTGATCTCGAGCCTGACCCACAATGCCGCGAGCACGGCGCTGACGGTTTCCGGGTTGGCCAACGGCGCGACGAATTACTTCTACCGCGTCGGCTCGCTCAATTGGGTCGACGCGCCGAACTTCGGCCCGAACGCGCAGGCCAGCTTCCCTGTTGACGGAGGCGCGATCAACGTCTTCAGCGCGGCGTCGGGCATGGCTTCGAGCTATCCATTCCCCAATGGCGCGCCGATCAGCGCCGTCCAGGTCGCCGTGCGGCAGAGCGGGAGCAACTTGTATTGGGATCCCACCGGAATGGCAGGGCCGGCCAATAGTTTCAATGTTTCCGCCACTCCGCTTTACCAAAGCGCCGTTTTCATCGGGGGTTCGTCGGGAACTTGGACGTACGCGGGAGGGGCGCTCGGCGGGGTTCTTGTCGACGGCACGCAATATCAGATTCTTGCCCGCGCCATCGACCTTAACGGCACCCCTTCGGCTCTGCCGGGCACGGCGGCCTTCATCTACGACAACTCGGTGCCGGTCTCGGCGGTCACTCAGCCCGCGATGGGGCAGGCATCCCTCAACGCTTTTCCCGCGGTCTCAGGAACGGCCTTCGACTCGGCCTCGGGAGTTTCCGTCGTGTCGGTGTCGATCTCGAGCGGCCCGAACTTCGGCGCTTGGTGGGACGGCGTGTCGTCGTGGGTGCCCGCCCAGGTTTGGATCAACGCGACGATTACCGGTCCGAATACCTGGACCTTCCCGTCCGGCTCCGCGCCTCCGCTGAACCAGCTCGCGAGCGGGGTCATGTACGACATCAAATCGCGGGCCATCGATGCGGCCGGTAACGTTCAAACCGTCGGCAGCATCGCCGGAGACGGCGCTCGATTCACTTATCTGGGAATCGGAAGCTCGGGCAGTTTCGGCTCGGCCGGCGGCGCCGTCATGGCCAGCGGCAACGGCCAGCACGAGATTCCCGCCAAAATGGCGGTCGACGCGAGCGGTCCGTATACCTACATCGTCGCGATCACGTCGACGGACGCCAACTTCGGCAGCCCCGTAGCATCGTTCCTCTATAAGTACAACGCCGCCGGCACGCTGGCCGCCGGGCCGGTCCAGATTCCGGATAACACGGGCAACGCCGGGATCGTCCTCGACGTCAGCGGCAACCCTTACGTATCGACGCGGCTCCATCCGCTCGCCGGGTCCGACGTCGTTCAACTGACCAAATACGACAACGCGCTCAACCCGACGGCCTCGATCCAGCTCGACGGCGGCTCCGTGGGCAACGTGTCGGCGATGACTTCCGACGGCTCAAACGTCTATCTCGCCGTCGACGGCGGCTCCGCCGATACCCACCCAAAGGTCATCAAGTACAACTCCGGCCTGCTCGCCGTCTCGACGGCCATCTACAGCGCCGGTGCGTTCTCGTCGGGCCACGGCAATTCCGACGATATCACGCTGGATCCGTCGCATTCCAATCTCTTCGTGGCCGTTTCGTCGTCGAACCAGATCGTCCGCCGCCTGCTCAAGTACGACCCGTCGAACCTGGCATTGGGCCCGTCTGCCGACGTCGACATCTCCAGCGAGGTGGCCTTCGCTCCCTCGATCGCCGTGTCGACCGACAACGCCCTGGTCTACGTCGGCGGCTACGACGTCGTCCTGTCCAGCGAGATCAAGGTCAGCGCGCATCAGGCCTCGAGCCTCGCCTATATAAAGACTTCGACGA
>CAZRIP010000161.1:0-5277 GCA_964600165.1 uncultured Elusimicrobia bacterium | reverse complement strand
TGTAGCGCTCGCGGCGGATCTGCTCGCGCACGGGGAGGATCGCCTCGGCCTTGCCGAGGTCGACGATGATGTTGCGCTCCATGAATCGATGGACGGAGCCGTTGACGATCTCGCCTTCCTTGGGCTTGAACTCGTCGTAGAGCTTGTCGCGGTCGACCTCGCGCACCTTCTGCGTGAGGACCTGCTTGGCGGTCTGCGCGGCGATGCGCGCGAAGTCGGCCGCCGGGGCGGGCAGGCGCACGTCCTCGCCCACCTGCGCGTCCTTCTTATAGCGCTTGGCTTCCTGGAGCGAGATCTCGAGCTCGGCGTTGGCCACGGTCTCGGCGACCTTCTTGACGACGTTCGCCGTGAACTGCGCCGTTTCAGGATCGATCGCGGCCTCGATGATCGCGTCCTTGCCCACGTGCTTGCGCAACGAGCTGACGACGGCGCCCTCGATCATGTGGAGGATGTCGTCTTTGCGGATTCCTTTCTCGCGCTCGATCTGCTCGAGCGCCAAAATGAGCTCTGATTTGGCCATGGTTTTTACCTTATACCTGCGCCGCCGCGTCGAGCCTCGTCTCGGCGACGAGGGAGGCGGGGAACTCGAACGTCTTTCCGGCGGCCTCGAGGACGACCTTCCCGTCGACGAGGCCCTTGAGGATCCCTTGAAAATTGCGCTGGCCCTGCTCCGGCGCCTTCAGCCGGACCTTGACCGCCTTGCCCGCGAAGCGCGCGAAGTCCTTCTCCTTCTTGATCACGCGGTCCAAGCCCGGCGAGGAGACCTCGAGCACGTACGAGCGTCCGACGACTCCGTCCGTGTCTATGAGAGATCCGATCCGGTCCGAGAAGTACGCGCAATCGTCGAGCGTGATCCCGCCTTCCTTGTCCATGAAAACGCGCAGGATCCAGCGCGGGCCTTCCTTCGCGTAAGTCAGGTCCACCAGCTCGGCGTTCTCTTGAGCCATCAGCGGCTCGATCAGCTTCTCGATCTCGTCTTTGGTCATTGGTCAATAAAAAAAGTGGCCGAACATCGCCACTTTCGAACGAAAAAGGTGCCTCGGAGACTCTTAATTATAGCATGAACGCGCGAAAGCGGTCAATCGGCGAGCGCGTGGGAGCAGCGGCAGACCACGGACACGCCGCCGCGCGGCCGCGCCGCGATGTCGAGGCTTCCGCCCAGGAGCTGGGCGCGATGGGCCATCGTGCGCAGGCCGAGGCCGGGCTTCACGCGCCGCGGAAGGCCGGCGCCGTCGTCGAGGACCCACATCGTGACCGAGCCCTTGCCGCCGGCGGCGACGCGGATCGAGATCTTCCGGGCCTTGCCGTGGCGGCAGGCGTTGTGGACCGCCTCTTGGGCGATGCGGTAGAGATTGACCGCGACCTTCGGGTCGCCGAGCGCGAGGCGGTCCGGGCAGGCGACCGTCACCGACGCGTCGAAGAGCGTCCGTGAGCTCGAGGCGAGCACGGCCAAAGCGCCCCGCAGGCCGTCGTTGAGCTCGGTCGGGATGAGGCCTTGAGCGAGCGCGCGCGTCTGCGCGACCGCCGCGTTGGCGGCGACGGACATGCGCGCCGCCTCGCGCGACTCGGCGGGAAGGCCCAGCGTCGCCAAGCGCGCCTGCAAGGAGCGCGCCATCAGCGCGATGCCCGTCAGATACTGGCCGATCCCGTCGTGGAGGTCGCGTCCGAGGCGGCTTTGCTCGCGCGCGCCGGCCTCGTAGACCTGGTGCTCGATGCGCCGGCGTTCGGTGAGATCGCGCACGATCGCGCCGAAGCTCGAAGCGCGGCCGCTCGAGTCCTTCAAGGGGAACACGGTCAGCAGCACGGGAACGATCGAGCCGTCGCGGCGCTTGTAGCTCTTCTCGAAGACGATGGACTTGCCCGTCTTCGCCATCTGCCGGATGCGACGCATGTCGGCGGAACGGTGCTCCGGGGTCGTGAGATCGGAGAACCTCTTCCGGCCGATCAGCTCGCGCTTCGAGTAGCCGACGATCCGGCAATACGCGGGGTTGACGTTGAGATAGCGGCCGTCGAGGTCGACGACGTTCATGCCGTCGCTCGAATGGTTGAACACGTTCTCGAAGCGCTCGCGCAGGCGCCGCAGGTCCTTCTCGGCCTCGTCGAGCCTGACCCTCTCGGAGATCGGCTGCGCGATGCTGATCACCGCCTCGACGCGGCCCTCGCGCCGGAGCGGGCCCATCGTGTTCTCCCACCAGCCGCGGTCGGGGCCGTTGCTCATCGTCTCGATCGTCGCGACCTTGCCGCGCAGCAGCGCGTGCGCGAACGCGCGCCGGAACGCCGGACGGAACTTGGGCGCGATGAACTTGAAGATGGACTTGCCGATGACGTCCTCGAGCCGCGTCGGCGGATCGACGCGGTTGACGAAGACGGAGCGGCCGCGCCGGTCGAGGACGAGGATGCTTTGCGGAGCGTTGGCGAGGATCTGGCGCAGGAACTCGTCTTGGTCGACGAGCCAGGGCTTCCCGTACTTTTGCTTGGTCATGCGCCGCGCGCGAGAGCCTTCAAGCGCGCGGCGGCTTCGGCGAGCGGCCAGCGCTCGGCGTCCTTCTGCCCCCGGCGCTTGAACTCGACCTCGCCCGCGTCGAGCGTCTTCTTGCTGACGACCAGGCGCAGCGGGATGCCGACGAGGTCGATGTCCTTGAACTTGACGCCGGGCTTGGCGTCGCGGTCGTCTTCCAAGACGTCGAGACCCGACAACTCTCCGAGCAGCTTGTCGACCGCGGGCCGCACGCGGGCGTCGTCTTTCTCGTCGATGACGACGACGGCGACGTGATACGGCGCGAGCGCGAGGGGCCACATGATGCCGTCCTGATCGTGGTTCTGCTCGATGGCGGCGGCGACGACGCGCGAGACGCCGATGCCGTAGCAGCCCATGACCAGCACCTGCGGCTTCTGCTGCTGGTCGAGATAAGTGGCCTTCAAGGCCGCCGAATACTTCGTGCCGAGCTGGAACGTGTGGCCGACCTCGATGCCCTTGAAGAACTCGGTCTGGCCGCCGCAGCGCGGGCAAGGATCCTCCTGCGTGGCCGAGCGCAGGTCGAACCAGCCTTCGACCTTGAGGTCCCGGCCCAGATTGAAGTTGTCGACGTGAAGATCGTCCTTGTTCGCGCCGGTGATGCCGTTGAGCACGCCCTTCGCGGCGAAGTCGGCGTAGACGGGCACGCCGTGGTGCCCCTGCGGGCCGCCGAAGCCGATCTTGCAGCCCATGACCTCGACGTACTGCGCCTCGGTGGCGCGGTAGATCGCGGGCGTGCCGACGGCGGCGGCGAGCTTGGCCTCGTGGAGCTCGTGATCGCCGCGCATCAGCGCGATCACGGGCTTCTTGCCGTCGATCATGTAGAGCTGCGTCTTCAGAAAGTCGGTCAGCGGGCGGCCGACGAGCTTGGCGACGTCGGCCACCGACGTCTTGCCCTGCGTGTTGAACTCCGTGACGGCCTTGAACGCCGCCGAATCGGGCGCTTTCATGCCGTCGACGACCTCGGCGCGCTCGAGGTTGGCGCCGTAGTCGCACTTCGAGCACGAGACGATCGTCTCCTCGCCCGTTTCGGCGAGCACCATGAACTCGTGCGAGAACGAGCCGCCGATCGCGCCGGACTGGGCCTCGACGGGCTTGAACTTGAGGCCGCAGCGCGTGAAGACGTTCTTGTAGGCCTGGACCATCGTCGGATAATAAGCCGTCAGATCGGCCTGGTCGGCGTGGAAAGAGTAGGCGTCCTTCATCAGGAACTCGCGCGCGCGCATGACGCCGAAGCGCGGGCGGATCTCGTCGCGGAACTTCAGGCCGATCTGGTAAAAGCACGACGGCAGCTGGCGCCAGGAGCGGATCTCGCGGCGCGCGAGGTCGGTGATGACCTCCTCGGCCGTCGGGGCGAAGCAGAATTCAGCGTCCTTGCGGTCCTTGATGCGCAGCAGCTCCTTGCCGTAGACGCCCCATCTTTTCGTCTCTTCCCAAAGAGACTTCGGCTGGATGACCGGCAGCCAGACCTCCTGGCAGCCGATCGCGTCCATCTCCTCGCGCACGATGCGCTCGACCTTGCGCAGCACGCGCAAGCCCAGAGGCAGCCACTCGTAGATGCCGGAGGCGACCTTTCGGATCATGCCCGCGCGCTGCATGAGCTGCGCGCTGACGTTGTCGGCGTCCGACGGCGCCTCGCGCAGCGTGGGGAGGAGGTACCGCGACAGCTTCATTGAGTCTGCGCGGCCGCGGGACGATGACGCAGCGCCCGGTCGTTCTTGATGCGCAGGACGTCGTTGTAAGTGGCGAAGATCAGGAGGGACACGAGAAAGGCGATGCCGATGCCGTTGGCCGTCGCCACCGCCTCCTTGGTCAGGCGCTTGCCGGAGATCCCTTCCCACAGATACATCGCGCCGTGCCCGCCGTCGAGCAGCGGCACCGGAAGGAAATTGAAGAAGCCGATCGCGACGGAGATGAGCCCGATCAGGTTGATCAAGTCCTCGGCGCCCGACTTCGCGGCGCGGCTGACCATTTGCACGATGCCGACGGGGCCGGCGAGGTCCGGCCGCTCGCGCTTCCAGATCTTCGAGCCGATCGTCTTGATGGTAAACGCCGTCAGCGCGTAGCACTCGTGCGCGCCCTCTTTGGCCGCGGCCAAGAGGCCCACTGAATGATAGTCGAGCTTGGGCATGATGCCGATGACGCCGTGGCCGCTCGTCTCGTCTTTCTTCGGCGTGACGTCGATCGACGCCTCGCGGCCGCCGCGCTCGTAGCGCAGCGTGATGCTTTCGCTCGGGTGCTTGTGGATCTCGGCGGCGAGCTCTTCCCAGTTCCCGACAGTCTTGCCGTCGACCGCCAGCACCTTGTCGTCGATCTGAAGCCCGGCGGCGTCCGCGGGATAGCTCGTCATCATGTTGCCGATGACCGGCTGGTTGCCGGGCTCGCCGACGCCCTTGACCGCGATGACGACGGTAAAGAGCGTGAACGCGAGCAGATAATTCATGACCGGGCCCGCGTAAACGATCAGCAGGCGGCGATACCAGGCTTGCGAGAAGTACTCGTCCGGCTGGCCGTTGTACTCCTCGATGTCCTCGCCCGCCGGCTTGACGAAGCCGCCGAGGGGGAACGCGCAGATCGAGAAGCGCGTGCCGCTCTTGCCCGTGATGCCGAGCAGCTCCGGGCCGAAGCCGAACGCGAACTTCTCGACGCGCACGCCGAGCCACCGGCAAACGAAGAAGTGGCCGGACTCGTGGAGGAAGATGACCATGCCGAACGTCAGCACGACGGCGCCTACCTGCTGCAGCCAGACGAGGGGGTTCATG
>CAZRIP010000160.1:0-5328 GCA_964600165.1 uncultured Elusimicrobia bacterium | reverse complement strand
CTCTTCATCGACAACGTGTTCCGCTACGTGCTCGCGGGCGCCGAGGTCTCGGCGCTGCTCGGCCGCATGCCGTCCGCCGTCGGCTATCAGCCGACGCTGACGACGGAGGTCGGCGCGCTGCAAGAGAGAATCACGTCCACGAAAAAGGGCTCGATCACGTCGATTCAGGCCGTGTACGTCCCCGCGGACGACCTCACGGACCCGGGCGTCGCGACGACCTTCACGCACTTGGACGCCACGACCGTCTTGTCGCGCTCGATCGCCGAGCTCGGCATCTACCCGGCGGTCGACCCGCTCGAGTCCACGTCGCGCATCTTGGACCCAAAGATCGTCGGCGAGGAGCACTACAACGTCGCGCGCTCGGTGCAGAAGGTCCTTCAGCGCTACCGCGACCTTCAGGACATCATCGCCATCCTCGGCATCGACGAGCTCTCCGACGAGGACAAGCTCATCGTGTCGCGCGCGCGCAAGGTGCAGAAGTTCCTTTCCCAGCCGTTCTTCGTGGCGCAGCAGTTCACCGGCATGCAGGGCAAGTACGTCAAGCTCAAGGACACGATCTCGTCCTTCAAGGACCTCGTGGCCGGCAAGTACGACCACATGCCGGAGCAGGCGTTCTACATGGTCGGCGGCATCGACGAGGCCATCGCGAAGGCCGAGCAGATGAAGGCTGTCGTATAGGGACTGTTATGCCCAAGACGCTGACGCTCGAAATGACGACGCCGGAGAAGGTCGCCCTTCAAGGGCAGGCCGAGTTCGTCGTCTTGCCCGCTTTCGAGGGCGAGATGGGCGTCCTGCCCGGCCACGCGCCGTACCTCGTGCAGCTCAAGGAGGGCGAGGTGCGCGTGACGGAGTCCGGGCAGGTGCGCCGTTTCGCGATCTCCGGAGGCTTTGCCGAGATCAAGGACGACAAGGTCGCGCTCTTCGCGGAGACGGCCGAGTTGGCCGAGCAGATCGACGCCGAGCGCGCCCGCCAAGCGCTCGAGCGCGCCAAGGCCGAGCTCCTGCGAAAAGACGTCGACCCTCTGACGCTCGCCGCCGCCGAAGGCGCGCTGCGCCGCGCGCAGATCCGCATGTACGTCGCCGCGCGCAAGCACGGCTCGGGCGCCAAGCCTCAGCGCGAAGAGCGCTGATATCGCGTCCGCCGCTTAGCGCCAGAGCCGCCAGCGCCCGCCGCCGGTCGCGGCCACGACGAGATTCATCACGATCATCATCAGATCGTAGGACCAGCCCGCGGACGCTTGTCCCCAGAAGCCGGTGTGCCAGACGAAAATCTTTTTCTGGATGGCCCCCAGCATGATGAGGACGAGGCCGAGCGCGGCGGGTTGCGCGAGCACGCCGAACGCCAGGCCGAGGGAGCCCGCGAGCTCGGCGCCGCCCAGAAAAATCGTGAACGGCACGCTGACGCCCATGTTCGCCGCGCGGGCAACGGGACTCGCTAAATCGTTCCAGCCGCTGGTCGCGAATACGGCGGCGAGCATGAGACGCAGCGCCAAGAGCGAGGCGTCCTCTGGGACCTGCCTTCGCGGCAAGAGCGGCTCGCGCATCGCCTATCGTCGCCGGCTAGGCTTCCTCTTATCCGGCCGTACGGACGAATCAGCCAGGAGATCGGCCAGCTTGCAGCCGTAGATCTCGGCCACGTAGCTCAATTCGACCACGTCGATTCGACGCTGGCCCGACTCGAGGCGCGCGACGAAGCTCTGGGGCTTCTTGAGCCGCTTCGCGACCTGAGCTTGGGTGAAGCCGGCATTTTGGCGGACACGGCGCAGGCGCGCGACCAGCTCCCGGTGCCTCTTGGAAAATATCGTCTTATCCATTGCTTGCGCCAGCGATGCCCTCAGCGTATAATCTGAAAGACGGATATCTAAAATTCAGATATTCAAATGATTGATGTAAAAGACGCGGAGCGTCTTGTCGGTGAGCTGCGCCGGGCGCAGGCTCTTATCGGATTATTACCGCGGCTCGAGGGTCTGGAGCGCTTGTGCGAACGCGCGGCCCGCGACGACAAGAGTCAGGAGGCCCTGGGTCTTTGCTGCGAGGCATACCGAGACTCGTTGATCCAGACCTCCAATATGCTCTTTTGGATGGCCGAAGCGCTCGAGCGCATACGGCGCCGGGCATAGACCAACGGCCCCCGTATTCCGGAAGTATTATAATGCCCGCATGGACCATTCCCCCGAGTTCCTGAAGCTCGTTCAAGCCGTCAAAAAGGGCGTCAAGGAGACCGACGTCGCGACCGTCAAAAAGCGCCTCGAAAAAGGCGAGAAGCTCCTTCTCATCGACGTGCGAGAGGACAACGAGTGGGACAGGGGCCATATTAAAGGAGCACGGCACCTCGGCCGCGGGATCATCGAACGCGACATCGTCAAGGAGATCCCCGACAAGAACGCCGAGATCGTGCTCTATTGCGGCGGGGGCTTTCGCTCCGCGCTCTCCGCGGACAATCTCCAGAAGATGGGCTACGCCAACGTCTGGTCGATGGACGGCGGCTGGCGCGGCTGGCTCGACGCGGGCGGGCCGACGGAGAAGTGAGAAAGCTCGCGCTGCTCCTCGCCCTCATCGGCCTCGCCGCTTGCGGCGATGACGTGCTGACCTCGCCCAAGTCCAAGAACGTGCAGCCGCCCCCGCACGATCTGCCGGAGATCCCGCGCTCCTTCGAGATGGCCAACCGACGGATGGAGCACTTGACCGTGCGCGTCTACGACACCGGCTCGGTCGAGACGCGCGGCTCCTACGTCTCGAGCATCAAGGCGTGGTCCTCCAAGGTCAAGCTCGACGTGCCGGTTTTCCTAATCAAACATCCACGTCGCGGGCTCGTGCTCTTCGACACCGGGCTTCACCCCGAGATGGAGAAAAGCCCCGGCAAGCGGATGGGCTGGGTCAACCACTTCTTCGTGCCGTTCGAGGCCCAGCCCGGGCAGACGGCGCTCTCTCAGCTCAAGGCGGACGGGATCGATCCCGCCGGCGTCAAGACCGTGATCGTCTCTCATCTTCATCTAGACCACGCCGGCACGATCGACGGCTACCCGAACGCCGAGGTCGTCGTCGACAAGCGCGAGTGGGAGGCGCAGAAGGCCAAGCAGGCCAAGAGCTTCGACGAGCACGAGGTCGACCCGATCGCGCTCGAGCACAAGCTCAAGCTGCGCCTAGTCGACCTCTCGAAAGAGCCCGCGTTCGGGGCCTTCGACCACGGGCTCGACCTCTTCGGCGACGGCACGGTCGTGCTGCTCGACCTCTCCGGCCACACGGCCGGCAACATGGGCGCTTGGGTCAACCTCGACAGCGGGCCGATCCTGTTGACCGGCGACGCGAGCTGGATCCTGGACAACCACCAGGATCTCGCGCTGCCGATGAAGTCGCGCATCTACGACCTCACCGCCTATTGGCGCAGGCTTTATCAAATGCGCGCGATGCAGGAGGCGATCCCTCAGCTCGTGATCTTCCCCGGCCACGACCTGCAGCCGCTCAAGCTGCAGCCGCGCGACGACGTGACCCTGGCGCCGTTCCCGCGCTGACGCTAGGCGCTCAGCCGAGTGATCGCCTCGCGATACGCGCGCACGCCGGCGCCCTTGACCGCCCCGAGCGCGCCGGCGGCTTTGTAGCGCACCGGGATCTTGCGCCAGATCGCCTCGGCGGCGAGCGGCGCGACGACCGTCGCGAGGACGGCGCCGATCCCGATCGACGTCAAGATGAGCAGAGTATCGCGCGTCCGATTGTTTTCCATTTTAGTCCCCCTAACGCATCCGGTCGTGCGCCTCGCGGAGCGCCTCGCGCCCCGCGGCCTTGACGTTCCCGGGGATCTTGCGCCACAGGTTCTTCCCGAACTCGCTGACGTCTTGACGCATCTCCTCGCCCGCGCGCGGCGCGAGCAGCACGCCGATGAGCGCGCCTACGCACGCCCCGCCCAGCACCAGCAGCACGTCACGGCCCTTGTTGTTTTCCATTCGATCATTGTCGCACGCGCGCGCGTGTCGAAAAAATTTCCGCGAGGAAAAATTTTTTCGTCGCCGTTTTTCTCGTCGAGAAATCGTCACCGGAAAGAAAAATTTTTTTTGCGAAAGAAATCGCTTGACAAAAAATCCCGACCTGTGATATTATTTGTGGGTCAGGCCGCGAAGTCAGGCCGACGCCAAAGTAAACTTGGCACCCAAGGCTTCTTGTAAGAAGCAGGCAAGAAGCGCGGGACAAGTTTTTGTTCGTTGAAAAAAGTTTTGCGAGCGAATGAGCGCCCTGTACTCTCGGTGACTCGAGGGTGAGGGATGCTAAGGAATAATAAGGTGTGATGTCGTCTGCTCATGCAGGCAGGCGACATACAAGGTAATAATGAAGAGAAGAGTCAATTCTTCTCCATTTTGGGATCAAAACGGAAGTAGGGGGTCTTAGCCTCCGAAAACGTCCAAACCTTTTAATGGAGAGTTTGATCCTGGCTCAGAATTAACGCTGGCAGAGTGCATAACACATGCAAGTCGAGCGGGACTACTTGAGATTACATCAACTGGTAGTCTAGCGGCAGACGAGTGAGTAACACGTAAGTAACCTGCCCTTGAATGGCGAACAACCAGCCGAAAGGTTGGCTAATACGCCGTACTCTCCCTGGAAGGCATCTTCCGGGGAGGATAGACCCGCAAGGGTCGTTCAAGGAGGGGCTTGCGGCCCATCAGCTAGTTGGCGGGGTTACGGCCCACCAAGGCTATGACGGGTACCCGGGCTGAAAGGCCGGACGGGCACGATGGCACTGAGACACGGGCCATACTCCTACGGGAGGCAGCAGTGGGGAATTTTGGACAATGGGGGAAACCCTGATCCAGCAACTCTGCGTGAGGGACGAAGCCTTTCGGGGCGTAAACCTCTTTTATCTGGGACGAAATCCCGCAAGGGTCTGACGGTACCAGGTGAATAAGCCACGGCTAACTATGTGCCAGCAGCCGCGGTAAGACATAGGTGGCGAGCGTTATTCGGAATTACTAGGCGTAAAGCGAGTGTAGGCGGGTGCTTAAGTCCGCTGTGAAATCTCCCGGCTTAACTGGGAGGGGTCAGCGGATACTGGGCATCTTGAGTGTGGTAGGGGGCAGTGGAATTCCCGGTGTAGCGGTGAAATGCGTAGATATCGGGAGGAACACCTATGGCGAAAGCAGCTGCCTGGGCCATTACTGACGCTAAGACTCGAAAGCTAGGGGAGCAAACAGGATTAGATACCCTGGTAGTCCTAGCTGTAAACGATGTTCACTAGATGTGGGAGGTATCGACCCCTTCCGCGTCGACGCTAACGCATTAAGTGAACCGCCTGGGGAGTACGGCCGCAAGGTTGAAACTCAAAGGAATTGACGGGGG
>CAZRIP010000159.1:0-5334 GCA_964600165.1 uncultured Elusimicrobia bacterium | reverse complement strand
GCGCGTCCGCCGGGAGCTTGGCGTAGGTCGCCGGGGCCTTGCCGGAAGCCCGCGCGGCGGCGAGCGCGGCGCGCCCGCCCGGCGAGACCGCGAGGTCGAGGCCGTAGCGCTCCAGCTCCTGATTGTAGGTCCCAAGATCCGCGATCGCCGCGTTGACGACGTCGAAGACGGCCCGCCCGTCGCCGCGATTGACGGATTCCTCGCCGGCCTTGCGCCGCTCGTCCTTGACGCGCGCCTCGAAGGCGGGGTTCGACTCGCCGGGAGCGCGCGCGAGCGCCGCTTCGGCCTCGTCCTGGGCCCGGGCGACGGCGCGCGCCTCGAGGCGATCGAGCGCCTTCTGATTGCGATCGTTGAGCTGGCCGAAGATCCCGCGCTCGAAGGCGAAGGTTCCCTCGTCGGTCCGCCGCGCCTCGAGGATCACCGCGTCCGCGCCGGCGAAGGCCGGAGCGATCTGCGCGACCGAGGCGACGGAGCCGTCGACGCCGATCGTGAAATAAAAGGACTTGACCTCGTCCCAGGAACCGCCGGCGGCCTGGAACGCCTTGACGAGCGCGTCTTGATTCTTGGCGGAGATGAAATCGGGCAGCCTGGAGTTATCCACGGACTTGGCCCGGGCCGAATCGGGGGATAACGTAGAGGCATCGGGAACGTTCTTATCCGCCGCGGCGGCGGCAGGCTGCGCGACCGACGGCGTCAGCTCCTTCTTCTCTTCGACCTTGGTGACCGGCTGATCGGGCCGCGTTTTGCTTGCGGACGACGCTTCAGGAGCCGACGGCTTGGCGGCCTCTGAAGCAGCCGGCTTGGCCGGCTGCGGCGCGGGCTTCGGAGCGGGGAAGAGGCGCGCGAGAGCGATCGGAGCGAGCACGGCGACGACCGGCAGCGCGATCAGGCCGCCGACGCCCGGAACGAGCTGTTGCGCGATCATGCCGGCGGCCATGGCCAGGACGCTCGTGATCGCGAGGTTGCGCAGGCCGCGGGCGCCGCCGCCCGACGTCTTCGCGATCGCCCCCGCCAAGGCGCCGAAGAGCATGCCTCCGAGCACGCTGGCGGCCATTCCCATCGGTCCGCCGGAGATGCCGAGCAAGACGAAAGCGGCGCGCGCGCCCATTTGGTAGCCGAACCAGCTCGCCCCGGCGCTCAACGCGACTTGGGCGATCTGGACGACGGGAGAAACTTTCTCAGGGGCCTTCGGCGTCGGGGACTGCTGCGCCGGCGCGGGTTTCGGGGCCTCGGGCTGCGCGGCCGGAGCCGGAGCGGGCGCCGCGGACGGCTTCGCGGGGGCCGCGGTCTGCGCCGCAGGCTGCTGCGCCGGAACCGGGGCCGGGGCCGGGGCCGGCTGCGCCGCCGGCGTCGCCTGCTTGGCCGGAGCCGGCGTGACGACGCGATCGGGAGGCAGCACGGAATCGAGGGTCTTGGCCGGGACGCTCGGCTTGAGCTTGGACTCGGACTGGAATTTGGCGTTGACCGCGCGCTTGCGGGCGACGTAGCCCAGCGCGAGCAGGGCCGCGCCGCCGGCGATCATCGGCAGATAAGCCGGAGCGAGCCACCAGCCGAGCCCCGACGCCGCGCCGATGACGACCGCGGCGTCGATCAGGTCGCCGACCTTGACGTTCGGAGCGAAGGGCAGGGTCCATGCGCCGGCCGACTTTTTGAAAGAGCCCGGCGCGGGAGGCTCGTCGATCGAGGAATCGGAAATCGCCTTGGGAGCGGACGGAGCGCTCGCGGGCGCCGCCTTGATCAGATCGGGCGGAACAGCCACGCGCTGCGGCGCGGGAGCCGGCGACGCCTCGGGCGCGACCGCCTTCGCCACGGCGGCGGTCCCCGCCGCGCGGGCGATGCGAGCCCGCGAGACGGCGTCGACGAAGGCCGTCGCCTTGTCGAGACCGCCGACCGGCTCGGCGCGGCTGACCTTCCGCTTGAACTGGCCGAAAACGGCGGCGTTGTGCGAGGAGGTCGGATCGAGCGCGATCGCCGGATCGTCCGTGACGACGATCTCGAGCGCGATGCCCTTGCTCTTGCCGTTGGACGGCCGCTGGCGGATGCCGTCGCTGTCGCGGAACGTCCCGTCCGAGTTGAAGAACGCGTAGACGCGCTTGACGGGGCCGCCGCCCTTGGCCGTCTGCTTGAACGCGACCTCGAACTGCTGGAGCTGCGGCTCGGAAATCGCGGGGACGGCCGGCGCGGCCGGGGCCGGCGCGACGGAAGCGGGCAGCTCGAGCTTGGGCTCTTGGCGATCTTTCGGCGCCTGTTTCGGCGCGAACAGCCCGCCGAAGACCGCCGCCGCGCGGCTCAACAGCGACGGGGCCGGCGGCTCGGCCTGCGCGCGCGCGGCGCGATCCTTCTCGCGCGCATAAGGCCTCAAGTAGGGCGGAAGCTTTTCGTAGTTCGGACTCGCGACGGAGGGGCCGGCGGAAACGGCGGCGGTGCCCTCGCCGTTGGCGCCGCCTTCGAACCCGCGATCGATCGCGCCCTTGACCTCGCTCACGCCGGCGTTCGGCGCGGACGCGGCGCGGTCGATGCCCTGAGAAACGGCCTCGAGGCGCCCCTGGACCGTCTCGGGCTTGGCCGTCGCCCCCGGCTGATAGACCTGGCCGTTGGGCAGATAGATCGTTACGGACTTGGCGGGCGTCGCGGTCTGCCCGGGGATGATCAGTTGAGCGTTCGGCGCGGCCAGCGTCTGGCCGGGGATTATAAGGGAAGGAACGGCGCCGGCGGGCAACGCCGCGCCGGGAAGAGCGGCGTCGATCGGAGCTATTTTAAGATCAAGAGGCGCGTTGAGCCCGTTGACCGGCTGGATCGGGTTGACCGCCGAGACGGTTGGATCGCCGCTGATGCGCGGCCCCTCGATCTCGCCCGCGAAGGCCTGATAGGCGGCGGGCCCCGGCGTCATGACGATCAGCGCCGCCGAGAGTCCGACGGCCAACGCCTTGCGCAACCGTGCCCAGTTCGGGTGCATCAACCAGAATATAGCCCCTGAACCGGAAAAAGTTGAGGGCTAATCGGCACGAAATAGGGGTAAAAAAAGACCCACCTTTTTTAGGTCCTAGGACCCCCCAAAAGGACAGGTGCCGGGCTTGTAGAGGTTTAGTTGTTGCTGACCGTCGATTCCATCGCCCGGATCAGCTGGCTGACGGCGGAGGGAGTCCGATTGAAAAGGCGCCCGAGCTCCGTGACGCCCAGACGGGTCTCTTTCCATATCCGATAGATCGCCTTGCGCCGCACGGTCGTGACGTCGCGCCACTGGACGCGGGAAAGCAGGCGCTCCTCGTCGATGCCGTGCTTGACGGCGACCTCGGAGAGGATCCGCCGGGCCTCGACGCCCGACGCGACCTTGGGAGCCGGCGGCTCGCCCAATTTGTCCTCGACGCGCGCCAGAAACGCCTCGCTGCCCACGGCCACGCCGCGCACGATCGGCAACACGAGATCGGCCGACGATTTCATCCGGTCTTGGATGTAATGCAGGTAGCGGACGGACTGCTTGAGGCGGTTCTTGCCGAACTGGGCCAGCACGTCCTCGCTGTCGACGAGCGGCTCGGATTGCCCCCCCTCGACGTAGGCGGCGCAGGAGGACCACTGATAACGCCACGGGCGCTCCTTCATGCCGGCGCGGACCGGGTGGAGATGGATGTAGCGCGTCATCTCGGACAAATAATGCTCCTTGTCGACGAGCAGCGCGCGGTAGCGGCCTTGAAAGACGTGGCCGACGGTGTTGTGGGCGGCGTTGAAGTACTTGGTGTAGACCGTGTTGAAGCCCTGCATCACGAAAGCGAGGTTCGCTTCCGAGGTTTCGAACATGACGTGCGCCTCATGAGGCATGAGGCAGTAGGAATAGACCTTGAGGCCGTAGCGCTCCTTGTAGCCGCGCAGGAGCGACAGGAACGTGCGGCGGTCCTGGTTCGACATGAAGATGTCCTGGCGGTTGTTGCCCTGCAGCAGGACGTAGTAGCAAGCTCCGGCGAATTGGATGCGCTTCGGTCTTCCCATAGTGGGAAGACTATAGCATATTCCGGCCGGTGCCGGACATTAAATGATTCAGGAGCCCGCGAGCTCGCGCAACCGGGCGATCCCGTCGCTGTCGCCGATGACGACGAGCTTTTCACCCGCGCGAATCTCGCGCGCGTTCGTCGGGTTGATGTCGTACTGGAGCTGCCCGATCTGGATCGCGACGAGCAGGGGATCTCCGCCGCGCTGGCCTTTGACCTCTTCGACGCGCTTGCCGACGAACGGCGAGCCCTCGTTGACGGCGATCTCGTCGAAGCGCACCGTCGTCCCCTTTTCGCGCAGCATCGCGTCCAGGAAGCCCGTCGTCGCGGGCCGGATCATCTCCGAAGCCATGCGCATGCCGCCGATGAACTCGGGGTTGACGACGTGGTCGGCGCCGCTGCGGAAAAGCTTGTCGCGCACGCCGAGTTCCTTCTGGCAGCTGACGACGCGCGCCTTCGCGTTGAGGCCCTTGGCCGACAAGGCGACGAAAGCGTTGTCCTGGTCCTTGGCGAGGACGGCGAACACGCCGGCGGCGCGCTCGACGCCCGCGCGCTTGAGCGTCTCGTCGGCGGTGGCGTCGCCCTCGATAGCCAAGAAGCCCTTCTCGCCGATGCGCTCGGCCATCTGGGCGAGGACCTCCTTGTCCTTGTCGACCACGACGAACGCTCGCCCCGTCTTCTTGAGCTCGCCCGCGATGACGCCGCCGGCGTGGCCACCGCCGCAGACGACGTAATGCCCGCTCAATTTCTCGATCTCTTTCTGCATGCGCCTCCTCTTGAACGCGGTAGACAGGTCGCCTTCGACGATGATCGCCGTCATCGTCGAAAAAGCGTAGGTCATCACGCCGATGCCGCCCAGGATCAGCAGGATCGTGAAGATCCGGCCGCCGTCCGAAAGCGGGTGGACCTCGCCGTAGCCGACCGTGGCGAGCGTGATGACGGTCATATACACCGAGTCGAGGAGGCTCCAGCGCTCGAGCAAGCGATAGCCGACGGTCCCGATCAAGACGACGCCCGCGACGGCGGCCAGGACCGTGATGAGGCGGTCGCGCACCTCGTAAAGCTCCTCGAGCGGGTTCATCTCTTCTTCCGCGGCGATTCTAGCATCTTCTCGACGGCCGCGACGCGCCGGGCGTCGAGGCCGCAAATGCGCGCGACGTAGCCGCCCACGGCGTCGGGATCGCCGGCTCCCCATTCGCGCAAGCTCGGCAAGAGCGCGGCGCGCAGGCGCAAGGCCTGAGCGAGGTCGCGGCCGGCGTCCGCCGCGTCGCCGCGCCGCGCGGCGGCGGCGGCCAGCATGAGGCGCGCTTCCACGCAGTTGGGCTCGAGCGCCGCGGCGCGCGCGGCCAGG
>CAZRIP010000158.1:0-5531 GCA_964600165.1 uncultured Elusimicrobia bacterium | reverse complement strand
GCCGCACTGGGCCAAGAACGACCAGGAGTTCGAGGGCGTGGTGAAGAACCTCGATCGGCGCAAGAGCGAGTCCGAGTCCGAGTTCGTCAAAGGCTCCATCGCCGACCGCTTCATGACTCGTCGTCTTTGCCCCGACTGCGGCGGACGGCGCTTGAAGCCCGAGTCCCTCGCCGTGAAGATCGGGGCCCGCTCGATCACCGAGGTCACGTCGATGTCGGTCGGCAAGGCGCACGTCTTCTTCAAGAGCCTGGAGCTCTCCGAGACGGACAAGGTGATCGCCAAGCAAGTCCTCAAGGAGATCCTCGCGCGCCTGGAGTTCCTCGTCAACGTCGGCCTGGAGTACCTGACGCTCGACCGCGCGTCGGAGACGCTCGCCGGCGGCGAGGCGCAGCGCATCCATCTGGCGACGCAGATCGGCTCGGGCCTGACGGGCGTATTATACGTGCTGGATGAACCTTCCATCGGCCTGCACCCGCGCGACAACACGCGGCTGCTCACCACGCTGCGCCGTCTGCGCGACATCGGCAACACCCTCGTCGTCGTAGAGCACGATGAGGAGACGATCCGTTCGGCCGACTGGATCGTCGACCTCGGGCCCGGCGCCGGCGTCCACGGCGGCCAGATCGTCGCGCAAGGAACGTTGGCGAAGATCCTGGCGTCCCAGAAATCGTTGACCGGCGCTTACTTGCGAGGAGAAGGGATTCCGATGCCCGCGCCCGTCAAGCGCCGCGCGAGCGGAAGTCTGCGGATCATCGGGGCCTCGCAGTTCAATCTCAAGGACGTCACGGTCGACATTCCGCTCGGGTTTTTCGTCTGCGTCACGGGTGTGTCGGGCTCCGGCAAGTCGACGTTCGTGCACGAGGTCGTCTGGAAGGCGCTCGCGCAGAAGCTGCATCACGCCAAGGACGCCCCGGGCGCGCACAAGGCGATCAAAGGCATCGAGAACCTCGACAAGTGCATCGTCGTCGACCAATCGCCGATCGGCCGCACGCCGCGCTCGAACCCCGCCACCTACACCGGCATGTGGGCGCCGATCCGGGAGCTCTTCGCGATGCTGCCGCAGTCGAAGGCCAAGGGCTACAAACCGGGCCGCTTCTCGTTCAACGTCAAGGGCGGACGCTGCGAGCATTGCCAAGGCGACGGCCAGTTGCAGATCTCGATGCAGTTCCTGCCGGACGTCTACGTCCAATGCGACGAGTGCCACGGCCAGCGCTTCAACGACGAGACGCTTTCCGTGCGCTATAAAGGGAAGAACATCGCCGAGGTGCTGGCGCTGAGCGTGGAGCAAGGCCAGGAGTTTTTCGCGAACCACGCGCCGATCGCCAGGGTCTTGAAGACGCTCCAGGACGTCGGCCTCGGCTACATCGCGCTCGGCCAGGCCGCGACGACGCTTTCAGGCGGCGAGGCGCAGCGCGTCAAGCTCGCCGCCGAGCTTTCGCGCCGCGACACGGGCCGCACGCTCTACATCCTGGACGAACCCACGACCGGACTTCATTTCGCCGACGTCGCCAAGCTGATCGAAGTGCTGCATCGCCTGGTCTCCGGCGGCAACACGGTCCTCGTCATCGAGCACAACATGGACGTGATCCGCACTTCCGACTGGATCATCGATCTCGGTCCCGAAGGCGGCGACGGCGGCGGACGCCTGGTCGCGCAGGGCCGGCCCGAGGACGTGGCCAAGGCCGCGGGCTCCTACACGGGCCGCTACCTCAAAGCCGCTCTCAACGGGCAGGCCGTCAAGGCGGCGTGAGGTCCGACGCCCGGCGCGGCGTCATCGGCGCCGCGCTCGCGGGGATCGCCGGCGTCTACGTCCTTTCCGCGCTCGGGCTGCCCCTCGGCGCCTACAACGACGACGCGCTGCATGTCCTGCTCGCGCAGTCCCTAAGGCTCGGGCATTATCTGCGGCCCGACGGCGGGCCCGAGACGACGTTCCTGCCGGGCATGCCGGCGCTGCTCGCGCTGCCAGCCTGGCTCGTCGAGCCCCATTTCGGCCGGCTGCGCCTCGTCGGGATCTGCTCGACGCTCTCGGCGGCGCTGCTGTCGTGGCGCCTGCTGCGCCGGGCGCTGCCGCGGGCTTGGGCCGACGTCGCCGCGCCGCTTGTCGCCCTCAATTGGGTGCTCGTCGATTATTCCGGCTCGGTCATGCCGGACATCCCCTTGCTCGCCTTGACGCTGCTCGCGCTCCTTCTTTACGAACGCCGAGCCAAGGCGCTTTGGGCCGTCTGCGCGACGGCGGCGCTCCTGCGTCCGGAGGGAGCGCTGCTGATCCTCGCGATCGGCGCGGCGCTTTGGCTCGAGGAGGGCGCGGCCGCGTCGCTGCGCTTCGCGCTCCCCGCCGCCGCGCCCCTGGCGGCGTGGCTCGTCCGCAACCGCCTGACGGCCGGCGAGGCGACCCATTACCTGAGCTTCGGACGGCTCGGCGCGCCGGCCGGCGCCTTATTAGGCGAGCTCTTCGGCCGCTCGCTCTTCGGCGGCCCGGCCGTCCTGGCGCTGCTGGCCGCGCCGCTGGCCTTCTGGGGCGCGGCGCGGGCCTGGAGGCGGCGGCGCTGGACGCGGCCGGCCGCGCTCTATCTCGGCCTCTATCTGCTGGTCCATCTGCTCTGGAAAGGCGTCAGCGAGCATTATCTGCTCCCGATCTTGACGCTCGTTTGGCTCTTCATCGCCGACGGAGCCGAGACGCTGCTGCCCCCTCAGCTCGCGCTGGCGCTCGCTTCCCTCGCCCTCGCGGGCTCGCTCGCGCGCGACGCCACGCTCGCGGCGGCCGGAGCGAAGGGTCCGGTCCGGTTCCAGCCCGCGACGATGGGCTGGATCGAGAAGAGCACCCCGCGCGACGCGAAGATCCAGAGCCTGCGCTACGCCGCCGTGGCGCTTTGGGCCGGCCGCCGCTGCGAGACGCCCGGCTACTTCGGCCTCAGCCGCGACGCCTGGCTCGCCGACGCGCTCTCGAAGGGCGTCTCCTTCGTCCACGTCGAGCCTGGCCTCGCGATGACCGGCGTCTTCCCGGACCAGGCCGCGCCGATGCTCGAGCGCTTGCCTCTTTGGGCGGCGTCGAGCCCTTATCTCAAGGTCGTTTTCGCTTCAAAGTCGGAGGGCTCCGTCGTCATCCAGGTCTCTCATCCGGACCCGCGGCGCTTCCTTCGGGCTTATGAGACCTATCAGGACGCCGGCCGCGCTCTGGCCCGCGGAGCTCCGGACGAGGCGCGCGAAAGACTGGCCGAGGCGCTGGCCCTGGAGCCGAACCTCGCGTACGGCTGGGCCGTTCTCGCCTTGGAGGAACGCTCCCCGGCGAAAAAGCTCGCCGAGCTCGAGAGAGCCGCCGCGGCGGACCCGACGGATCCCGCTATCGCCGCCGACCTGAGGAGTTTGAAGCGTTTGTGAGTTTGTGAGGGTCTGACCCTAATGGGGGTCGAGGGGTTTGAAGCCCTTGATGTCGCCGAAGTGCTGCTTTTCCTCGAAGTCGAAGCTCGCCGAGGCGGGCTGCTGCGCGAGCTTATGCTGCAGCGAGGGATCGCGCAGCCAGTTCCTCCAAGCCGTGTCGAAGTCGGCGAGGGAATGATAACGGTAGGTCTTCCATAGCGCGGCCTCGATCGGAGCGCCGTCGCGCAGCTCGGAGACGAAGTTCTTGAATTGAAGCTTGGTGTGGGTCCGGAACAGGAAATAGACCAGCGCGTAAGATTGCGTGTAAAAAACGTCCACGGCCTCCTTATCGCCCTTTTGCGCGAGGTCCTGGGTCGGCTTCAGCTCGAAGAGCTCGTCGAGCGGCATGACCTTCTTCATGTTGACCATGGCCCCGAACCAGTCGCCGCGCTCGGGATGGTCGGCGTCGGTCTCCTCGAGCATCGCCAAGCCCTCGTTGAGCCACTGAGGCGGCATTTTTCCCACCTCCCCCCAGTATCCTTCGAAGAGCAAATGGGTCGTCTCATGAGCGATGATCTGGAGGAGCTTCTCCTTGCGCTCTTGCTCGTAGACCAGCACGGTGCGCTGGGAGTAGAGCGCGATCCCGTTCGACCAGTCGGGCGGCTGGAATTCGCTTTTGACGTAGCTGTCCTTGGTGGCGTAAACGTAGAGCTTGAGGCGCTCTTTCGACATCCAAGGCGAGAACATGGCCAGATCCAGCCGCAGGCGGCTGTGGATCTTCTCGAGGCCCATCGTGAAGCCCGGGGGCATGAAGGCTTCCTCGTGCTTGACCTCGAAATGCGGCGTCATGGCCTCGTGCCAGGACCAATCCCCGCCCGAAGCCGTGGCGGCGGCGGCGAACGCGAAAAACGCGATTAAAACGCGCATTCGACGCAGGATAACAGATAAACCCGTTGTCCGCCAGCCGGGATTTTGGTAGAATCATCGGAATCCGGTGCCCTAAAGGACTCTCCTTACGGTGCCGGACAGCAGGGCTATCTTGAGGCGTACGAGGTGTCGATGACGTCGACCATGCGCACGTTGTTCCTGAATCCCCCGTCTTTCGAAGGCTTTGACGGAGGCGCCGGCGCCCGCTATCAGGCCCGCCGCGAGATCCGCTCCTTCTGGTTCCCGACCTGGCTCGCCCAGCCGGCGGCCCTGATCCCGAACTCGAAGCTCATCGACGCCCCGGCCGACGATCTCGACCTCAAAGAGGTCTTGCAGCGCGCCAAAGGCTTCGAGCTCTGCATCTTCCACACCTCGACTCCCTCTTTCGACAACGACGTCAAGGTCGCCGAGGCGCTCAAAAAGGCGAACCCCGACATGAAGATCGGGTTCGTCGGCGCCCACGTCGCCGTTCTTCCCGAGGAGTCGCTCACGCTCGCCCCCGTCATCGACTTCGTGGCCCGCGAGGAGTTCGATTACACGCTGCTCGAGGTCGCCCAAGGAAAGCCCCTGGCCGAGATCGACGGCTTGTCTTTCAGAAAGGACGACGGGGAGATCCAGCACAACTCCGACCGCGCCCTGATCAACAACATGGACGCGCTGCCCTCCGTCATCGACGTCTACAAGCGCGACCTCGTCATCGAGAACTACTACATCGGGTATCTCAAGCACCCCTACGTCTCGATCTATACGGGACGCGGCTGCCCCGCGCGCTGCACGTTCTGCCTGTGGCCGCAGACGGTCGGCGGGCACGTGTACCGCACGAAGTCGGCCCAGTCCGTGGTCGAGGAGCTCGTGCGAGCGAAGCAGCTCTTCCCTCAAGTCAAGGAGTTCTTCTTCGACGACGACACCTTCACCGCCGATCTCCCGCGCGCCGCGGAGATCGCCAAGGGCCTCGGCAAGGCCGGGATCACCTGGTCTTGCAATAGCCGGGCGAACGTTCCTTACGATTACCTCAAGATCTTCAAGGACAACGGCCTGCGCCTGCTGCTCGTCGGATATGAAAGCGGGAATCAGCAGATACTCAACAACATCAAGAAGGGCATTCGCCTGGACATCGCCCAGGAGTTCACGAAGAACTGCCGCAAGCTCGGCATCGTGATCCACGGCACGTTCATCCTGGGCCTGCCCGGCGAGACCAAAGAGACGATCGAGGAATCGATCAAGTTCGCCTGCAAGCTCGACGTCGA
>CAZRIP010000157.1:0-5539 GCA_964600165.1 uncultured Elusimicrobia bacterium | reverse complement strand
AACCTGCGCCTGGCCGACGACTTCGTCGCCGCGATGCGGCCGCAGATCCCCTCCGCGGCCCACCTCTACCGCACGGGCTCGGCGTCGTATCCGGCCGACCTGCTCGACCCGTTCGAGCAGCGGTTCCTGCTCTGCCTGATGGGCTTTGCCGGCAAAAAAGACGACTTCAGGGTGAAGGTCGGGGCGGCTCAAGAGAATCCGGGCGCCTTCGTCGCGAGCTGGCGCAAGTTCATGCAGCTCGAGCTCGGCCGCTACGCCGACTCGAAGCCGCCGGCGCAGTTCTCGAGCAAAGAGGCCTTCGACCAGCTGGACTGGAAAGCCGCCTGGGACGGGCTCGACGCCGACGCCGTCGCTTGGCTGGAGAAAGGAGCGCTCCCGGCATCGTCGAGCCAGGCTCCGGCGGCTCCGCCTCAGCCGCAGGTCGTGCGCAAGGCGGTCGACCCCGCGGCGCCGGCCAGGCAGTCCACCGTCCACGTGCCGACTCCGGACGAGCTCAACCAAAGGCTGCAGCAGGGGCTCGGAGGCGGCGGCCAGTGATGGGTAGAAGGTCCCGGATCGAACCGGGCCCTTCGGCACTGTCGTTGGAACCGGCTTTTGGATATCCTGCAACGTAACACTGTATGAGGAACGCCTCCCTCGCCCTCCTGGCCTGCCTGCTCGCCGCCGCCCCCGCGCGCGCGACCGAGACCGAGGCCGAGTGGATCGGCTTCGACCTCGCTCTCAGCCAGCAGGCGAGCACCCCGGGCCAGGCCCCGGCCGCGGTGACCGCCAAGGTCTTCTTCAGCGCGAAGAAGCCCGACCCGAAGGGCTCCCTCGATTGGATCGACGCCGGCGGCCAGCCGCTGACGTTCGACTATTTCCTGGCCTACCCGCTCTTCACCCTCGAGCAGGCGCCCAATCCCGGCGCTGCGTCGTCCACTTTCACGAAGACCCCTTCGCAGTTCAAGCTCTATCAGAACGTGTCGCAAGCCGCGGCGAACGGCCCGGTCACGGTCCGGCTCGTCGTGACCGATCCCTCGTCGAAAGCCCCGCCGCGTCTCGACCGCTCGTTCACGCTGCCGAAGGCCGACGATCTCGGCGCGGCCGCGGGCAAGGCCGGCGTGCTCAAGACCCTGAACGCCAAGACGCTCAAAGAGTGGTTCTCGATCCCCGACGGCCAAGCAATCGCCGTGCAAGACAAGCCCGCGGCGACTCCGGGCCCGGCGCCGCCTCAGACCGCGCCCGCCGATCCGCTCAAGGCGGCCATCGAAACGCTCTGCCGTCGTGCCGTCCTCGACGACGACGGCAAGGTCAAGAGCTCCACGCCCCAGTGCGAGCCGACCCAGCCCGTCTTCTTCTATGCCGCGCTCAAAGGCGCCGACGCGCTGCCGAGCGACGATCCTAACAAGAGCGGCCTCATCGCGCTGCGCGACAAGATCTTAGCCCTGGGCGCCAAGCCTTGGACGTCGGCCGACGACCCCGCGCCGATCAACCAGCTCCGCTCGAGCCTTTACGTCCAACAGATGATGGCGCGCTACGTCCAGAACGGCGACCCCGCGATCAAGCAGGCGCTGAGCGACGCCGGCCTGACGGACGACCAAGTGATGGGCGAGCTCTGCGGCAAGCTCGGGCCCACCGGCGGCTTGCGCGGAAGCCGCGCGTGGGACCAGCTCGCCAGCGCCGGCGACAACGCGACGGTGTCCTCGGGACTGTCCGTGCCCGAAGAGGTCGCTTCCGGACAAGGCTGGGACAAGCAGACGCTCTCCAACAAATGCCAGCAATACCGCCAGGCTCACGGCACCGTCGATCCGCGCACCATCGACGTGAGCGGCCAGCAGACCCACGACGGGACGGTCCCGCCGGGCGGCGCGACCAGCCCCGCGGCGCCGGCGGGCGATTTGACGGCCGACGGGCGATTCCATCCGACTCCCGACCCGCCCACGCCGGACAAGCCCCCGACCAACCCGTACAAGAACTATATCCAGGGCGCCAAATTCGCGATCTGGGGCGCCGTGCTCGGCTTCATCTTCGGAGGACCGGCGGGCGCCCTGCTCATGGGCGCGGCGGCGGCGGGCGCCGGCTATTACATGTCGAAGTACAAGTAGCGCGCTAGTCCGCGCGTTCGGCCGCGCGCTTCTCTTCCCGCCTCAATCCCCACGCCAGGCAGCAAGCCCCGACCGTCACGCACGAATCGGCGACGTTGAACACGGGCCAGACGCGGAAATCGAGGAAGTCGACGACGTAGCCGTAGGCCAGGCGGTCGTAGAGATTGCCGAGCGCGCCGCCGGCGACGAGGACGACGCCCGCCTGCAGCCAGCGGTTCGAGCGCGGCCAGGAGCGCTGAAGATAATAAAGTCCCGCGAGCAGCCCCGCCGAGAGGAACGTGAAGAAGCGGTTGCGGGAAAACCCGATGCCGAAGGCCGCGCCGGTGTTCTCGACGTAAGTCAGGCGAAAGAACGGCAGCACGCTCACGAACGCGCGCGGCATGAGCCAGCGCACGGCCCAGGCCTTGGTGAGGCGGTCGAGGGTCCATACCGCGGCGACGCCGAGAGCGCGCATCAACGAGCCAGTTGCCGCGCGCAGCGGGCGCACAGGCCGCCCTCGCCGATGTCGCGCTGGTAGCGCCAGCAGCGCGGGCACTTTGCGCCGGAAGCCGCGGACACGACGGCGGAGACGGCGCCGTCCCCGGCGACGAGCTCGACCTCGGAGACGAGCAGGACCTCGGGCCAGTCGACGGCGGCGCCGCCCACGCGCGCGCCCGTGAGCGCGACCTTGGCCTGTTGGGACTTGCCGATCTTCTTCTCGCCGCGCGCGGCCTCGAGCGCCTTGAGGACGAGCTCGCGCACGCGCAGGATGTCCTCCCAGCGCTTGGCGAGCGAGGCGTCCTCCCAATCACCGGGAGTCTTGGCGAGATCGGCTAGGAACACGCTCTCGCCTCGGCCCCAGCGCTTGGGCCCGTGCTGCCAGGCCTCCTCGGACGTGAATGAAAGAAGCGGAGAGACCAGAAGCAGCAGCCGCTCGAGGACCTCGGCCAGCACGGTCTGCGCGGCGCGGCGCTCCGGGCTCGCGGCCGCGAGCGTGTAGAGCCGGTCCTTGACGACGTCGCAGTAGAACGCGGACAGGTCGAAGGAGCAATAGTCGATCAGGCGCCGCGCGGCTTGGCGGAACTCGAAGCGCTCGTAGGCGGCGAGCACGTCCTTCTGCAAACGGCCCAGACGAAGCAGGGCAAAACGCTCCATCTCCGGGAGCTTCTCGAAGGGCACGGCGTCTTTCTTCGGGTCGAAGTCGAACGTGTTCGACAGCAAGTAACGGATCGTGTTGCGCAGGGTGCGATAGGAGTCGGTCGGGCCCTCGAGCAGCTTGTCCGAGATCCGCACGTCGTCGTTGTAGTCCGCCAGCGCGGCCCACAGCCGCAGCACGTCGGCGCCGACCTTGTTGATGACGTCCTGCGGCGCGACGACGTTGCCGGAGGACTTGTGCATCGCCCGGCCGTGCTCGTCGAGCACGAAGCCGTGCGTGAGCACGGTCTTAAAAGGAGCCTTTCCTTTCAAAGCCACGGCCAGGACCAGCGAGCTCTGGAACCAGCCGCGGTGCTGATCCGAGCCCTCGAGATAGAGGTCCGCCGGTATCTTGTCGTCGAGCACGCCGGACCACGACGCGCCGGAGTCGACCCAGACGTCCAGGATGTCGGTCTCTCTTCTAAAAGAAGAGCCTTTGCAGCCGGGGCAGCTGATTTGTCTCGGCAAGAACGGCCACGTCTTCGCCGTCACGGGCTTGCTCCAGTCGGCGAACCAGAAATCGGCGCCCTCGGCCTCGACTTTCTTCTCGATGGCCTCCATGACGGCGTCGTCTTTGATCGGAAGATCGCATTGGTCGCAGAAAAGCACGGTGATCGGCGTGCCCCAGACGCGCTGGCGCGACAAGCACCAGTCGGGCCGGCCCTCGACCATGCTCGAGATGCGGGTCTGCCCGACTTCGGGGATCCATTTGACCTTGCCGATGGCGTCGAGCAGCTTCTCGCGCAGGCCCTCGAAGGCGACGTTCAAAAACCACTGCTCGGTCGCGCGAAAGACGATCGGGTTCTTGCAGCGCCAGCAGTGCGGGTAGCTGTGCTGGATTTCTTGCTTCATGAGAAGCCAACCGCGCGTCGTCAGCGCCTCGATGACGGCGGGGTTGCCCTCCTTGAAGATCAGCTTGCCCTGGAACTCCGGGGCCTGCTCCGTGAAGCGGCCCGAGCCGTCGACCGGGCAAAGGATGTCGAGCTCGTAGCGCTGGCCGGTGTGAAAGTCGTCGGCGCCGTGGCCGGGCGCCGTGTGCACCACGCCCGTGCCGTCCTCGGCCGTGACGTAGTCGGCGAGCACGCCGATGCCTTCTTTCCCGAAGGGCCGGTCATAAAGGAAGCTGCGCTTGGTCGGCGCCAGGTCCTTCCCTCTAAAGGACGGACCGGCGATCGCAAAATCCGAAACCCCGATCGCTTCCATCACGGCGTCGAGCCTCGTCTTGGCGAGCAGGAAAAGCCTGGGCTTGGGCCAATCCGATCGAGAGGCCTTCGCGATGACGTACTCGAGGTCCGGGTTGAACGCGACGGCCATGTTCGCGGGCAAAGTCCACGGCGTCGTCGTCCAGATGATCACTTCGAGATTCGAATCGCGGAAATCGGACGGATGCTTCACCGGGAACGCCACGTAGACGGAAGGCGAGGTCTTGTCCTTGTACTCGATCTCCGCCTCGGCGAGCGCCGTCTCGCAGGTGATGCACCAGTAAACGGGCTTGAGGCCGCGGTAGACGTAGCCTTCCTTTAAAAGCTCGCGGAACGCGCGCACCACGCGCGCCTCGTACTTCTTCGACATCGTCGTGTACGGGTTCGCCCAGTCGCCGACGCCGCCCAGGCGCTTGAACTCCTCGCGTTGGATGTCGATGAAGCGCTGCGCGAACTCCTGCGCCTGCTTGCGGAACGCGGGGATGTCGGTCACGCCGCGCTTGGACATCTTGAGCTCTTTGAGGAGCGCCGTCTCGATCGGCAATCCGTGACAATCCCATCCGGGCGTGTATGGAGTAGAAAAGCCCATCAACGCCCGGGTCTTGACCGCGGCGTCCTTGAGGAACTTGTTGAGCGCGTGGCCGATGTGGATGTGGCCGTTCGCGTAGGGCGGGCCGTCGTGGAGGACGAACTCTGGCCGGCCCAGCTGGCGCTTGCGCATCGACGCGTAAAGATCGATCGACTCCCAATACTTGAGCAGCTCGGGCTCTCTCTTGGCGAGATCGCCCTTCATCGGAAAGTCGGTCTTCGGGAGGTTGAGCGTCGACGACCAGTCGACGTTCGTTTTCGCGTCGCCCATATTCGCATCTTAACAAATGCGCTAGAATACCGACCACCATGGATTTCGAACCCACCGAGGACCAAAAGGCCGTCCGCGAGCTCGTGCGCAAGTTCGCCGAGACCAAGATCAAGCCCGCCGCCCACGAGCTCGACGAAAAAGAAGAGTTCTCCGAGGAGCTCACGCGCGGGATGGGCGAGCTCGGCGTCTTCGGCCTGATCGTGCCAGAGCAATACGGCGGC
>CAZRIP010000156.1:0-5947 GCA_964600165.1 uncultured Elusimicrobia bacterium | reverse complement strand
ATGGTGGAGGCTCCGGTGGCTCTGGTGTTATCGTCATCATTTGGGAGGAACCCAATTCTTAGTCATCGGAATTGAGGTGACCTCGCCTGTCAAGTCCCTTGTCAAGCCCCAAGGCCTTGACAAGTTTACAGCACCCTGTTACGCTCCTCCCGCATGACAGCTCGCGAAGGAGGCACGCGCAACATGAAGAGGGTCCTCGTCGTGGCCGTCGCGTTGGCGCTGATCTTTTCGTCGAATCCGGCCGGTGCCGAACTGCTGAAGAACTTCCATCTCAGCGGTCAGATCGACGTCCAGGCGACCTCGGCCAATAACGTCCTCGATTTCGCGACGCGACAGAACTCCGCCGTCCTGACCAACGGCGGCAAGCTCGTCGGCGTGGCCTGCGGCGGCGTAGGACAACCCACCTGCGCGACGACCAACAACGACCGCATCGGGACCGCCCAAACGCGCCTCATGCTGCACATGGATTGGGACCTCCTCGACGACGTCCATTCTCACGTCACCCTCAGCAAGAACGACCGGGACTACGGCACGGCCGGCGGCGGCAACCCGCACGGCAGCGTGACCAACGTCCAGACGCTGACCACCCCCGGAGGGACCGACGTGCTCGGCAACGTCTTCGTCGACGAGGCCTACTTCAAGGTCGACAAGGTGGCCGGCCAGGTCGACACGACGCTCGGCCGGCAGTTCTACGGCGACGCCGGCGACATCGTCATCTATTACGGCCCTTCCGACAAAGCGTGGTACGGCATGCCGGTCAGCGCCATCGACGCGGCGCGCTTCGACTGGAAATCGGAGTGGCTCGCCGCCACCGGGCTCGTCGCCAAGCAAAAAGGCGCCGCCGTCGGCGGCGTCGCGGCCGCGGACGTCGACGTGCGCGGCCTCAACCTGCTCTTTAAAGGCAACGACAACTTCCACGCGAGCTTCTACGGCTGGAACAAGGTCACGCACGCGACGGGAGCGCTCGGAACCCCGCCCGCCGGCGCGGGCGGCGCCGGGGGCGGGGGCAAGAACGACAATCTCTATCTCATCGGCCTCAAGGCCAAGATCCAGGGCGGCGGCTTCTGGCTGAAGGGGGAGTTCGATCAGAACGTCGGCGACAACCGCCTGATCGCGGGCGTCACCGACGACGCGAACTTCGCCGTGGCGCGCCACTACGAGGGCTGGGCGACGATGCTCAACGGCGGCTACAAGGTCGAGGACGACAACGTCGGGATGTTCGGCTTTTGGGGCGAGTACACCGTGGGCTCGGGCGCGAGCAGCACGAAAGAGAGCAAGAACGACGGCTTCGTGTCGATCAACGGCGACTATCGTCCCGGCAGCATCTACGGACGCTTCGCGGCCGATCCCGGCGGCGCCGGAGGCGCGGCCGGCCTCGGCAGCGGCCTGTATAACAGCGTCAACGTCGGCGACTCCGCGGCCGCCAACTCCTTCGTCTCCAGCTCGAACCTGAACAACCGCGTCATCTGGGGCACGGGCATCAAGATGAGCCCCGCGGTCGCCAACAAGCTGACGCTGGCGTTCTCCTGGTGGGATTACCGGATGCAGCGCTTCGCGAACATCCCCAACGCCCCGGCGCCCTACCAAGGCAACCGCCACATCGGCTCCGAGTTCGACATCGACGCCATCTGGGCGCACTCGGAGAACGTCGCGTTCGCGACGGGGTGGGGCACTTTCCAGCCCGGCGGCTTGATCCAGGAAGCCGCGCAGAATTCGGGCGGCGGCGCCTCCGCTCCCGCCTCCGCCGGCTCGGGCCAGCCGGTCGACCCGATCATGCTCGCGTACTTCGACGTGCGCGTCAAGTTTTAGAATTTTGTAGGATAAGCGCCTGATGCGCGCTCGGCTCCTCGTCCCCGGCCTGCTGCTGGTCCTCGCGCGCCCCGCCGCCGCGGCGAACCTGGACGTCACGGCCGCCTACCGGATGAAGGCGATCAGCTATACGAACCTCAACCTCGACAGCTCCAATCCGAACAACCGGCGCTTCATCGAGAACGACGCGCGCCTGGGCGTGGCCGTCCGGCGCATCTACCTCGAGACCCGGGGCGTCGACGACACGACCATGGACGTCGGCGTGCTGCTGCGCGGCCTCGGCGTCTCGAACTCCACGTCGACCCTCACGCCGCCGCTCGATCGCGTCGCCGCGAACTATCCGCAGACGAACATGACTCCGTTCGTCGAGAACGCGTACATGAAGGTCCACAATCTCTTCGGCAAGCCGATCGAGGGCACCTTCGGCCGGCAGACCTTCAAGCTCGGGAGCGGCTTGCTGCTCGACGACGACGGCGCGGGCCTGACCGGCGCCGTCATCCGCGCCGATCTCGGATTCTGGGACATGAAGACCCAGGCCTTCATCTTCAACGACCGGGATCCGCGCTTCGGCAGCCCCGGCAGCCTGGACTTGTTCGGCTTGTCTTTCATGCTGCCGACGGACGGCACCTGGGAGCTCAATCAGCTCTTCGAGCGCGACCGCGCCATGCAGCCGGTCATCGGCTGCTCGGTGACGGATACCAACGGCATCGTCGGGACGGCGGGCGGCGCGCAGACCTGCATGGTCGGCAAGTCGCTCAAAAGCTTCTCGAGCGCGCGCTATCAGCTCAATTACGGCCCGATGGTCTTCGACGGCGAGGCCGCACTCGAGAAAGGCGCCGCCAACACCACGGGGGTCCTGCCCGCGTCGAATCACGTCACTTACAACGGCAACGCCGAGGTCGTGAAGGCGAAGTGGAAGCAGAGCCTCTACAAGACCGGCGAAGGCATCGCGCGGCTCTCCCTGGCGCGCGGCAGCGGCGACCGCGCGGACACCGGCACGACCGACGAGGCGTTCTTCCCGGCGCACGGCCACCGCTTCGACGGCCTCGAGCGCAGCGGCTTCGGCGAATTCTACGGCGCGACGCCCTACGACGCGTTCGGGGGGAACTACTCCACGAGCACTCTCAACGGCATGCAGCCGGGCGTCAGCGGCATCATCGTGGTGGGCGCCGGGTTCACGCCGCCGGCGCTTCACGGCTGGACCATCGATCTCGACTATTTCCTGTTTCGCGCCGACAAGGTGGCGAGCGGCTCGACCACCCTCGGCTTCGAGTGGGACCTCCGCCTCCGCTACAACATCCAGGACCACTTCATGCTCGCTTTCGGCGCCGACACCTTCACCGCGGGCACGGCGTCGAACATCAACCGCGGCACCTCCCGCAAGTACACCTTCGAAGCCTCCGGCCGGTTCTAGTCACACGGGGCGCCGCGTTTAATGGGCGAACGAAGCGCCGCCGCAGGTCTTTTCTAGCGCCTGCCCGCCTTCGCAAGCGAGCCCCGTCCCAGGCCCGTTTCCGGGCGATTTGAGGGGGGAAGGACGATTGAGCCCTCGGCCTGAGCTACGATTCCATCCCTCCCTCAAGCGACAATCCACAGGCTTGTCCACCGTCACGTGACTTAAGCGTGACTTAAAAATTAGGTACTTGTTTTTAAAGTCTGGCTTTATGTCCTATGCTGGACACTTTAGAGCGCTATTCCGCAATTCACAGTCTTATCCACAGAGCTTTGACATGAATTCGGTTTTTATGGCATCATCGATTTCCATGGGCTCGGACCACCCGCACCGCCTGCGCCTCAAGCTGCCCGACGGCAGCGAGTTCGAAGCCGAGGGCAGCGCCGAATTCATCGAAGAGCAGCGCCGCGAGTTCCTCAGGGGCGCCACGGCGGCGCTCGAGCCGGCCGAGGATCGACCGCCGCCCAGCCTCGGAGAGCCCAGGATCGCCTGGGACGCGATCACGGAGCACAAGGGCAAGGGCCTCCAGCTGCGCGCCAAGCTGCCCTCCGGCAAGACCGAGAAAGACGCCTGCCTGGTGCTCCTGGCCTGCAGCCACCGGCTGCTTAATGAGCCCAAGCCGACGGCGACCCAACTCGCCAAGTGGCTCCGGGCTTCCGGCTACCCCATATTAAGGATGGACCGGGCGCTCCAAGACGCCGTCGACCGCGGCGAGATCCTGTCCTCGGGCTCGCGGCGGGCTCGCCGCTACGAGCTCACGGCGCCCGGGCGCATGAAGGCGCATATCCTGGCGTACCAGCTGAGCCAGGTCATTTCCGGCCAAGCCTAAGCTCACGGCGAACGGCCGGGGGACTCAACGATTCACGAAACGAGTCAAATCAGTGCCTGGCATCCCTTTGATTTGTTACTAACGATAATATTTATTATGTTACGTTTTAGGCCCCTCAACACCCAGAGCCCGCATCGAGAACCGGTCTGAGATTGCGCTGATTTACCTCGAAGAACGCGGTGCTTTCGCGCTTCTCCTCCAGGTTTTCTGAGGTTTTCAAAGTTAGCAGTCGAAGGCTCCCTCGAAGGTTGGCAGGATTTGGGGATCGAACCCGGACCGGCGCGGACCCAGGCGCCGAAGCTGGCCGAAAAGTCGGCAACTTTCGGGACTGGGCCGGCAGCCGGGAACGAGCCTAAAAGACCATGAAAGAGAGCTCGGGTGCGAGCCGAAAATCAGCCGGGAACTTGCCGACTTTTCGGGCGCTCCCAAAAGACCATGAAGCCGGAGCCGGGGTCGCGCCCCAAAACAGCCGGAAAGTCGCCGAGATTTCAGGCGGCCGAAAAAGACCACGAAAGACGAAGGGGTCCGGCACCCCAAAAAGCGCCGGCGGCAGGCAAGATTCCGGGGATCTTCAAAAAGACCAGGGAAGGCGCGGCCCGGATCGAGCCGAAAAGCAGCCGACTTTCGGGCTGATTAAAAAAGACCAAGGGGGCCGGAGAGGCGTCAGGAGCCGAAAAAGACACTCAAGGAAAAAACCATCGCGCGGCGCCTCGGCGAGGGGCGCGAAAACCAAGGCTCGAAAAACACCGGGAGTCCGGCCTCAATCACGGACGATGTCCGTCTCAGCTGGTTTTTTCGGAAGGATGGTCGGACGAGGCGGAAGGGGGAGGCTCGGGAAGGAAGATGCCGGCGCCGATCGCGGCATACCCCCCCACGATCAGGAAAGACGCAAGAAGCGAGGCCGCGTTGCGGCCCATGGGGTCGGCTCGCGAAAGCGCGATAAAGCCGAGCACGACGGCTCCCGCGCCCGCGCTCATGACCTTTTTTCCGCGCGACGAGAGACCGTCGAGGGCGCCGTCGCCCGAGGGCTCCCCCCGCCTCGTCCCCCTCTTTTCCTTGTTCTTCGGGCTCATCCGCGTTTGATTGTAGCTTTTCGCGAACCGCGCTCCAGGACGCAGAACAACTCGCGCGCGAAGAAGCGCTTCCATGGTCCCCGCAGCAACAGGCCGTGCCAGAGGCTCGAGGCGCGCGACGCGGGCTTGATCGGGAAGTCCTCGGGCAGCGTCTCGCCGTAAATCTCGCGCACGACGTAGCGCTCGCTCGGGCGGAACTCCACGTCGCCCCTCCAGCCCGTCTTGGCGAACAGCCTTTCGAGGTCTTCGGCGCAATGCTCGTTGACGTGCAGCTCCTCGTCCTCCGACGAGCGCGGCGCGGCCGGCTCCTTGAGCCCCAGGGCCGCCGCCGTCCGCTTTCGCAGCGCGTAGGTCAGCCGCTTGTGATAGTCGGTGTTCGCGCACGTGTTGGTCAGCAGCAGCCCGTCGGGCTTGATGACGCGCGCGAGCTCCGCCAGGCAGGCTTCCAGCTCCCATTCCCTGAGATGGTCGACGACGCCGAGCAGGAAGACGCGGTCGAAGGAAGCGTCCTTGAACGGGAGCTTCTTGGCGTCGGCCAGCAGCACGTCGGCCGCGCTGGTCTTTTTGGCCAACGCCAGGCCCGGCGCCGCGTAGTCGAGGCCCACGGCGCGCGCGCCCTTCTGCTTGAGCTGATAGAGGAGCTCGCCGCGCCCGCAGCCGACGTCCAAGGCGGTCATCCCGGCCTCGACGCGCGCGCGGGCGAGGGCGTGCGCGAGCACGGGCTTTACGACCCGCGGTCCGTAACGCTTGAAGAACTCATTGCCCCCGCAGCTTTCCAGGTAA
>CAZRIP010000155.1:0-6083 GCA_964600165.1 uncultured Elusimicrobia bacterium | reverse complement strand
TCGTCGCGCGCCATCCGCTGGCAGGCCCGGAGCCCGCCGGCGCGCTGGTTTCCGCGGCCGGGCCGCTCGAGGCCGTGGCCGCGACCGACCGGCTGATGCGCGCGGCCGACATTCTTATCACCAAGCCCTCGGAGCTGGCGTTCTTCCCGATCCCCAAGCTCCACATCCGCCGCGTCGGCGACCACGAGGCGCCCGGCGCGCGCTACTCCGCCGAGCTCGGCGACGGCACCCCCGAGCAGCGGGAGCCCGACGACGCGGCGGCGCTGCTGCGGCGGTGGCTCGCCGACCCGGAGGAGCTGGCGAGGCTCAACGAAGGGGTCAAGGCCGCGGCGCGGCGCGGAGTCTATCACGGCGCCGAAAAGGCCGTCGCCCGCGCTCTTTCCCTTCGATGAGCGGGCCGACGCTCGTCGTGCTCGCCGCGGGCCTGGGCTCGCGCTTCGGCGGCCTCAAGCAGTTCTTCGAGCTCGGCCCCGCGGGGGAGACTCTCGCGGACTACACGCTCTTCGACGCGGCGCGCGCGGGCTTCGCGCGCGCGCTGCTCGTCGTCGGCGAGCGGAACGCGCGGGCCTGCCGCGCGCGCTACGCGCCGCGCTGGAAGGGCCGGCTCGCCGTCGAGACGGTCGTCCAGAGGCTGGACGACCTGCCCGGCGGCCGCAGGCCTCCCGCCGGCCGGCGCAAGCCCTGGGGCACGGCGCACGCCGTCTGGTGCGCGCGAGAGCGGCTCGACGGCCCGTTCGCCGTCGTCAACGCCGACGACTTCTACGGCCGCGCGGCTTTCGTCGCGGCGCGGCGATTCCTCGCGCGAAAGTCCGACGAGGCGGCCCTGATCTCTTACCCGGTCGGCGAGACTCTCTCGCCGACCGGCGGCGTGGCCCGCGCCGTCTGCCGGGTCGGAAGCGACGGACGGCTGCGCGCGATCCGCGAGTGCCGCGACGTGCGCCGGCGCGCCGACGGGATCGTCGCCGTCGACGCGGGGGAGCTGCGCCTGCCCGCGGACGCCCAGATCTCGATGAACTTCTGGTGCCTGCCGCCGGGCGCGCCGCGCGCCTTCGAGGCGTCGCTCGCGCGGCTGTCGGGGAGCGACGACGAGGCCGCGATCCCGGAGGCGGTCGGCGCGGCCATCGCCTCCGGCGCGCTATCGGCGCGCGCGCTACCGGAAGGCCGAGGCTGGATCGGCGTGACCTACCGCGAGGACGCGCCGGCGGCGACGTCCGCGCTGAAGGCGCTGGCGAGCGCCGGCGATTATCCTTCGCCCGTCTGGGCCCGAAAGCCGCGCTCGCTTCGCGCGATTAGCGCTTGATCGCGGCGCGAGACTATCGTATCTTCGCGTCATGGGCACGATCCTCGCCGCGTTGCTGACCGTCGGCTCCGCCGCCCGCTGCGCGGCCCCCGAGCCGACCATCTATCCGCGCTCGGCCTGGACGTCCGATCCCTCGCAAGCCGACGAGCCCGATCCCAAGAAGGTCCGAATCATCGTCCACCATTCGGCCGAGCTCGTCACCGACGAGATGAAGAAGCTCCGAGGCGCCGAGAGCCTCAAGGCCGCCGCCGGCGCGATCTACCACGACTATCTGCTCCACACCCGCGTCAACGGCTGGGCCGACATCGGTTATCATTACATGATCGACTGGGAGGGGAGGATTTTCGCGGCGCGTCCGGTGGAGATGCTCGGCGCGCACGCCGAGAGCGCCAACCCGGGGAGCGTCGGGATCTGCCTGCTCGGCAACCTCCAGGAGCAGCGCCCGACGGCGGCGCAGCTCGCCTCGCTCCAGGCGCTCTCAGCTTGGCTCGCCGATCTCTACGGCATCTCTCCCGAGCATATCGGGGGGCATCACCACTACGACGCGACGCAATGCCCCGGACGCTATCTCGAGGACGACAAGGACCCGGACACCCCGCTGCGCCGGATTCGCCTCGCTCTCATCGAGCAGCGCCGCCGCGCGGATTTCTTCGCCCTCCAGCGCCGGCGCTTCGACGCGCTTTCGCCCGCCTTGGCCGCGCGCTGGGACGGCGCGCTCAAGGCCCCTTGAGGAAGTCCCGGAACGCGCGGCTTCCGGCGGTCGGCGAGCGGCGAAAGCCGTTCTCGCGATCGACGCGGTAGAGGCCGAACTTCGGCTCGTAGCTGCCCCACTCGTAGTTGTCCATCAGCGACCAGTGGATGTAGCCGACGATCCGGACGCCCTCGTCGAGGGCCGCCTTGAGCGCGCGCAGGTGAGCGCGCAGGTAGCCCGCCCGCAGGACGTCCCGAGCGTCGTCGACGCCGTTCTCGGTGATGAGGATCGGCAGACGATAGCGGTCCCACGCTTGCCGCGAGATCAGACGCAGGCCGTCCGGGTAGATCTCGCGGCCGCCGTCGTCCTTGGGGCCCGAGCCGAGCCTCCCGCCGGTCAGCGCGAAGACGAGCCGGCCCAGCCATGTCCGGCGCAGCTCGGGATAGAATGGAAGCGCTCTCACGGGCTGGAGCGCCGGCAAGTCTCGCACGTAGACGCGCGAGTAGTAGTTGATCCCGACGAAGTCCAGGGCCGGCCGGCCGTCGTCGAGCGTCGTGTCGGGCTTGCCGTCGAGGTCGAAGTCGAGCGCGCCGCCCGCCGCCGCGTCGAGCAGGTTCCAATGGAAGAAATGATCCCAGCGCGCCGCGGCCGCGCGCTGACGCGCCTCGTCTTTCCAAGGGAAGACGGGCGAGGGGTTTTGCACGAGCCCGACTTGGACCTCGGGCCTGGGGTCCGCGGCGTGGATCAGCCGATAGGCGCGGCGGTGGGCCAGCGCGATGTTTCGGACGGCCGGCATGAAGTCCGCCGGCAGCTTCAAGCCGACGGAGCGCTCGCCGGGCGGGAAATTACCCGCGACATATCCGTTCATTAGATATCCCATCGGCTCGTTGAACGTCACCCAGCGGTCGACCCGGCCCGCGTAGCGCCGGGCCAGGACCTCCACGAAGGCCGCGTAGTCGTCGATCGCCGAAGGATCGCTCCACCCTTTCGGGTGGCGCTTCCAGAACCAGCGCGGGTTGGTGAAGTGGTGGATCGTGACGATCGGCGCGATGCCGGAGCCCTCGAGCAGCCCGATCAGCTTGTCGTAGTAGGCGAGCGCGCTCTCGTCGAACCGGCCGGGCGCCGGCATCACGCGGCCCCATTCGATCGAGAAGCGGTAGGCGTTGACCCCGAGCTCGCGCAGCAGCCGAACGTCCTCTTCGACCATGCGAAAAGAGTCGACCGCCGCGCCGGAGCGCTCCCAGCCGCGGCGCCGCTCCCAGTCCCAGAGATCGGAGTTCTTGTTGCCGCCTTCGACCTGGTACGCCGCCGTCGCCGCGCCCCAGATGAACCGCCTCGGAAAATCGGAGCGCCTTAACGCGAGCGCGGGCGCCGCGGCGGCGAGCCCTTCGTCCGGCCCGGCCCGGCTCGAGTCGAACGCCTCCTTCTGCGCCCGCGCGGGAAGCGCCAGGGCCAGAAGCAAGGCGGCGCTCAGCGGCCGGCTCATCCGAAGATTTTAGCTCGCGCCGACGGGCGGGCGCCCAGGCCGAATGGCGACGCGGCGCGCCGCCAAGCGGCCTAACGCGAGCCGGTTGGCATCGCCGCCGATTAGTAACACAGCCGCGCCGCGGACGCGCCGGCTCTCGCGCCTGGCGCCGTGATCTTGTAGAATGGGACGTCGCCTCGATAGCTCAATGGACAGAGCTACTCCGTCCTAAGGAGAAGATGGGGGTTCGATTCCCTCTCGGGGCACGATTTGACGCGCGTCGCGAATTTGATACAGTAGCCAAACATCATGGGAAAACACTGGGTGCGCGAGCAGGTCCGCAAGGACGTCGTCCAAGAGTCGGTCGACAAAGGCGTGCGGTGGGTCGACCACAATCGCTCGCAGGCCTTGGCGTGGACCGGAGGAGTCGCCGCGGCGGCCCTCGTCGCCGTCATCGCCTTCACCCACGTGCGCTCCAGCCACGACGGCGCCTGGACCCGGTTCTCCGTGGCCCAAGGCATGGCCTACTCCGGCCAGCCCGATAAGGCTCTCGCCGAGATCAAGGCCCTGCAAGACGAGCAAGGCAACACCGACGCCGCGGGCTTCGGCCGGATCCTGGCCGGGGACATCGACTATACGCGCGGTAGTTATAAGGAAGCCCTCGACCAGTACGCCGCCGTGCTCGAGCGCGGCAAGCCCGCGAGCCTGCAGCCGATCGCCCTGAGCGATACGGCGATCTCCCAAGAGGCGTCCGGCCAATTCCAGCAGGCCGCGCAGACCGCGCAGCATTTCCTCGATCAATACCCCGATCACTTCCTCGCCCCGCAGGTCCACGGCTGCTTGGCGCGCGCGCAGGTCGCCATGGGCCAGCTCGACGCCGCCAAGACGACTTGGCAGAAGATCTCGCTGCAGTACCCCGACACTTCCTGGGCCGCCTGGGCCCAGGCGCGCCTCCAAGCCGCCTCCAAGTAGCGCCGTCATCCCGTCGCAATCTCGTTGACATAAAAAAGCCTTGTTTCCTAGAATGCCTGCGCTCGTGAAGGAAAGCGCAGGCTTCCTTTAAATAGAGGGGGAAACAAGTGCAAACCAAGAAACTGCTGGGATCGACGCTGGCTCTGGCCATGATGATGCCGTCGGTCAGCGTCAACGCCGAGCTGCTCAAGAACTTCAAGCTCAGCGGTGAGTTGGATCTGCAGGGAACGTCCGCCGAAAACATCAAGGATTTTTCGACGCATCAGAACGTGCCGGGCGCGAAGGCCAACAACGACCGCATCGGCAGCATGCAGACCCTGCTGCTGGTCAACGCGGACTGGGACCTGCTGGACGACGTCCATTCGAAGATCACCCTCGGCAAGAACGACCGCACGTGGGGCACCAATGGTAATGACGCGTACGGCCACAACGGTGCCGCTGCGCAGCAGTCGCAGTCGATCACCGGCGCGGCCGCCGGCGGCGTCCTTGGAACCGTCTACGTCGATCAGGCGTACGTCAAGATCGACAAGGTCTTCAGCGCCGTGGACACGACCCTCGGTCGCCAGTTCTTCGGCAGCCAGGGCGACATGGTCGCCTACTTCGGCCCTCGCACGGGCATCCTCGGAATGCCGATCACGGGGCTGGACGCGGCTCGCTTCGATTGGGCCAGCGACAAAGTCGGCGTGACGGGGCTGGTGGGCAAGATGACGGGCTCGGCGCTTGGCGCCGCGGCCGCCAATGACGTCGACCTGCGCGCCCTGATCGCCACGGTCAAGGCCGCCGAGAACGCCTCTGGCTCGGCATACATCTATAACAGGGTCACCCATGGCAGCGGCGCCTCGGGCGTCGCCGGCGTCGGCGGGGCGACCGGCATCAACACCTTCCTGTACGTGGCCGGCGTCCGCGGCAAGGTTTCCGCGGGCCCCGCGTACGTCAGCGCCGAGTTCGACAAGAACTTCGGCCAAGATCGCACGGGCCTCATCACCGCGGATGGGTCAACCTACACCGGCTGGGCGGCCAAGCTCGACGCCGGCGCCAAAGTCGACGGGGGCGCGGCGGTACTCAACCCATGGGGCGAGTTCGCCTACGCCACGGGTCAGGGCGACGGGAACTCAAGCCACAACAACGCGTTCACGCCCATCGCGGGCGACTATCGCGGAGGCGACATCTATTCTCGCTTCACCGCGATCAGCGCGGCCCCGCTCGCCGGCGGCGTCGGCAACGGCATCACCGCCATCGGCGTCGAGAGAAACTTCCTCGCCGGCAACTACGTCGTCTGGGGTTTGGGAACGAAGGTCACCCCGGCGGCGCTCAACAAGCTCACCGTCGGCGCGGCCTATTGGGACTACCGCACGCAGACGTCCTTCGCCGTGACTCCCGACAACGGCACGCAGCCCTTGCAAGGCAACCACCACGTGGGCTCGGAAGCCGACATCGACCTCTGGTGGAAGCATTCCGAGAACGTGACCTTCAGCGCCGGCCTCGGCCGCTTCTGGGCGGGCGGCCTCATCAATGAAGCCATCCAGGCGACCGTCCCGGGTCGCCTGTCCTCGAACTCGGGCCAGGGCGCCAACCCGGCCACGGCCGAGTGGTTCGACGTCAACATCAAGTTCTAGGACGCTTCTAGGCCGTTTAAAGCAAGCCCCGGGGCTCGC
>CAZRIP010000154.1:2935-6115 GCA_964600165.1 uncultured Elusimicrobia bacterium | reverse complement strand
CTGGATGCGCACCGCCGGCCGCCTGCCCACGCAGCAGGCGCGCGCCGACGCCATGCTGCTCGTCGACATGGGCGTGGCGATCGAGGAGTGCCCGGTCCCGGTCGTCGCCAAGGTTCACGGCGCCGTGTTCGGCGGCGGCCTGGGCCTGACGGCCGCCTGCGACATCGTCGTGGCCGAGACCGACGCGCGGATGTGCTTTTCCGAAGCCCGTCTCGGCATCATCCCCGCGGTGATCTCCTGCTTCGTGATTCCGAAGATCGGCGCCGCGGCCGCGCGCCGCTACTATCTGACCGCCGAGGTTTTCGGCATGGCCACGGCGCTCAAGATGGGCCTGGTCCACGAGGTCTGCCAGCACGGCGACCTCGACAAGAAGGTCGACGACATCGTCGCGGGCATCCGCAAGAACGGCCCGAACGCGGTCCGCGAGGCCAAGGCGCTGCTGCGCAAGTTCCCGCAGCTCGATTTCAACTCGCGCGTGAGCCTCGTCTTGGACACGCTCGCGCGCCTGCGCGCCTCGCCGGAGGGCCAGGAAGGCCTCTCGGCGTTTCTCGAGAAGAGAGCGCCTTCATGGGCTCAGCCGTAAGGCTCGTCGAAGTCGGCCCGCGCGACGGCCTGCAAAGCGAGAAAAACCCCATCCCCGTCGAGGCGAAGGTCGCCTTCGTCGACGCCCTGTCCGAGTGCGGCCTCGCGGAGATCGAAGCCGGGGCGTTCGTCTCGCCGAAGGCGATCCCGCAGATGGCCGGCTCGGCCGAAGTCTTTAAAAGAATCAGGCGCAAGCCCGGCGTCGTCTACTCCGCGCTGGTTCCCAATGAAAAAGGCCTCGACGACGCGCTGGCGGCGCGGGTCGACAAGATCGCCGTGTTTACCGCCGCGTCCGAGACGTTCAATCAGAAGAACATCAACGCGACGATCGACGAGTCGATCGAGCGCTTCCGCCCCGTCGTCGCGCGCGCGCGCAAGGAGCGCCTCCCGGTACGCGGCTACGTCTCGACGGCGTTCTACTGCCCGTTCGAGGGCAAGATCGCGCCGGCGAAGGTGATGCCGGTCGTCAACCATCTGCTCGCGCTCGGCGTCGACGAGCTTTCGATCGGCGACACGATCGGCAAGGCCGAGCCGAAAGACGTCGCCGCGCTGCTCGAGCCGCTGCTCGCCATGGTCCCCGTCGAGAAGGTCTTCCTGCATTTTCACGACACCTACGGCCACGCCGTCCAAAACGCCGTCATGGCGTGGAAGGAGTTCGGCGTCTCGGGGTTCGACGCGTCGACCGGCGGCGTGGGCGGCTGCCCGTACGCGCCGGGCGCCAGCGGCAACGTGGCGATGGAATCGCTCGCCGAGGCGCTCGCCGGCGCGGGCGCCGGCGTGCGCCTGGACGTCCCCGGCCTCAGGAAAGCGGCGCGCCTCGTCCTACCGCTTCTCGGCCGCGCCTGATATGATCGTATGATGCGGTTGGGACTGCCCGCCTTGTTTCTATTCCCTTTCGTCTATGGCTGCGCCACGGAACCGAACGTCCGGGTCACGCCCGACCGCGCTCCCTTGGCTTTGAGATATCAGCACGACCTCGTTGGGAAAAAAGCGGATGATATTTTGCGCTGCGCCGGCGTTCCCGATAAGACCTACAAAGACGATCACCGGACGTTCTGGGGGTATTCCTCGTCGCAAAAGACGCTGCAGGGCGGGTCATTCTCATTCGCGGGGAAACAGTCGTTCGGAATCTCGACGATCTCGGGTAAGCAGGTCGATTGCTACGCCACCCTCGAATTTTCGACCGAGACCGTCTCAGGCGTGACTTATCAAACGGCGGCCTCCGGGCCGGACGAGCTATGCTCCAATATTTTCCTGTCGTGCTTCGGCGGCGCCGAGGAACGCGCGGCCGCCGGTGGCTCTCCGAATTGCCCGCCTGGTTGGTCCTCTAAGAACAACGAGCCGTGCTATCCCGACAAGCCGCTGTTCGGCGGAGCGGACAAGTAACGATGCGACTTATCGCGCTCGTTGCGCTCGCGCTTTCGGCGTGCGCGCCGGCGTTCGACTATCAGCATAGGCTCGTCGGCGTCAGCGCCGAGGCTCTGCTGCGCTGCGCGGGCGTCCCGGCGAAGACGTATAAAAAAGACGGCCGCTCTTACTGGCGTTACGGGGCCGCGGAAAGCGGCTGCGCCGCCAACGTGCGGTTCGCGAACGACGCCGTCGCGAGCATCACGCCGGACGAGGAGTGGACGGCGAGATCCGAGCGCTGCGGCGCGCTGTTCAAGCCTTGCTTGGCGGAACTTCCGTTGCTGTCGGCGTCCTCGAAAGGGAAGGCGCCCGCGTCGCCGAAGGGCGGGGCAGCGAAGGGCCGTCCGCGCGACTAGCGCTTGGACTTGCTCGCGACGACGGCCATCGACATCAGCACGAAGTCGAAGAGGAAGTGCACGAGTATCGGCCAGAGCAGATTGCCGGTGAGGAAATAGAGCCCGGCGAAGAAGATCCCGCTCATGACGCGCGACCAGATGGAGCCGTAGCCGTGGATGCGCGCGAAGATGTAGGCGCTCGTGAACGCCGCGACGGCGAACGCGGCCCCGGGCACGAGTCCCGCCAGCGCGGTCAGCGCCCAGAATAACCCGCCGTAGAGCACGCCCCGGAAGATCAGCTCCTCCACCGTGCCGGCGAAGGCGGAGAGGAAGAACGCCCGCGAGAACGACGTGATATGGAGGTCGTCGTCGCCGTCCATGACGGCCGGGTTGAGCCACAGCGTCAGATACGCCAGCGCGATCTTCACGGCGGTCAGGCCGGCGGTCCACAGCGCCGCCGCGGTGAGGTGGCTCTGCGGCGCGCTCGGCAGCGGATCGACGCCGTGCGCGTGCAGCCACGCGGGGACGAACATGAGGCCGCCCAGAAGCACGGCGAGCGCGACGCGCTTGGGCAGCTTGAAAGACTCTGGCAGCCGCTGCGATCGAAGCGCCCGCGGCCGCGCCCGGTAGCCGTAATCCTTGATCGCGCGCACGCGCGCGTCGCCGCCGTCTTCCTTTTTCTTGTCCTTCTTCGAGGACCGAAGATCGAGGATCGCGATCGCCCAAGCCGCGGCGACGAGCCACGGGTTCGTGTTCCAGTAGACCGTCGTGGCGAGCGCCGCCACGACGAAGCGCGGCAGGAACACCCAGCCGACCGTTCCGAGCAGCGTCACCTCGAAGCTGTTCGTCAAGGCGG
>CAZRIP010000154.1:0-2925 GCA_964600165.1 uncultured Elusimicrobia bacterium | reverse complement strand
GGGAAATAGGTGAGAAGGGCGAGAAGGCCGAAGCCCTCCAAGGCGCCGTGCGCGTCCCAATAGCCGATCGACGAGGCGACGGCGTGATGGGCCAGCGAGGGATCGGCGGCGAAGGCCGCGGCGGGCACGGCGAGCGTGGCCGCGGCCGTCAGCAGCGGGACCTTCGCGCGCGAAAGGCGCGCGCCGAGCGGGACCTTCGAAAGGTTATAAGAGGAAGAGGCGGAGTCCGGGACGGTCTCGACGCGGCGCTCGGCGCCCGTCAGGGCGCGCCAGCCGTCGAGCGCGCGTCCGAGGGCCACGCGCGCGCGAGACGTGCGCGGCGCGGACCGAGCTTGTGAATCGGCTGACTTTACTTCCGCTCTATTCGAGGAAGCCTGGATCTGCTCGCGAGCCGAAGCCTCGACCGAGCTCGCCGCGGAGGCGGTCTGGGCCGACGCGGCGGAAGCCGCCGCCGTGGCGGCCGTCTCCGAACGACGCGCCGCCTGTTGAGCCTGCGCGGCCTCGAGAGACGCCGCCGGCGTGATCCCGAGATCGACGTTCGAAAGCGAGACGCCGAGCGAAAGCGTAGGGACGCCGCCGAGCTGAAGCGGCCGCGGCGCGGCGGTCGTTCGCACCGACAGCGGCGCGGACTCGGCGAGTTCGGCGGCGAAAGCTTGGAACGCCGGCAGGCCCGGCGAAAAGAGGACGATGAGGGCGCTCAGGCCGGCGGCGAGAAGCCGTTTCATAAGACTATCGTATCAGCCGGGGGCTCCGAGCGGCAGGGCCGAGCGGCCCGAAACGAAGGGCCGATGGGCCCGCCCCGGAAGGCCCGCAAAAGCTATAATCGGGACGTCCCACCACGCGCCCGTGGTGAAATGGATATCACAGCAGCCTCCGAAGCTGCGGGTCCTGGTTCGATTCCAGGCGGGCGCAAGTTTCTTTCCGCTAGGCCACGGCGCGCAAGGTCTCGACGAGCGCGCCGAAGTCGAGGGGCTTGAACAGCACGCGCTCGACGCGGAACGCCTGAGCCATCGCTTCGGACTCCGTCTCCCAGCGCGCCGTCATCACGACGATGGCGATGTCCATCGTGTCTGGGTCCGAGCGCAGCGCGCGGCAGACGCCCCAGCCGCCGAGGCCGGGCATGGCGATGTCGAGCAGCACGACGTCCGGTCTCAGCTCGAGGGCCGAGCGCAGGCCGCGCTCGCCGTCTTCGGCCGTGTGGACCTTGAAGGCCCGCGCGGCCTGGAGTCGCTTCTCGATGGCCGCGCGGACGTCGGCGTCGTCCTAGATGACGAGGTCCTGGACCGTCGCGGCGCGGCGAGCGTTCTCGGCGGGCATACCCAGGGCTTGGCTCTAGCATAGGTCCTGGAACGCTCCGCGCGCCAGAGCGTTTTGGTCACACGCCGCCTCAAAATCTGTATGATCGCGCTATGATGCTCGGGCTTTTCAGCAAGAAGCGGACCAAGCCCCTGATCCTGCACATCGACGACGAGCCGGACATCGTCTCGATGGTCGAGACGGCGCTTCACGCCGCGGGCGCGGAGGTCATTTCCGCCGAAAACGCGCGCGACGGCTTCGCTCTCGCGCGCAAGAAGCGGCCGGACCTCATCCTGCTCGACGTCCTGATGCCGATCACCGACGGCTTCCAGCTCTGCCACAAGCTCAACACCGATCCGAGGACGAAGGGCATCCCGATCGTGATGGTCACCGCGCTCGGGCAGATGCGCGACGTCGAGAAGGCCCTCGGAAACGGCGCGCAGGGCTACCTGGTCAAGCCTTTCGACGTGCCGAAGCTCTTCGCGAAGGTGCGCGAGTTCGTGGCGCTGTCGACGACCGCCTAGTCCAAGCCGAACATGCGGCGCAGGTTCTCCAGCCAGCCGTGCGGGACGGGCAGCTGCTTCGGCGCGTCCGCGGCGGGGGGAGGAGTCTCCTGCTTCGGCGCGTCCGGGCGCGGCGAGGCGGGGGCGAGCGAATTCTGAGCCGGCGGCGCCGCCGCGGACTGCTTCATTTTTTGCGGGGACGCGCCGGTCTTCTTGCGCTCGGGCGCGGGAGTTGACGATTCCAGGGGCGCCGGCGTCTCGACGAGCGCCTCGGGCTTCTTCACCGGGCTCTCCGGCGACGGCCGCGGCAGCGGCGGCACCGCGGCCTCGCTTCCGATCGCCGAGGCCGGCAGCGCCGGACCCTGGAGCCGCTCGAGCTCGGCGACGAGCTTGAGCGCCGTCTGCGCGTAGCCCGGCGCGAGATCGTTGTGGCGGGCGACCATCGTCCAGAGCTGGGGGTATCTCGGATGATAATACTTGCGGTGGCTGCCGCCTTCCTCCATCACGAAGCCGTAGCCGCGATAGACGGCGTCGAGGTCTTTTTGCCCCCAGCCGGACTTCGTCGCGCGCATCCGCTCGAGCAGCGCCGCGGCGGCCGGGCTGCCGGACCTCGGCCGCGCGGTCTCGGCGGGCACGGCGGGGCTTTCTTTCCCGCGAGCCGGCGAGCCCTTGGCCAAGGCGTCGGCGGCGGGAAGCGCGACGCCCTCGATGAGCGCCTTCTGGACGTCGTGGAACCGCGCGCGCGCCTGCAGCTCGCTCTGCGCGACGAGATCGCGCTCCGCGGGCGGCACGAGCTCGAGGTAATGCTCCTTGAGCTCGCCTAACTGCGCGGCGACGGCGTAGAGCTCGTCGCGCTTGGCTTTGTTGTAGCCGGTCTCGCCCCAGACGAGCGTCTTGGCGCGCCCGACCAGCTCGTAGGCTTTTTGCGCCACGTCCTCCTTGGCCGTCGTCAGGGCGAGCTCGAGCGCCGCGTCCTGGTCGTGCGCGGAGTGCGTCGCGAAGGCGCGCGGGTCGAGGCCGAGCTGCGCGAGCTGCTCGACGACGGGCGCGAGGGTTTTCAGGCGCTCGGCCGCGGGCAGATCGGCGCGCAGCGCCGGCACCAGCACGCCGAGAGTGGACAGGCGAG
>CAZRIP010000153.1:0-6422 GCA_964600165.1 uncultured Elusimicrobia bacterium | reverse complement strand
GAAGATCGTCGAGATTCTCGGCGTCGCGCGCGACCCGGGCTTCCGGGCCAAGGTCGTCGTGAAATCCAACGACGCCAAGGTCGACCCGATCGGCGCCTGCGTCGGCGTGCGCGGCTCGCGCATCCGCAGCATCATGAACGAGCTGTCGGGCGAGCGCATCGACCTGATCCCTTACGACGAGGACGTGGCGAAGTACCTCGGCAACTCGCTGGCGCCGGCGAAGGTCTCCTCGGTGCGCGTCATCGACGAGGACGGCCGGCGCGCCGAGGCGCTCGTCTCCGACGAGCAGCTCTCGCTCGCGATCGGCAAGGAAGGCCAGAACATCCGCCTCGCCTGCCGCCTGACGGGCTGGACGCTCGAGGTCAAGAGCGAGGGGCAGCGCCGCGAGGAGCAGAAGGTCGCGACCGAGGAAGCGGCGGGCGCGCTTTCCGTTCTCGAGGGCGTCGGCCCGAAGACGATCGACCTGCTCGTCCAGGCCGGCATCACCGACGTCGAGCGGCTCGCCGGCTGCAAGCCCGAGGACCTGACGACGCTGCAGGGCGTCGGCGAGAAGACGGCGGCCAAGATCATCGCCAGCGCCCAAAAGGCGCTCGCGTCCCGCAAGTCTCAATAAATGGTAGAATAGGATTTAGATGGCTAAAGCGGCGAAGAAGAACGAAGAAGAAGAGAAGGACGACAAGAAGAAGACGGCGGCTAAGAAGCCGGCGGCGAAGAAGGCCGCCGCCAAGAAGAAGAAAGAGCCCGACGTCGAGGGCGTCAAGACCGCCGCCGCCGAGGTCCGCGCCGTCCAGGAGGAGGGCTCGATCGCCCCCCCCAGCTCGAACCTCGTCTCCGCGTTCGCGCTTTTCAAGAAAAAGAAGCCGCTGACGGCGACGCCGACCGTCACGCGCCTGGCCGCCGGAGCGTCCCTGCCGCGTCCGCCCGCGCCCAAGCCCGTCGAGGAAAAGCCGATCGTCGCGCCGCCGGCCGCTTCCGCGCCCGTCGCGCAGGCGCCTCAGGCTCCCGTCGCCAAGCCGGCCGCTCCCGCTCCCGTTTCCCATGCAGCCCCGGCCGCTGCGCCCAAGCCGGCCGCTCCGTCTACGCCGCCGCCCGTCGCGCCCAAGCCGACGACCTCGGCGCCGGCCGCGCCCGCGAGGCCTCCGGTCTCGCCCGCGCAGCCTCCACGTCCCGGCCAGCCGACGTCGCAACCTCCTCGCCCGCAGGCGCCCGGCACCTATCGCCCCGGCCAGCAGCCCTATCGTCCCGGACAGCCGTCTCACCGACCCGGCCAGCCGCAGCACGGGCGCCCCGGCCAATCGCAGCACCGCCCGGCTCCCAAGCCCGTCGCCAAGCCGACGCCGGCGCCCGTCCAGCCGGGACAGAAGTCCGCTTTAAAGCCCCTCGAGGTCTCCTCGATGGTCACCGTGCGCGACCTCGCCGAGAAGATGGAGATCAAGCCCAACGACGTGATCAAGAAGCTCATGGGCCTCGGCATCTTCGCCACCATCAACCAGCGTCTTGAGCAGGAAGCCGCGTCCATCGTCGCCGCCGATTTCGGTTGGGAGCTCAAGGTCGTCGCGATGTACAAGGAAGAGGAGCTCCAGGTCAAGTCGGTGCAGAAGGAAGACGCGACCAAGCTCAAGGCGCGTCCGCCCGTCGTCACGATCATGGGCCACGTCGACCACGGCAAGACCTCGCTGCTCGACGCCATCCGCTCCGCGCGCGTGGCCGAGGGCGAGTCCGGCGGCATCACGCAGCACATCGGCGCCTATCAAGTTAAGACGGCCAAGGGCCTCGTCACGTTCCTCGACACGCCCGGCCACGAGGCGTTCACCGCCATGCGCGCGCGCGGCGCCAAGGTCACCGACATCGTCATCCTCGTCGTCAGCGCCACCGACGGCGTCATGCCGCAGACGATCGAGGCCATCGACCACGCCAAGGCGGCCGCCGTGCCGATCGTCGTCGCCGTCAACAAGATCGATCTTCCCGGCGCCGACCCGCAGAAGATCCGCACCTCCCTCGCCACGCACGGCCTCCAGCCGGAAGAGTGGGGCGGCAAGACCATTTTCCAGGACGTGAGCGCCAAGAAGCGCGTCAACCTCGACAAGCTGCTCGACATGGTGCAGCTGCAGGCCGACATCCTCGAGCTCAAGGCGAACCCGGACCGGCCCGGCTACGGCGTCATCTTGGAAGCCAAGATGGACCCCAAGCGCGGCTCCGTCGCCACGCTCTTGGTCCAGGCCGGCACCGTGCGCGTCGGCGAGGCCTTCGTCTCCGGCCTCTGCTACGGCAAGATCAAGGCCTTGGTCGACGACACCGGCGCGCGCATCCAGGAAGCCGGGCCGTCGAAGCCCGTCGAGGTCCTCGGCATCATGGGCACGCCGCAGGCCGGCGACGCCTTCACGATCGTCTCCGACGACCGCCAGGCCCGCGACATCGCCGAGAAGCGCCAGCTCCTCGCGCGCGAGCAGCAGCTGGCCCACCAGCGCCACATGACCCTCGTCGGCCTCAAGGCCTCGATCGGCGGCGCGGCGGCCAAGGACTTGAACATCATCTTGAAGGCGGACGTGCAGGGCTCCCTGCAGGCGCTCAAGGACTCTCTCGAGGGCCTGTCGACGGCCGAGTGCCGCGTGCGCACGATCCACTCCGGCATCGGCAACTTGAGCGAGTCGGACGTGCTGCTCGGCTCCGCCTCCGACGCCGTCATGCTTCTTTTCAAGACCGACGTCGAGCCGCGCGCCGAGGAATTGGCGACGCGCGAGGGCGTCGAGGTCCGCAAGTACGAGATCATCTACGACTTGATCGGCGACGTGAAAGCGGCGCTCGAGGGCCTGCTCGCCCCCGAGATCGTCGACGTCGTCGTCGGCAAGGGCGAGGTTCGCGAGATCTTCCCTCTCAAGGGCGGCGGCAAGGTCGCGGGCTCGTTCATCCGCGACGGCAAGGTCGTGCGCGGCGGCCTCGTCAAGGTCACGCGCAACAACGCCGTGGTCTTCGAGGGCAAGATCTCGAACCTCAAGCGGTTCAAGGACGACGCCAAAGAAGTCGAGAAGAACCTCGAGTGCGGCATCGTCTTCGACGGCTTCAACGATTTCCAGAAGGGCGACCAGATGGAGTTCATCGTCAAGGAGTCGCGCACCCGCCGTCTCAGCCAGGCCGCGCCCCAGTAGGCCTCGGCACGGAGGTTCGATGTCGACGTTTTCTCGCAGCGACCGGTTAAAAGAGCTTTTCAAAGAGGAGATCGCCCTCGCGCTGCGCGGCGTCAAGGACCCCGGCCTCGGGGGCTTCTTGACCGTCACCGACCTGGAGCTCGCCGCCGACCGCAAGACCTGCACGGTCTTCTACTCCATCCTGGGCAGCGAGAACGAGCGCCAGAACGCGCGCAAGGCCCTCGAGCGCGCGGCCCCCTACATCCGCCAGGTCCTGCGCAAGCGCCTGGCGCTCAAGATGATCCCGCACATCAGCTTCGTCTACGACGACACGCCGAAGAAGGCGTCGCGCATCGACAAGCTGCTTCTCGACCTCGAGAAAGACCAATAATGCTCGGCGCGGCGGGGATGCTGCTCGTCGACAAGCCCGCGGGCTGGACGTCGCACGACGTCGTCGCCGTCGCGCGCAAGCTCTTCCCCCGCGGCACGAAGGTGGGCCACACCGGCACGCTGGACCCCTTGGCGACGGGGCTTTTGGTCTTGCTCGTCGGCCCCGCCACGCGGCTGCAGCAGAAGCTCCAGGGCTGCGACAAGGTCTACTCCGGCACGATCCGCCTGGGCCTGTCGACCGACACCGGCGACGTCGCCGGCAAGGTCCTCGCGGAGAAAGACGTCCCCCCCGTGACGCTTCCCGCGCTGCAAAAGCTGCTCGACGAGCACTTGGGCGTCGTCGAGATGCCCGCGCCGGCCTACTCCGCGGTCAAGCACCTGGGCAAGCCGCTCTACGCCTACGCGCGCAAGGGCATCGAGGTGCCGGAGAAGATCCGCACGACGACCGTGCACGAATGGAAGGCCCTCGGCTTGGAAGGCCGCGAGCTCTCGCATCGCCTGAGCTGCTCGAGCGGCACTTACGTGCGCTCGCTCGCGGAGTCGATCGGCCGCAAGCTCGGCTGCGGCGCGGCGGTCTCCACCCTGCGCCGCGAGAGCGTGGGGCCGTTCAAGCTCACGGAGGCCGTGGCGCTCGACGCTTTGCGGGCGATGCCGCCGGCTGAAATCTCCGCGCTGCTCGCTCGGTGGCTCGAGCTCCTCAAGTGAGCGAGCGCTTTCGCGGCGTCGTCGTCAAAGGCGAGCGGCTCGGCCGCAAATTGGGCTTCCCGACGGCGAACGTCGAAGTCGAGGGCGGCGCGGACCGCCTGCCGCGCGGCGTGCACAAGGTGATGGTGGAAGGCCGCGTCGGCGTCTGCAACGTCGGCGTCCGCCCGACGGTCGGCGGCGCGCGGCTCGTCGTCGAAGTCCACATCCCCGGCTTTACGGGCGACCTCTACGGCAAGACGCTCGAGGTCGAGATCTTGGGCAAGATCCGCGACGAGAAGAAGTTCGCCTCGCTCGACGAGCTGAAGGCCCAGATCGCCGTCGACGTCGCCGCGGCGCTTAAACCCTGAGCTCGAGCAGGTACTCCTCGACGTTCTCGCCGAGCGCGCTCTTGTAGGAGTCCTCGCCGACGATAGCAAAGCCGCACTTGCCCGCGACGCGCAGCGACGCGACGTTGAGCTTGGCGACGCGGGCGTAGAGCGGCCTTCCTTTATACTCGGCGAGAAAGAGCTGCAGGGCCTCGGTGGCGACGCCTTTGTTCCAGTGCTCGCGGCCGAGCCAGTAGCAGACCTCGCGCAGCTCGCCGCGCTTGAAAGTCGCCACGTTGCCCGCGACGCGGCCTTGGCACTCGATCGTGCGGATCACGACGTCTTGATTGTCGCGGATCGCTTTCCAGTGCGTAAAGAAGGCGTCGCGCTCGCGCGGCGGGAACGCGGCCATGCGGTTGGCGGCGGGCTCGCGCTGGTGCTCGAAGAAGAGCTCGACGTCGGCGTCGCTGACGGCGCGCAGGCGCACGAACGGCTCGCGCTCCGGACGGGCGGGCAGGCGCAGGCGCGAGAAGAGTTGGTCCGCGAGGAAGACGAAGGCGCACCAGCAGAGGATGATGATGCCGACGCGCCGCGAGCGCGGGCCGACATGCTTGAGGTCGAGGCCCACTTTCAGGTCGTGGCGGCCCGTGGCGTCATGGATGTCTTCCTCGTCCGGGGTGAGGACGTAGGTGAGGCGTCCCGGCGTCCGCGGGGCTTTGAGGACCCAGTGGGTGTACGCGAGCTTGGCGCCGAGGCTAGCGACGAGAACGGCGAGCACGATCAGCGCGGCGCGCAGGCGGATGACCCAGGAGAATGAGATCTTCACCGATGAGGACAGCCGGGCCAGCAACATGGTCGGCGCATGCCTTTTCGCATCTTATCGAGGCCGACGTCTATACGTCGCTTTCTGGTCTCATCTTTTTTGGCGGATGTGACCCAACAGATCCACTCGTTGCGCGCCAACGAAGAAATGTCCGCCCATGCGATCTTGACGGCCTTGTCGGACGCGATCGCTTCGGCAAAATCCGCGGGCATGCGGTGCACCGTTCCTGAGGCGATTTTTGTCGCCGTCATTTCCGATCCGCGACTATGAGCCGGTAGCATACGTCCAGGGCTTCGAGGCGACGGATGTGGCCGAAGCGTTCCTCCCACGCTCCGGATTCGAGGTCGGCCTCGAGGCGCGCGACGCCGCGCGAGACCGCGTCTTGGTCGAGGAGCGCGAAAGCCGAAATTCCCGCTCGCACTTTCGGATCGAGGTAAGCCTCGGGTCGGCGCCAATATGCGGCGAGAAATCCATCGACGCAATCGTGCGGTATCGCGACGCGATCCACGCGGCAATCTCCGAGATGGCGCGCGAGATCGGCGATCGAAGGACAGCGCCCGCGGTCGAGCTCCACGATCTCGGGGAAATAAGCTTCGGTGAGCCAGAAATTGCCGACCTCGCCGGGCTCGAAGGTGAAAACCACTTGGCGACGCGCCACTCTTCTCATCTCATCGAGGCCCCGGTGCCAATCCGTCCAGTGATGCAGCGTGAGCAGCGCCATCGCCGCATCAAACGAATCATCCGGAAAAGGCAACGCCTCGGCTGATGCCTGGATCACGGGAGCCGCTCCGGGCAGCCTCTGCTGGATCATGTGCGACGAAGGCTCGACGGCGATCAGCGCGCGATCAAAGGGCTCGTAAGATCCAGTGCCGGCTCCGACGTTGACCACCGTGGTCGCATCACCCAGAGCGCGTGTAATCGCAGCTGCGATCTTGGGGTCAGATTGTCGCGTCGCCGTGTACGTCCTTCCGATGCGGTTGTAAAGAGCTCGACCCATGCGTGTTAATCCCCTTCCGCCCAACGATCAGGCTGGGCCACCGGCACTGGCTGCCCCGCGAATGAAGCCGGGCGGTC
>CAZRIP010000152.1:0-6481 GCA_964600165.1 uncultured Elusimicrobia bacterium | reverse complement strand
CTCCGCTTGGCGCCCGAAGCGGCGGCGGAAGTCCTCGAGGCCCCAGGCGACCTGCGTCCGGCGATCGCGCGCGTTGGCCAGCGGCAGGATCATGTGATTGTAGGCCTGCGCGATCGCGTTGCCGTGCCCGCCCAAGCGGCGCGCGCTGTCGCGGTCCGCGTCGAGGAGCTTCGAGTAGCCTTCGGGATGCGCCCGCTTGTACCAGCTCAGGAGCGTCGGGCCGAAGTTGAAGCTGATGAACGCGTAATTATTGACGACGGCGACGGTCCGCCCTTGGGCGTCGGCGACGCGCGCGGCGCCGTTGGGCAGATAGCATTCCCGCGCGACGCGCGCGTTCCAATCGTGGTCCGGCGCGGCCGAGGGCTGCGCCTCGACCTCGCCCGTCCACGGGTTCTCCCGCGGCGGCTGGTAAAAATGACCATGGATGACGACGCTGAGCTTCATGTCGCGGACACTTTAGCAAACTCCTCGACGACGTCGTAAAGCCACGACGAGCCTTGCTCTAGGCCCGCGACCGAGATCCTTTCATTGGGCGCGTGGTAAAGTTCCGCGAACGACTCGCCTTTCTCGAGCTTGATCGGAGAGAAGCCGTAGGTCTTGATGCCGAGGCGGGCGTAGTCCTTGGCGTCCGTCATCCCGGTGATCATGTTGGGCGCGACGACGCAGCCGGGCAGGCGGCGCTCCATCACGCTCTTGATCACGTCCCAGAGCGGGCCCTCCGCCTCGGTCTCGAGGCCGTCGGCCGAGTCGAAGGGCTCGAGCTCGATGCCGGGGCCGACGACGCCGCGCACGAGGCTCATGAACTTCTCGAGCGTCGTGCCCGGGAGGTAGCGCCCGTCGACGACGGCCGACGCCTCCGACGGGATCACGTTGGCGGCGTTGACGCCGGCGACGAGGCCGGTCACGGCGGCGGTCTCGTGGAGCATGGCGTTGAACGTCTCGCGCCGCTCCCGCGGCAGCAGCCGCAGGGCCGTCCGGGCCGTCGCCTTGGACTTGAGCGCCTTGATCGCGGCCGCGCCGGCGCCGCCCTGCGCGCGCGCGACGCAGTCGAGGAACGCGGACGCCGTTCTCGTGAGCCGGTACTCGAGCGGGCGGCGCGAAAGCTCGAGCACGGCCGCGGCGAGCCGCTCGATCGCCGCGTCTTTTTTCGGCTTGCTGCCGTGGCCCGCCTCGCCGCGCGCCTTCATCCGGAACCAGACGTAGCCCTTTTGCGCCGTCTGCACGGCGACGACGATCTTCTTGTCCATCGGCACGGCGATGCCGCCGGCCTCCGTCATGCAATACTCCGCGCGGATGAGCTCGGGCCGATGATCGACCAGGTAGCCGGCCCCGAACCTGCCGCCGATCTCCTCGTCGGCGACGCCGGCGAAGATCACGTCGCGCGAAAGGCGTACGCCGCGCCGCTTGAGCGTGAACAGCGCCACGAGGCTCATCGCCGCCATGTGCTTCATGTCGACGGCCCCGCGGCCCCAAAGGTAGCCGTCGTGGATCTCGCCGGCGAAGGGGGGATGCCTCCAGCCGTCCATGGCCGGCACGACGTCGAGATGCGCCGAGAGCAGCAGCGGCGGCTTCGAGCCGTCGCCCTTCAGGCGCGCGACGACGTTGGCGCGCGCGGAGTCCGTCTCGACGAGCGCCGGCTCGATGCCTTCCTTTGACAGCAGCTCGGCGATGAACTCGGCGCAAGGGCGCTCGTTGCCGGGCGGATTGGTGGTGTCGAACCGCAGCAGCTTCTGGAGGAGGGCGACGACCTCCGAAGGATGATCAGCCAAGGGCCGCGCGCAGCGCCGCGTCGAGCTCGCCGGCGGAGCGGAAGCGCTCCTGCGGAGAAGGCCTCAGCGCGCGCGCGATGACGGCGTCGACGGCGGGGGAGACGCCGGGCGCGATCGCGCTCGCGGGCGCGAAGCGGCCGGCGGCCTTGTCCGCGGCGGCCGCGGCGCCGTCGAAGGGCGGGCGGCCGGCGACCATCTCGTAGAGCGTGGCGCCGAGGGAGAACACGTCGCCTTCCTTGCAGATCACGCCCGCCTCGGCCTCGGGGGCCATGTAGGCCGGCGTGCCGAAGACGCGCATCGTGCGTTCCGAGGCCCCGGCGGCCAGCGAGCGCGCCGCGCCGAAGTCCATCAGCTTGACGTAGCCCTCGGCCGTCACCATGATGTTCGCGGGCTTGACGTCGCGGTGCGCGACTTGTCGGGCGTGCGCGTAGTCGAGCGCCTCGCAGACCGGCCGCAGCAGGTCCGCGGCCCGGCGCGGCGCCATGCGCCCGGAGTCGGCGACGAGCTCCTGGACGGTCTTTCCGCGCACGAGCTCGAAGACCAAATAGACGTCGTCGCCCGCCTCGAGGATCTCGTAGACGCCCACGATGGCGGGGTGGCGCAGCTGCGCGGCCGAGCGGGCCTGGGCGACGAAAAGCTGCCGGGCGCTCAGACCCGCGTCCGACAAAGAGCGGCTCATCTTCTTGGCGGCGACGGCGCGGCCGAGCTGCGAGTCGCTCGCGAGGAAGACCTCGCCCATGCCGCCGCGCCCGATGAGCGGTCCGAGCCGGTACTTGCCGAGCGTGGGCGCGAGAGCGACGGACGCGAGAGCGACGGCCGCCCGGGGACGCTTGAGCCGCCAGGCCGCCAAGCCGCCGCCGGCCAGCGCCAGGGCCGCCGCCGCGCCGGCCGCCAAGCCCCAGGGGAAGCCGCCGGCCGGAGCGCCCGGCGCGCGCGACTTGGCTTCGCCGATCAAAGCGTCGTCGTCGTCGGCGCCCGAGGCCACGGATTGATAGCGGGGGTCGAGCGCCGCGGCCTTTTGAAGGTAGGCGAGGCGGCCTTTCTCGTCGCCGAGCTTGCCCGCGGCGTAGGCCGCGATCGCCCAAGCCTGCGAGAGGCCCGGGTCGAGCCTGACCGCCGTCAGCGCGGCGTCGAGAGCCTCTTTATAGCGGCCCTGCTTGGCCAGCACGATCGCGACGGCAAGATCCTTCCACGCCTCGGCGTTGTTGGGATCGAGGGCGAGCGTGCGGCGCGCCATGCCCTCCGCGTCGCCGTACTGCTCGAGCTTGGCGTAAGCCTGGCCGGCGCGCAGATAGCCGAGGGGATCCTTGGGATCCGATTGCACCGCCGCGAGCGCGTCGGTCAACGCGCCGCGAAAGTCGCCGATCATGAGCTTGGACTGCGCCGCGCGCGTCAAGCTCCCCGACGGCGCTCCGGCCCCGGCCTCGAACGTGGGGACCGCCACGCGCGAGTTGAGCACGTCGGGAGCGGACGGCCGCCCGGACGCAGTCGCGATCATCGAGGCGGCTTGGAAGCCCGCTTGGCTCGACGCTTGATCCGTTCCCGCGGCGTCCGCGGTGATCGGACCTTGCAGCTTGGCGATGTCTTGCGCGTCGGGGTTGAGATTGACGGCGCGGACGTTGCCGCCGCCTCTTTGCGCGGCGAACGGGTCGAGCCCGCCGCCCGAAAGAGAGCGCGGGCCGGCCGCCGCCGGGTCGGTAGGGCTCGACTCCAGAGTCGAAGCCGAGACGCCGGACACCATGGCCTGGAGCTGAGCGAGCTGATTGCTGTCCGCCGTGAGAGTCGTCTGGTCGCCCGTCATCTGGGTCTGCGCGGTCGCGAAGGCCGAGGCGTCGGTCGCGCATTTCTCCGGATACGCCTGGCAATACGGGATCGTCGCCATGACGGCGCAGCCGGCGCACATCGGCCTGAGGATCGTCGCGGATTGGTCGTAGCTGACGGCGCGCTGCGCGGAGTCGAGGGCCGCCGCGTCGCCGGAGACCGTCGCATTGTCGTTCTTGACGTCCGACAGCTTCTTGTTGATGGCCTGGGCGAGCGAGCTGACGCCGGAGCCCCCCGAGGACGCGCCGCCGGACGCTGGAGGCGGAGACGCGGCTCCCGCCGCGCCGCCGGCCGCCGCAGGCGCGGCCAAGGCCGAGGCGAGCAGAAGCACCGACCAAAAGCGACTCATCGCGCGTTTTTTTCTCATGGGCCACGGAGTATAGCCGGGGGTCTCGATTTTTTCAAGCCCTTCCGGAGGATTTTTGTTATTGTAGCGGCGATGGCGTTCTTGATCGGCTTGGTCCTGCGCGTATGGCGCTACGCGCCGATCTTCGGTTTCTTGCCGCTGCCGCTGGCCTGGCTCGCCCTCAAGGGGCGGTCGACGACGTTCTCGTCTTCCTGCCGGCTCGGCCTCACGCGCACCGGCGCGGCCCTGCTGCACGGCGTCGCCATGATCGGGGTGTTCTTCGCGATCGTCTTCATTTTCTCGCGCTGGATCGAGGGGCCGCACGGCCCTTCGGCGCCCGTCGCGCTGTTCGCGCTCACCGCGCTCGTCTGCGTCGTGGCGACGGTCGCCTACGCCGGGCAGGCCGTCTCGCTCGTCGTCGTCGGCACGCTCGCGCGGCGCGCGCCGATAGAGGAAAGGCCCTACCTCGCCGCCCTCATCGGCTTCGGGGTCGTCTACGCCGCCGGGCTCCTGCCCTTCGTCGGACGCACCGTGACGCTCGTGATGTCATCCCTCGGGATCGGCTCGCTGGTCCTGTATGCCCGCGCCTGGCGCAAGCCCGCCGCGGCGGCGGCGCTGATCCTGCTCGTCGCGTGGCCGGCCAAGGCCGCGGGCGCCGCGCCATTCCACGAGCTCAGCGAGCGTCAGATCGCCAGGGAGCTCAAGAAGATCCACAAAAAAAGCCGAACGCTGCCCGAGCGCGTGGAGCGCGTCAGCGAGCGGTTTATCGGCACGCCGTACGTCTTAGGACCGCTCGGCGAGGGGACGTCCGGCGAGTACGACCGCCTTCCTCTATATGACTTCCGCCATGTCGACTGCACGACCTTCGTCGAGCAGGTGATGGCCCTCGCCCTCGAGCCCGACTTCGACCAAGCGCTCAAGACCCTTCAGAAGATCCGCTATAAGGACGGCCTGGTCTCTTACGAAAGCCGCAATCATTTCACCGAGCTCGACTGGGTCCCGCACAACCGCTGGGCCGGCTACTTGAAGGACGTCACCCTGGACGTGGCGCCGGACAAGGCGCGCACGGCGACCAAGAAGGTCTCGAAGCGGGAGTGGTATCTCCACAAGAGCACCGCCGACATCCAGGGCTTCGGCGACGAGGAGGCCGAAAAGGAGCGGCGCCTCGGGCACCTGCGCGACGCCGGCGCGCGGTTCGAAGACGAGATGGCCGCGCTGCCCTACGTGCCGATCCAGGCCCTGCCGCAGCTCCTCGACCGCATCCCGTCCGGGACGCTCGCCAATCTCGTGCGCGCCGACCAGCCGGACCAGCCGACGATGGTCAGCCATCAGGTCTTGCTGATCCGGAAGGGGAAAGTTCTCTACGTGCGGCACGCCGCGTTCGGCAAGCAGGTCGAGGACGACCCGGCGCTCGATTACTTCTACCGCTACTTCAACGCGAGCTGGCCGCTGCTGGGCCTCAACCTGCAAGAGATCACCGCGCCGCCCGCGCGCTGATCAAGCTCCGCGCGCGGGGATCCCGACCCAACGCGTGCCGGCGGGCAGCCGCTCGCCTTTCATCAGGAGCGACAGGTCGCCGAGAGAGGAGCCGGGCTCCATCCGCGTGTCGTAAAGCGCCGTCGACATCGCGCCCACCGCGCAGCGCTCGCCGACGCGCACCGTCCCCATCTTGATGACGCGATCCTCGAAAAGATGCGTCTGCAGGTTCGCGTTCTCGTTGAGCGCGCACTCGTCGCCGAGCTCGACGAGGTCGAACTCGGTGAACCACGTGCTGTCGATGTAGCAGCGGCGCCCGACCCGCATCCCGAGCGCGCGCAGCGCCCAGGCGATGAAGGGCGTGCCGCGCAGGATGCCCAGAAAGAACAGGTCGCAGAGGTTCTGATAGACGCCGGTGACGATGTCGTTGCGCCAGACGAAGCCGCACCAGAACGGCTTTTCTCCCGGCTCGAAACGGCCGACGAGCGTCCACTTGATCAGCGCCGTGATCGCGATCGAGAGCACGCCCGCGGCCGCGTAAAGCAAGGGCAGCAGCGCGAGCAGCCGCCCGACGCTCATCGAGTCTTGCAGGATGTCGATCAGGTTGATGATGTTGGCCGCGAGGAAAACGAAGAACGTCGAGGGGAGGATCACTCGGAAAAGCTCGATGTAGAGGCGCAGAGCCACGAGGCGCCGCGGCGGCCTGAACGTCTGCTCCTCGGAGAAGCGCGCGCTGCGATAGCGCGTGGGCAGGGAGATCGCGGGCGAGCCCAGCCACGTCGTGCCTTCCGGCGCCGGCGCGCCCCGCGTCTCGGGAGCCAACGAAAGAACTCCGACCAGGACGTTATCCCGCAGCGTCGTGCCCTCGGGAAGAATGGCGCTGTTGCCGACGAACACGCGGCTGCCCAGGCGCGTCTTGCCGAGCGTCATCCAACCCGAGCGCACGCGCGGCGCGCCCATGAGCACGAGATCGGCCACGAAGCATTCGGCGTCCATCTCCACCAGGTCGGGATTGATCAAGTCGATGGCCTCGATCTCGCACCTCGGGCCGATGCGCGCGCCGAGGCAC
>CAZRIP010000151.1:0-6485 GCA_964600165.1 uncultured Elusimicrobia bacterium | reverse complement strand
GTCCGAACTCCGGCGCGTAAGTCACCAGGATGCCGATCACGAACCAGATCGGCACGCCGGCCATGATCCCGCAGAGGTAGCGCAGCGCGCGGTCGGGGCTCGCGAGGAGCGTGCGGAAGTCTCCGCGCGCCACCTTCGAGCCCTTGAGCTGCTCGAACATCCCGGACTCGTAGACGCCGACGCGCAGCGCGAGCAGGAAGAGGCCCAAGCCTCCGCCGATCCAGAACGCGACCCGCCAGTCGAACGTGTCGCCGACGACGCCGGCCGCCACCCCGCCGAAGATCCCGACCCCCGCCACGATCATCGTGCCGTAGCCTCGGTTCTCCTTGGACATGATCTCGCTGACGAGCGTGATGCCGGCGCCGAGCTCGCCCGCAAGGCCGACGCCGGCGAGGAAGCGCCACGCCGCGTAGGCGCCGATCGAGCCGCAAAAGCCGTTGGCGATGTTCGCGGCCGAATAGAGCGCGATCGAGCCGAACAAGACGGAAAGCCGCCCCTTCTTGTCGCCGAGCACGCCCCATAAGACGCCGCCGAGGAGCATGCCCGCCATCTGCATGTTGAGAAGGCGCACGCCGTTGGAAAGGAGCGCGTCGCCCGAAAAGCCGAGGGATTGCAGGCTCTTGACCCGGACGATGCTGAAGAGGATCAAGTCGTAGATGTCGACGAAATAGCCGAGCGCGGCCAAGACGATCGGGGCGGCGATCCCGCGCATGGCGTAATATATGAATTTTCCGAACTTTCGAGGCTTTCGGCCGTAAGATTAAAGGCCCGTGACGGTATTATGTCGCGGGCTTGACAAGTCCAGAGGCGTCTGTTATCCATTAAATAGGCCATTTTATGAAAGGAAAGGCGCTTTTCTCGATGACCCTGGTCGTGGCTCTCGCGGCGCCGGCGTTGGCGCTCGTCGAGCCCGCCGCCGCGCCGTCGCCCGAGCCGCCCGCCGTCCGGCCGACCTTCGTGCTCGACCCCGGCCACGGCGGCGACGACCTCGGCGCCGTCGTCGGCCATCGCCGCGAGAAAGACATCGCGCTCGCCATCTCCTTGAAGGTCAAGAAGCATCTCGAGTCGCTCGGCGAGACCGGCGTCAAGCTCACGCGCGAGGACGACCGGTTCATCCCGCTCGACCGCCGCGTCGAGGACGTCGCCGATTGGTCCGGCAACCTCTTCGTCTCGCTGCACCTCAACCAAGTCCGCCGCAAGGCGCCGCACGGCATCACCGTCTACGCCTTCGGCAAGGAGAGCTTCCGCCTGCCGCGCAAGAAGCGCCACAGCAAGGTGCCGCCTCTGGCCGCGCCGCCCAAGGACCTCGCGCGCGTGAGCGCGGACTTCGCCAACTCGATCGTCTCGTCCTTGCGGGCCCAGGGCCTGCGCGTCGATCCCCCCGCGCGCGCCGGCTTCTACGTGCTCAAGAACCCCGAGGCGCCGAGCGTCTTGATCGAGCTCGGCTACCTGAGCAACCCGGCCGAGGCCGCGCGCTTGAACGACCCCGCTTATCAGGACCGTCTCGCCGAAGCCCTCGCCGTCAGCCTCGAGTCCTACGTCGGCCGCGTCGGCACGGCCGCCCTCGCCCGAGCCGGCAGTCCGCGCTCGGGCCGTTAGGCCGAGAGCTCCCCTTCCTTGCGCTGGATGTCGGCCTGGACTTGCTCCATCTCCTCGCCGATCGCCTGGACTTTCTTGAAGTCCTCGTAGACGGCGGGCTCGCCGAGCTGGGCGGCGAGCTGCTCGAGCTTCTCGTGCAGCGCCAGCACCTCGTCTTCCAGCTTGGCGCGCTTCTTGGGGCTCATCGCGGCGGGCGCCGCGGACTGGCCTTTGTCGGCCTTCTTGGCCTCGACGACGGGCACGTCGACGGCCTGGGGATTCTCCTCGTGCCACTGCGCCTGGCGGCGCTTGAAGTACTCGTAGTTGCCGGGATAGACCGTGATCTTGCCCTGGTCGACGTGCACGACGTGGTCGGCCACGGCGTTCAAGAAATAGAGGTCGTGGCTGATGCAGCAGATCGTGCCCTCGAACTCCTTGAGCGCCTCGATCAGCGCGTCGACGCTGGCCATGTCCAAGTGCGTCGTCGGCTCGTCTAAAAGGAGCACGTTCGGCGGATCGAGCAGGAGCTTGGCCAACGCGAGCCGGCTTTTTTCCCCGCCGGACAAGACCTCGACGCGCTTATGCACGGTGTCGCCCGGGAAAAGAAAGGTGCCGAGGACCGTGCGCACGAAGACGTCGGCGCTCATGCGGCCCGTGCTCTGCGCCTCTTGGAGCACGGTCTTGTTCATGTCGAGCTGCCCCTCGCGGTGCTGCGAGAAATAGCCGACCTTGACGTCGAAGCCGATCGCGCGCTCGCCGGAGTCGATCGGGATAATGCCGCCCAAGACTTTTAATAGGGTGGATTTGCCCGCCCCGTTGTGCCCGACGAAGGCCATCTTCCAGCCGCGCTCGAGCTCGAAGTCGAGGCCTTGGTAGACCTTCACGTCGCCGTAGGCCTTGAAGACGTTTTTCAAGGCCAGCACGCGCACGCCGGTCCTGCTCGGCTGCGGGAACTTGATCTTGACCGTCTTCGTCTCCTCGGGCAGCTTGATGCGCTCGAGCTTGTCCAGGCGCTTGATCATGCTCTGCGCCCGGTTGGCCGTGGAGGCGCGGGCGCGGTTGCGGTAGATGAACTCCTCCATCGCCGCGATCTCCGTCTTCTGCTGCTGGTACGCGGACTCCAGGCGCTCGCGCGCGGCCTGCTTTTCGGTCAGGTAGTGCTCGTAGTCGCCGTGATAGACGCGCAGCTTGCGCTCCTCGACGGCGACGATGGCGCGGCAGACGGCGTTGATGAAGGCGCGGTCGTGCGAGATCATGAACACGGCGCCCGGGTATTGCTGCAGGTAGCGCTGGAACCAAAAGAGCGAGTCGATGTCCAAGTGGTTCGTCGGCTCGTCCAAAAGCAGGAGATCGGGCTGGAGCAGCAAGAGCCGCGCGAGCGCGGCGCGCATCGCCCAGCCGCCCGAAAGCTGGTTGACCTTGCGCTCGAAGTCCGTGACCTTGAAGCCGAGACCCATCAAGATCGCCTTGCCGCGCGCGGTCAGGCGCCCGTCCGGGTCCTCGTGCTCGGAAAGCGCCTCCTCGAGCACGGTCTTGTCGGAGGTCGGCGGGTTTTCCTGCGGGAGATAGCCGACGACGGCGCCGCGGCGCAGCGTGAGCTGGCCGCGATCGGGCTCCTCTTGGCCGAGCAGCATCTTGAAAAGCGTCGACTTGCCGGCCCCGTTGGGGCCGACGAGCACGTAGCGGTCGCCCTCGTTGATCTGGAGGGTCGCGCCCTCGTAAAGGGTCTGCTGGCCGAAGGATTTGTGGACTTCGCGAAGCGTGATCACGGCGAGGGTGCCATTATATCAGTTGAGGAGTCGCCGCCCTAGGCCCGTCGGCCCGCCGGGAAGACCCGATCGGCCCTGTCGGCGGCTTCCGAGAACCCCTAGACTATGCTGATGTTATTTTTACCGGCGCTTTTCGCCTGCGGCGCTCTCGCCGCCCAAACGCTGCCGGACGCCCCGAAGCCGGCGCAGCCGGGCGCGCCCATGTCGCTCGAGCAGGCGATCACCGATCTGCGCGAGCGCGCGATCGCGACCCCGAGCTACGCCGAGTGGCAGAAACGCAAGCAGCGGGAAGCGCTCGAGCCTCGCCCGCAAGACGGCGCTCCGGCCGGTCCAGGCCCCCGCTTCGGTTTGGGCCGCGATCAGGACGATCCCGACGCGAGGTTCTCCGGACTTCGGTACGACAGCGAGGATCTCGCGATCCACGTTCTCCAACCCGCGCAGGCGGTCAAGCTCGGCGTCTTCTACGGCGATCACGACGAGAAAGACGGGAACCGCCTGATCTCTCACGACGCGCAAAAGGGAGTGCGATTGACCATCCAGCTCGGGGGCGAGAAAAAGCCGGAGCCTGTCTTCCACTTCCCGTTTAGCGCCACCTACACCGAGACCCGGCTCTCCGGACGCCGCGTCGTCGTCCACGGCGACGACTTCGACAAGGGCTTCAAAGAGCTCAAGCCGTAATCGTCAAATCCGCGTAACAAAACCGATATCGCCGCGCGCGCCGCGCCTGCTATCCTTGCGGCGAGATGCGAAAGCTCCTGCTCGCCTCCGTCGCCGCCCTCGGCCTCGCCTACGCGAGGCTCTTCGGCGGCCCGATGGACGACACGGCCTGGGACGTCAAGATCAAGCCGGACTCGCTGCTGTCGTTCTCCAAGTCCGACACTTTGGTCTTTCGCCGGGGCCGCTTGAGCATGGCCGGCTTCATCGCGTCCGGCTTTTCGCCCGCGTCCTACAACGCGCAGAAGGTCGACGGCGACTCCGAGACGGTCTGGAACGCCTCGCTCGAGCACCCGGACCGCGGCGTCGTGAGCCTTCAGGGCCTGGTGCGCGGCGACCAAGTCGAGGGCGTGGCCGTCTGGTGGACGCGCGACGGCAAGCTCAAGAAGTTCACGTTCCACGGCTCGCGCAAGGGCGCGGAAATCTGATTAAGTAACGCGTGCTCGTCGCGTTCCACAAGCCCTACGGCGTCGTCTCGCAGTTCTCCCCCCTCGCCGGACACGAGACTCTCGCCGCGTTCGGGCTGCCCAAAGGCGTCTACGCCTGCGGCCGGCTCGATCACGACAGCGAGGGGCTGCTTCTTCTGACCGACGACGGCGCTCTGCACCACCGCTTGAGCGATCCCAAGCACAAGGTCGAGAAAGTCTACTGGGCGCAGGTCGAGCGCGTGCCCGACGCGGAGGCGCTCGACAAACTCCGCAAGGGCGTCAAGCTCAAGGACGGCCTCACGCGGCCGGCGAAAGCGCGCCTGATCGATGAGCCTGCGCTTCCTCCGCGCGACCCGCCGATCCGTTTCCGCAAGAACGTGCCGACGGCGTGGCTCGAGCTCACGATCACGGAAGGCCGCAACCGCCAAGTGCGGCGCATGACGGCCGCCGTGGGCTTTCCCACGCTGCGGCTCGTGCGCGCGAAAATAGGCGACTACAGCATCGGAGCCTTGAAGCCGGGCGAGTGGCGCCGTTATTAAACGAGTCTCGACTTACCCCGGGGTAAGTCGAGATCAACTCGGCGTCCAATGCGGGTGCGCCGAGAAGAGCCCATCGACGACGCCGATGTGCCAGGCGACCCAGAGGCCGAAGGCCAGGCTCAGCAGGCCGGTCAAGAAGAGCATCGCGCGCCTGCCGCCGGCCCACCGGCTCCCCAGCTTGAGCATCGTCCACTCCATCATCCCGCTCAAGCCGAGCATCCCGATGAGCGTGCCGACGCCGAAGATCAGCAGATACGCCATGGCGGCCGCGGGGTCGCGGATCGTCGAAAGGACCAGCAAAGCCACGGCCGCGCTTCCGGCGAGGCCGTGCATGACGCCGACGATCAGCGACCGGCCGAGTTGAACGACGCCCGCCTCGCGCGCGAGGCGGCGCAGCCCGGCGACGCCGTCCTCGAAATGAGAATGGTCGTGCGCCTCCTCGCGCGCCGAGCCCCAACCGCGGCCCGCCATGTTCAAGACGCCCAAGGTGATCAGGACCAGGGCGACGGCGAACTCCATCGCCAGCCCGACGTGCGGCGGAATGACGACCTTCGCGACGATGATGGCCGCGCCGACGGCGAGGATCGTCATGCTGTGGCCGATGCCCCAGAACGTCCCCAAAAGCCAAGACACCCCGAACCGTTTCACCCGCGCGACGATCGTCGAGACGGCGGCGACGTGGTCGGCGTCGGCGGCATGCTTGACGCCGAGCCAGAAGCCGAGGGCCAGCGCGCTCGCGAAGCCCGGCACCGCCTGCGCGGCCGGCTGGACCGCGGGCGCCGCGTGCGCTAAAACGGGAAAGGCGAGCGCCAAAGCGACGGGAGCTGCGCGCGCGGCGAAACGCAACAAGCGCGGCGGCGACTTCGCCGAAGCGGCGGGCGCGGCCGGCGCCGTCTCCTCGAGGCGGCTCCAAGCCTTCGCGACGCGCGCGTAACGACCGTCGGGCTCGAAAGATCGATGAAACTCGCGGCCGGCGAGCGAGCGTACGCCCGTCGCGTGGGACGTCGCGGGCGGCGCGGCGGCGACGGCGGAGGCGGCGGCGAGATCGGAGACGGCGAGTACGCCCGCGGCGGACGCGGCCGTTTGCGGCATGACGGCCGCGGAGCTCGCGGCGGCTCGCGTCTCGAGCGCCGCCGCGTCGGCAGAAGCCGCCCTCGCGGGCGTCGGCGCTTGGAGAGCTAGACCCGCCGAATTGAGCTCGACGCCCGAAAGCGGCGCCTGTCCGAAAGCGGGAAGCCCGAAGCCGACCGGCGTCGGCGCCATCGACGCGGGCGCGACGCGCGCCGCGGGGGCCTCCACGATATCCGCGGCGAACGCCGCGGCGGGCGAAGAAACCCGCGCGACACAAAGCGCCAGGAAGGCGGCGAGAAACCGTCTCATCGAGGTTAGTTTAGCCGGATGCCCGGGAGCGCGCATGGGCCGTCGGTCCCTCTCGGGAGGACATCGGACCTATGGCG
>CAZRIP010000150.1:0-6618 GCA_964600165.1 uncultured Elusimicrobia bacterium | reverse complement strand
GGCCGGTGATTGAAACCGCCCGGCGTTACGGCGCGCTCGTCTTTCCGGGCGCGTGGACGCTGGCGCTCCTCGCGTTGTATCCCCAGACCAGAAACAAGCGGACCCTCCTCGGCGTGTTCAGCCCCGTCGGCCTCGCGCTCTTCGCCGGCATCGTCGCGCCGTGGTTCGTCCTGATGGAGCGGCGGCACCCGGGCTTTTTCCGCTTCTTCTTCGTCGAGCAGCACTTCCAGCGCTTCCTGACGCAGAAGTACAACCGCGCGAGCCCGTGGTACTTCTTCCTGCTCGTCGCGCCCGCGGGGCTGTTGCCGTGGACGTGCTACGCGCTGTCGGGCCTCAAGCGCGCCTGCCAGGATTATAAAGCGGAGCCGCGCGACGCCGCGCTGGCGCTGTGGACCGCGCTGATCCTCGCGTTCTTCTCGGTCTCCCAGTCGAAGCTCGCCACATACATCCTGCCGGTCTTCCCGCACCTGGCGCTGCTGGCGGCGCGCGGGCTGCAGCGGCCGCTGGCAAGCTGGGCCAAGACGCTGAGCCTCTTATTAGGCTCGGTTTTCCTCATCGCCGGGACGGGCGCGTTCCTGTTGGTCGCCGCTCGTTCGCCGCTCGTCGCGAGAGCGGGGGGCTTCGACGCGGCGTACGTGCTCGCCGCGCTGGCGGCGCTGACGCTCGGCGAGGCACTGTTCGTCTCGGGCTTGGCCGAGGCGCGGTCGTTCACGAACCTCGCGCTCGCGGGCCTATTACTCGGCGCGGCGTCGCTCGTCGCCATCGACCGGAGATCCCAGCTCGTCAGCGCGAAGGAGCTCTGCGCGCGCGTCGACGCGCGGCGCCGGGCGGACGACCCGGTCTACGCCTACGGCGTCTTCGTGCACGGCGTCCCGTTCTACCTGCGCCGGCCCTACGACAAGATCTTCAACTGGGTCGGCGAGCTGCACTACGCCAAGCGCGACCCGGCGACGGCGGACCGCTTCGGCGACGACTCGGACGTGCGCAAGCTCGGCGAGGGGAGCGGGCGCGCCTTCATCGTGCTGCGCTCCTTCGAGACCGGCCACGTCCTATCCTTAGTTCCCGCCCAGCGCGTCGGCGGCGTGATCGCGTCCGGCCCGTGGACGGCGATCGAGCTGAACTAGCGCTGGCTCTAGTCTGGGAATGTCTAGTATAGTGTGTTACACTATTTCTTATGAGGCGTATGTTCGTGAAATCTCAGAGTGAGTACGAAGTCCCTTCAAGTTTCGAGAAGAAAAAAGTTCTCGAAGCCGCGAAACGGCTAAAGAAGAAGCGGAAGCTTCCCACCAGCGTGGCGCTCGAGAAAGCGACGATCAAGGAGTTGAAGGCCTTGGCGGAATGGAGAGGCGTTCCATATCAGGTTCTCATGCGGATGTTTATCTTGGACGGCCTCCATCGGTCGATGCAGTTAAGAGAGCGCTAATCTAGCGCTACCTGACGACGGCGGGCGGGCCCTCGACGACCACTTGCGTGTGGCGTCTATCGAGGGCGAAGGCCGAGATGCGGTAGGCGTGGTTGCCGGCCTCCATGCGAAAGCGGGTCGGATCGAAGATCTCGGACATCGACGAGCGGAACGAGGCCGCGTCGCCGCTCGCCTTGGCCAGGTCGGCCAGGCTTTCGGTGTAGCGGTCGCCGTTCGCGCGGTAGGCTTCCTCGATCTGCGCCATGATCAGCATGCCCTCGCGCGCTTTTTCGACGGCCAGGCGGTCGGCCGGCGTGGGCGCGGACAAGAACAGATACATCGAGCCGCCGTACATGGCGGTGAGGGTCAGCGCGGCGGCTATAAAGAGAAGGGTCGACTCGGCGGCGGGCTTGGGGTTGGGCTCGATGACGACGCTGCCGCTGAGCATGTCGTGGAAGGCGCGCGACTGGGGGTGGAGCAGCGCGAGCAGGAAGCCCCAGTTGAAAAGCGGAGTGCTCAGGACGTAGCCGAAGGCGCGCACGACGCCGCGGAAAAAGCCGATCGGGGTGCCGTCCTTCTTGACGATGCGCAGGCCCATCAAACGCTTGCCGACGGTGGCGCCGGTCGCGTTGCCGAGCACTTGGTACAGCAAGAACAGCGCGAACCAGGCGGCGCCGACGCGCTTGACGGTCTCGACGGAGTCCGGCAGCAGGTGGCGGCGCATCACGGCGACGTAGAGCGTGACGGCGTTGCCCGCCATAAAGGGAAAAGAATCGAGCACGAAGGCGATCAGGCGGTCGTTGAACGTCGCCGGGCGCAGCTCGAGCTCGCTGTCTGCCATCGGCACAAGTATAGCGGGCGGTTCAAGGCAAATCAAGTTCCGCCTTGCGGCCGCGCCTATTTCAGTTTCGACGGATCCAACAGCCGGGCGCCGTGATAGAGCGCGAGAAGCTCCACGAGCTTAGCACGATGCGGCCTGATTCGGGAAAATCTGAAATGCGCGCTACGGCCTGAAAAACGTCAGTGACGAAGAGGGAGGCGTACTGCTCAGAGTCCTTGGCTATGAATCCGACGATCGAAGCGAAGTCTTCAGAGGCTTGAAGCGTCCATCTTACTTCAACCATCGCTTCATCTTCTGTTTGACTTCTTCGTGGGGTATCGTCTGCCCGGCGTCCGCCTGCGCGAGACCGCGCTCAACCTTCGCCAGAAACAGGACCCGATCCATCACGTCCTCATAGGACGCGTCCGCGGGCAAGCCTTGAACGGCCTGGATGACCTTTTCCTTTGTGGTCATGGGTACAGGATACAGCGAGTGAAGACGAATTTCAATGCCCTTGATGCGATTAAGAGATTCCAAATTCCGCCTTGCGCGGATTTAGGTCCGGCGTTAAGCTATTGGTGCGATGACAGGTCTTAGGGCGTTCGCGATCGCGACGATCCTTTTGCTCGCGGCGGGCCCGGCGTCGGCCTCCGATAGGACCGATATCGAAGATAACTTCGAGAGCGTGGTCACGGCGGCCGGCGTCGGCGCCGTCGTCGAGCGCGACACCGTCCATCGCGGCGCGGACGGGGCGTGGGTCGGGCTCGCCAACGGCGCGTCGCCGCAGATCGTCACGGTCGATTTCGGGAAGGCCGACTGGGCGGTCACGGACTCCAAGCCTATTTCCGCGGCGGCGGCGAGGAAGGCGCGGGCCGAATTCAATAAAATGGCGGGGGGGCAACAGGATTGGAAGCTCGCGGCGCAGGAAGAGCCGGCGCCGGCCCCGGAGCCGAAGAAAGACGCGCAGCCGAAAGGCGAGAACGTCTACGGGTATGTGCCGAACGTGCGCCTCAAGACGGCGTCCGGCATGGAGGTCGCGCTCAACGGCTGCGAGGCCGATAAATGCGTGACCGTCGTCGTCGCTCCGTGGTGCCCGCATTGCCGCGCTGCGCAGGGGACCATCATGCGGCTGCGCGACTATCTGCAGCAGAAGGACGTGCCGTTTCGGATCGTCGTCAGCAAGGACTCGGAGTCTAAGGTCGAGGAATACGCGGCGGTCTTCGGGAGGTCGACGCTGCTGGACCCGGAGAATTTCGCCCAACCCAGCGGCTTTCCGATGGTCTGGGTCTATCGCGACGGCGGCGCGATCACCGGGCTATCGGCGGGGCTGTCGCCGCGGGCCGAGCCGCAGCAGCTGGCGCAGACGTTGGGCGTGCCGTGAGTTTCTAGCGCCGCGCGGGTAAAAGGTCCTAGGCTTTCGACGACGATTATTCCTAGGTCTTGCGCGGGATGAAGTTCGGGGTTAAGCTGGGCCGTGGCGGCCGCCCTTCTTAGACCTTCCATCTCGCGAAGGCTGCCAAAGGAAAGCTGATTGTCCGCGCCGAGCAGCGGTTCCTTCGTTAGGCAGCCCGAGCCCGCTTTGAGCCCGAGCGGGAGAGGTGCGTCCCAAGATAGCCAGGATGTGCCTGGTCCAGCATTTTGGGGGAATATCAGTAGCACTATCCACGCTCAAGGTTTTCGCCGTAAAAATCAGAGTAACGATGCGGTACCCATCGCGTGAGAAGAATTCATTTTTTGAAGGCTCGCGCGTCGAAGGAGAAGCCAAATGTTGCGAGCTAATAGAAATAAGTATGCGCTGCGAAAGATACCTGCAAGAGTGAGCGCCATAGCTGCGCTGGCGTTCGTTTGTCTAGCCGCGCAGTCGTCCGCTGAGGAAGATATGCGCTCCCTGCTTCAAAATGCATCCTCTGCCAAGACATCCGCTCAAAGGGCGCAGGTCATTACCGAGATCAAAAATCACCCGCCCAAAACTGAAGATGAGGTCGAGGCGCTTGCAAACACGATCCGTAACGAGCCGAGCACCGATCTAGAAGAAGCCGCGCTGCAGTCGATGATGAATGTGTCGCCCGATTCCATCGAACTTCGCGGGAAATACGCATCGTTGCTCGATGACAAATCGGATAAGGTTCAGATTGCCGCGATGAACGGATGTGCTCGGCTTGGAAATAAGGATTCGGCCACTAAGATTCTAACGATGCTCAAGAAACGCGACAGATACAACTTATTCGAGAGAACGGGCATCCAGAAGCCTTCTGTCGAGTCGATCGCATATGCGGGCGCAGCATCGGATGCACTTGCGAGCCTTGGATATCAACCCGCTCTTGAGGAGGTGCTGTCTCGCCCAGAAGTAATGTCGTTCCCGTCCGGTGGTGGCACAGTTGTTGCCAAGTTCGGGGCTGCGGGATTATCGAAACTGGTTGAGGTCGCTAACGCAAAGGATCAGCGGCGGCGAACAGCTTTGGCTGGCATCGAAAGGATCCAAGACCGGGCCGCGATTCCTCAACTTGCGGAACTCGTGAAGGGATCTGATACGCAGCTCGCCACCATGGCAGCCAATGCTTTGGGCTCGATGCGCCAAGTGACTGGGAGTGATGAGGAATTATCGGAGGCAGCCCTCAAAGCATCGCTGGCGAGCCAGGATGAGAATTTGCGGAGCGCTGCCTATTCGGCTCTACTGATGCTCAATCCGCAAAAGAATCTTCAGAACGCGATGCCGGCGATCAAAAAGGAGAGTGGAACGGTTCAACTCCACATCTTCTACGCCCTTATGCGACACCCGGTGCCTGAGGCAGTGCCCGCACTTGAACAATTTATTCATGACGACGAGAAGCAGAATCCAAACGTGACTATGTATCGAGGCGCTGCTGCCCAGGCCATTTTCAAGGCAACCGGAAGACGTGTGCCATACAGGGGCGTAGAGACTGACCGGAAACTTCATTCTGATCCGTACGATCCGGACAAGATTAGATGAGAACCGCCACACGGTATATTCAGCTCAAAGCAGCCGCAGTTCTCGGGCTAGTGGCTCTGCTCCCCGATACTTCAGCATGGAGCTGGAACTCTGCTGAGTTGGCGAATTACCTCACGGGGTATGGTGGTGACGATCACCAGAAATTGACCGCCGCAGCTCTACCCGGGCCAGCTGATACAACGTATTTGGATCTGTCAATGTATGCGACGCAGATTCAGGCGGGCGCGAGAACAGAAGGTTTCGCAGCACCAGGGTCGCATACGTCGGTAGACGGAACTGTTACCTACTGGTTCGGAAACGACGTACTCTGGAAGGATGACGCGCTCAAGAAGTATAAGGCTTTCGATTTTAACTCCGCATACACTGAGCTTGGATTTGCGGTCCATTTGGCTGAGGACGCTGACGTTCCCGCGCACCAACAGGTTGACTGGCACGGTCTCGGCTATCCGGTCTCATATAATCTCTCGTTCGCAAATCCCGTTCCGCTGCCCAACCGATTCGGGTTCCATAATGATGGTCTTGAGTACTATGCATCATATAATGATGCCAACCTGATACAGCCTGATATCTCGTGGAATCAGCCCTTTCTTGATCCCCAGACAGGTTGCAACGAAAAATTCTGGCTCACTGATGCTGAGGATGGTGACCCAGGTAGTGGTTGGGGAGCGTACGGTCGAAATACAGCAAACTCATGCCCAGCTTCAAACCCAAATGGTGGAACGCCGCCAGCCACGAGCGCAGGGATAGACTGGTTTAACGACGCAAACTACCAATCAGTTCTCGCCCCGCTGTCTCAGCGCATCGCTCAGGCACAACTCTGGCAGGCACGAGTTGACGCCCAGAATGTGATGGAGATAGCTTCCAGGCAGTTTCCTCCTCTCTTGCGCAACCTCCAGACGTCCAGTCAGTTCTTAGGCCCTGATAGCCCTGCGAGATTTACATTCCATGCGATGGACAACCGTAGCTCTGCCATTACTTTCACAGCCTCGATTTTGAATATCGACGGCACAGATACTGGCAAGAAGGCCTTTGACGGACAAAACCTTCCTGCTTTGCAAAGCGGAACTGCTTTGCCCTTCGAAGGAGACGAAAGCATTTTATGGAATGGAACTCCGACGGATGGAAGTACGCTTGCATCCGGCCAGTACAGACTCTGCGCAATTATTAGCGACGAAGACGGGAACCCCTCACCAGGCCCGGGAGACGGCCACATAGATACCTGCATACTTTTCACTAAAAGTGATCTTGCGCTGAAAGACTCGGACTCGAACGGCAACCTCACAGTTTGCCCAGGCTCCACGACGTCATGTCCACCTAATGATAACCCCGCAGATATCGTGCTCTCCGTCTCGGCAACCGGCGGCCTTTCTAACTTCAGCTTAACAAGCCCCGATGCCTCCGAATTGCTGTTCCAACCAATCGTAA
>CAZRIP010000149.1:0-6895 GCA_964600165.1 uncultured Elusimicrobia bacterium | reverse complement strand
CGCCACAGGTCGCCGCGCCCTTTCTGGACTTGCTGGCCCGAATGGCCGACGTCGTCGGCGTCGTCAGCCAGCCCGATAAGCCCGCCGGCCGCGGGCTCTCGATCGAGCCCACGCCGGTCAAGAAGAAGGCGCTCGAGCTCGGCCTTAAAGTCTTCCAGCCGGCCAAGCCGTCGGAGATCGCCGGCGAGCTCAAGGCTTTAGAAGCGGATTTCGGCCTCGTCGTGGCCTACGGCCGCATCCTCAAAAAAGACGTCCTCGCCTCGACCAAGCTCGGCCTGCTCAACGCGCACTTCTCGCTGCTGCCGAAGTACCGCGGCGCGGCGCCCGTGCAGTGGGCGCTGGCGCGCGGCGAGCGCGAGACGGGCGTGACGCTTTTTTGGCTCGATGAAGGGATGGACACCGGCGCCGTTTTCCTCGAGAGCGCCCCGGTGGCGATCGGCCCCGACGAGGACGCCGCCGCCCTCATGGCGCGCCTGGTCGACGTCGGCCTCGCGGGCCTGGACCTCGGGCTGCGTCATCTCGAAGCGGGCAAGCTCCGCCGCGAGCCGCAGCGCGGCGAGCCCAGCCTGGCGCCGTTGATCAAGAAAGAAGACGCGCGGCTTTCCCTCGCGCGCGAGGCGCGCGAGCTCCATGACGCCGTCCGCGCCTTTCGCACCTGGCCGAAGGCCTATTTGGAGCTGGAAAATCAGCGATTGTTGGTCCTCAAGACCAAGGTCGGCGACGGGGGTTCCGCCCCCGTCGGACAGGTCGTGGCCGTTGATCCAAACGGCGGCGTTTTGGTACAATGCGGGACCGCCAGCCGTTTGTGGTTCCTGCAGGTCCAGCCTGAAGGGAAAAAGCCAGTAAGCGCAGCGGATTTCTTGAACGGTCTCCGCATGAAGCAGGGAGACTTTTTGCCCATTAAGAAGAATGTCTGAATCGCGTCTCGGAAACGTCACTCCCTTGGAGTTCGCCGCGGCGAGCCTCGCGCTCGCGGCGTTCGCTTTCTTTTCGCTTCAATGGGGCGTCGAAGGCGTGGTCCACAGCCGCAAGACGCAGGCCGTCCCCGACATCAAGGGCAAGTCCCTCTCGGCGGCGCTCGACGCGCTGTCGACCGTCAACTTGGGCATCCGCAAGGAAGGCAGCGAGTTCGACAGCTCGGTGCCGATCTCGTCGGTGCTGCGCCAAGACCCCCCCGCCGGGACCGTCGTGCGCGAGGGCAAGATCGTCAAGGTCGTCGTCAGCCAAGGCGGGGAGACGGTGCTCGCCCCGGCCGTCGTCGGCCTCCCGCTGCGCAACGCCGAGATGATGATGCGGCAAAGCCAGCTGGGTTTGGGCGAGGTCAGCGAGTCGTATTCTTTGAAACAAGATAAAGGCGTCGTGCTCTCGCAGGACCCGAAAGCCGAGGCGAGCCTCGAGCGCAACGCCCTCGTCAACGTCGTCGTCTCCGGCGGTCCGCCGCCGGCCGGCGTGGTGTTGATGCCCGACTTCCTGCGCAAAAACGTCACCGAGGCCCAGCAGTGGGCCGCGCAAGCCGGCGTCAACGAGACGGAGACCAAGGACCCCTCCTCGCTTTTCCCGTTCGGCGTGATCTTGAGCCAGGACCCCGGCCCCGACGCCGTCCTGGCGGCGGGCGCCAAGGTCTCCTTCGTGATCAGCGGGCACAAGGGCGGCGCGGCGGCCGAGCAGGCCGAGAAGACGTTCCACTACGAGCTGGCCCAAGGCGGTTCGGAGACGCTCGTGCGCATCGTCGTCATCGACAAGTACGGCGAGCGCGAGCTCTTCAACGGCCTGCGCAAGCCCGGCTCGAAGATCGACATCCCGCTCCAGCAGTCCGGCGGCGCGCGCGTGAAGATCTTCCTCAACGGCATCCTGGTCGACGAGAGAGACCTGTGACGATGGTCGCCAAGCGCGCCGCCCAGCTCGTGCCGTCGATCCTCTCGGCGGACCTATCGAAGATCGGAGAGCACCTCGAGGCCGCGCGGCGCGCGGGCGTGACGTGGGTCTCCGTCGACGTGATGGACGGCCACTTCGTCCCCAACCTCAGCTTCGGCCCCGACTTCGTCAAGCTCTGCAAGAAGCGCGGCTTTTTCGTCGACGCGCATCTCATGGTCTCCAATCCCGAGACCGTCTTCCCTTGGTTCTGCGACGCCAAGGCGGACATCGTCACCGTGCACGTCGAGGCGTGCGAGGACCCGGCGAAGACGCTCGCGGCCATCCGCGCGCGCGGCGGCAAGGCCGGCCTCGCGCTCAAGCCGAAGACTCCGGTCGAGAAGCTGCTCCCGCATCTCGGCGCGCTCGATCTGGCGCTCGTCATGACGGTCGAGCCCGGCTTCGGCGGCCAGAAGTTCATGTCGGACCAGTTGTCGAAGGTCGCGAAGCTCTCTTCCGAAAGACAATCGCTGGGGTTGTCCTATTGGATCCAAGTCGACGGCGGCGTCGACAAGGACACGATCGGCGCGGCGCTTGCGGCCGGCGCGGACTCGCTCGTCGCGGGCAGCGCGGTCTTCTCGGCGAAGGACCCCGAGGCCGCCGCGCGCGAGCTGATCGGCAAGATTTCTTAAACAAGAACAGGAGGCTCACAATGGCAGTCGTCATCAGGTTGCAGCGGACCGGAAAGCCCAAGCAGGCTTACTATCGCGTCGTCGCCATCGACAAGAAGCTCGGCGCGACGGGCAAGCCCATCGAGGTCATCGGTTCGTACGATCCGCGCCAGGAAACCGCGGGCAAGAAGCTCCAGCTCAAGCAGGAACGCTACGACCATTGGCGCAAGGTCGGCGCTCTGCCGTCGGAGACCGTCGAGACGCTCGTCAAGAACGCGCTCAAGAAGGCGGCCAAGGCCTAACGCATGAAAGACCTCGTCCTTTACCTCCTCAAGAACCTCGCGGATCATCCCGAGCAAGCCGACGTGCAGCAGTCCGAGCAGAACGGCTCGGTCGTGCTTCATCTCGTCGTCGCCGAGGAAGACAAGGGCAAAGTGATCGGCAAGCAAGGCAAGGTCATCAAGGCCATCCGCGCCGTGGCCAACGCCGCGGCCGCGAAGGCCGGCAAAAAAGTGGTCGTCGAGATCGACTGATGCGCATCGACTTCGTCACGCTGTTTCCGGGGATGTTCGAGCCCGTGCTCGCCACGAGCATCGTGGGCCGCGCCATCCAGCGCGAGCTGCTCACGGTGGGCTTGTGCAATCCCCGCGACTTCAGCAAGGACAAGCACCGCAAAGTCGACGACCGGCCCTACGGCGGCGGCGCCGGCATGGTGCTCATGGCGCAGCCCCTGGCCGACGCGATCAAAGCCGTCAAGCGCCGCGGGGCGCGGATCGTGTATCTGTCGCCGCAGGGCAAGCGCTTCGATCAGAAGGAAGCGCAGCGCCTGGCCGGCTACAAGCACTTGGTGCTCGTTTGCGGCCACTACGAGGGCGTCGACGAGCGGGCGATGAGCCTGTTCGACGAGGAGCTCTCGATCGGCGATTACGTGCTGACCGGCGGAGAGCTGCCGGCGCTCGTCGTCGCCGACGCGGTCACGCGGCTGATCCCGGGCGTGTTCAAGAAGCCCGACGCCGCGGTCAACGAGTCGTTCACCACGCCGCTGCTGGATTACCCGCAATTCACCCGCCCGCGGGTCTGGCGGCGCAAGAAGGTACCTGATATCCTCTTTTCAGGCGACCATCGAAGGATCGCTGAGTGGCGCTTGCGCGCGGCGAGACTGGCGACGCGGAAAAAGCGTCCTGATTTGCTCAAGTTCAACTGACGTCCCAGGAGAGAGTATGGTGGCAGAACCGCAAGAAAAGAATGAGAAGCAGACTCAAAAGTCCATCCCGGACTTCCGTCCCGGCGACACCGTGCGCGTGCACATCAAGGTCATCGAAGGCGAGAGCGAGAGGGTCCAGATCTTCGAGGGCACCGTGATCAGCCGCCGCGGCACCGCGGACGCGCAGAGCTTCACGGTCCGCAAGATCTCCTTCGGCGTCGGCGTCGAGCGCACGTTCCCGCTCAATTCGCCGCACATCGACCGGATCGAGGTGATCAAGTCGGGCAAGGTCCGCCGCGCCCGCCTCTATTACCTGCGCAACCTCACCGGCAAGGCCGCGCGCGTCAACGAGAAGGAGTCTTCGGACGAGGGCGGCAAGAAGCCCGAGGCGTCCGCGGATTCCAAGCCGTCCGCCGACGGCGCGGAGAAGAAGCCCGAGGCCAAGAAGCAGGCCAAGGCCGCGATCGAGTCGCCCTCGCCCAAAGCGGCGCGGGCCCTGGGAGCCGCCTCAGCCGGACAGTGACTCACGCCGAGGCTTTCGACGCCCAACTGCGTCTGAGCCTCGGTCGTGATCGTTTGATCGGCGTCGACGAAGCGGGCCGGGGCCCGCTCGCGGGACCGGTCGTCGTCGCGGCGGTCAGGCTCGGTTGGGGCTCCCGCGAGGAGCTCCGGGACGTGAGGGACTCCAAGCGGCTGACGCCGCTTGCGCGTGAGAAGCTGTACGAGTCGATCTTGAAGGCGGCCGAGGCCGTGAGCATCTCCTGGGCTCACCCTCGGCAGATCGAGCGGCTCAACATACTCGGCGCGACGCTGCTGTCCATGCGTCGCGCCGCGCTGCGTCTGGCGACCGACGACGACTGCGCCGTCGTCGTCGACGGCGACAAGCTGATCCCGAACCTCGGCGTGCGCCAGATGGCGATCGTCGACGGCGACGATCTCTCGCTCGCGATCGGCTGCGCGAGCGTCGTCGCGAAGGTCTTCCGCGACCGCTGGATGGCGCGCCTCGAGAAGCGCTTCCCGGGCTACGGCTTCGCCCGGCACAAGGGCTACGGCACCGAGGAGCACGTCGCGGCGCTCAGGAAGCTCGGGCCCTGCGCCGTCCACCGCCGGACCTACGAGCCGGTCTCGGCGCTGTTGGCGCCGCTGACTTCGTCCGAAGAGTCCAGCGCGGCTTGAATCTCAACTATCGCTGGCGATAGCTGAAATCTCGACTTACCCCGGGGTAAGTCCAAATCCAAGGGAACTTTTTCGGGGGGTCGATCGTATCCGTTATATGGCCCCCCATCACATCGACGTAGGCGTTCTCGCTGAAAGCCGCGCCGCCGAGTACCTCGGCGCGCTCGGCTACGAAGTCCTCGAGCGTAATTTCCGAGCGAAATGCGGAGAGCTCGACTTGATCGCGCGCGACGGCGACACGATCGTCTTCGTCGAAGTCCGCGCGCGTAATCACGCGGGCTACGGCAGCGCCGCGGAAACGGTGGACTTTCGCAAGCGCCGCAAGCTCGTCAACACGGCGCGGCTCTATGCGCTGGTCCGGGGCCTCGACTGCCCGATGCGCTTCGACGTGATTGGAATCGAGCCGGGGCGGCTCGAGCACGTCACGAGCGCGTTCGAGGCTTAGCTACTTCTTGCGGGGCTTGCTGCGCGCCGCCGCCGGGTCGGCGCGGTAGATCACGACGTGGGCCTTCTCGAGCGTGACGAGGCCCTCGGTGACCATGGCGTCGAGCTTCGGCAGGAGCTTCTGGATGTTCGCCTCGGAGTCGACGATCTCGACGATGATCGGCTGGTCGTAGGACAGCTCGAGGAGCTTGGCCGTGTGGACGTGCGCCTTGCAGCCGAAGCCCATGAAGCCTTTGATCACGGTCCCGCCCGCCATGCCGAGCGCGCGCGCCTCGTTGATCAGGGCCTCATATAAAGGAACGCCGTTCCACTTGTCCTGCTCGCCGATGAAGATCCGCAAGAGCTTCTGTTCGCCTTCGAGCTTCATGCCGCCTCCTAAAAAATAGTCCCGAGGAACGCGCCGAGCCGAAAGAAGACGAACCCGAGGCCGACGCTGCCGAGCAGGTTCAAAAGGGTCCGCGGCCACTCGCCGTCCGCGGCGAGGCTCGCGCTCTCGTAGATCCAGGTCGAGAAGGTCGAGTACGCGCCGCAAAAGCCGGTCATCAGCAGCAACCGCCATTCCGGTCCGAGGACTCCGCGTCCCGACAGGCGGGCGAAGAGCCCGATCAACAGGCAGGCCGAAAGGTTGATGACGAGCGTGCCGTAGGGAAAGCCGATCCCGGCCAGGCCCGGGACCCAATTCGCCACGAAATAGCGCGCGAGCGTCCCCGCGACGCCGCCCACCGACAAGACCAGGATATTTCTCATAAAAAAAACTCCCACCGAAGACTTCGGTAGGAGTCATCAGCCCCTGCTCACGGTATGAGCAGGGACGGTTATCGGCGAACTCCATCGCCGGCCTGATTCTAGCACTATTTCCGGTTCAAATATTTTTCGAGCTCGTCGACGCTCATGTCCGTGACGCTCTTCTTGGCGCCGGGCGAGGTCTTGAGGTTCGCGGGCTTGTCGCCCGCCGGACCGGAGGCTTGAGGCGGCGGCGGATTGTCCATGAGCGGCGGCACGGTCTCCGGCGCTTTGGCCGCGGGCTTGGGCGGCGCGGCGGCGACGGAGTCCGGCACGTCCGAGGGCGGCGGGGCCGCCGCCTTGGCGCGCTCGGGCGCGGGTTCAGGCTTGGGCTCGACGGCTTGCGGGGCGGCGGCCTCGTGATCGGGCGGGGCCGACTGCGCGCCCGCGGCGAGCGGATCGAACTCGTCGGCGTCCCCAGGCGGCGGCGCGGGCTTTTCGGCCGCCTTGGCGAGGGGCTTTTCCGGAGGCTGCGCGGGCTCGGGCGTCGAGTCCTCCTCGTCGGGCACGGGCTCGAGGGCTTTGGGCCTCGTGCCGGGAGATTGCTTGCGCTGCTTGAACGGCTTGGCGCGCGACCACGGATAGACCGGCGCCGCCTGGGCGACGGCGGCGTCGTCAGGCGTCTCGCCGATCTTGAGGCTCGCGCGCGCCCAGTTGCCGCAGGCCTTGGCGTCGAGGTCTCGCCAAGCCTCGAAGTCGACGGGCTTGAGCGTGCGGCGCTTGAGATCGGCGTCGAAGGCGCGGCGCTCCGGCGCGCCGGTGCGCG
>CAZRIP010000148.1:0-6909 GCA_964600165.1 uncultured Elusimicrobia bacterium | reverse complement strand
AACGGAGATTCCGGGCTGACAAGGCCGGGCCAAATCGTTGATCTTGGCCTTCAAATCGTTGGTTAAGGTCTCGCCCTTGATCGTCCTATCGTCGCATACGCCAAGCAGGATGGCTCCGCCGCGCGTGTTGGCGAAAGCGACGATGTCCCGGTCGATCCGAGAGCCGTAGCTCTCCTTGAATTCGACGGTGAGCCCTTCACCCTCGCGGATCAAAAGATCGATTTGCTCCTTGGTCATCATCCCGATTTCCTGGCGGCCCTCCTTGCGTATTGCCCGGAGAAAAGCGCCCTCCGGAATCCCCTAGGGTTGGATATTTTAGCAATCTCCCTATTACCAACTCGACAGCGAGTGGCGGGACCGTCGAGTACAAGCGCCCTAAAACAAGAGAGCCGCCCGACGAGGGGCGGCTCCTTGGAGGCGGTTCTTTCTATTGATCAGATTGGCTGCGGGACTAGGATTCGAACCTAGAAAAGGAGATTCAGAGTCTCCCGTGATACCGTTTCACCATCCCGCAATCGTGAGACTATTTTACCAAATCTACTGGTAAATGACGACGCGCGGCTTGGGCGAGAGGCCGAGGAGCTGCTTGCGCGTCATCATCGGCTGGTCGTTCTTGTAGAACAGCTTGATGCCCGCGAACTGCACGGGCTCGCGCGAGACCTCGCGGCGATAGATCTTCTCTTTGGCGTACGGCACGCCGTAGCCGTCCATCACGACGACGATCTGCACGCGCGGGTCGGTGCGGATCTTCCAGTACCGCTTGAGCATGTCGTCGGTGAAGCGGTGCACGAGCAGGAGCTTGGGCGGAATCTTCTTCTCCTCGACGAGCTGGGAGAGCCGGATCACCGCCAAGTTCACGTCCTCGGCGTCGCTGCTGCCGATGCGCTGGCCGGGCTTCAAGTCCTTGCGCATCTGGAACTCGGGGTCGAGCGCGAGGTGCACGTCCGGCTGCTCGAGGTACGGCATGATCCAGTCGAGCTCTCTTTTCACCGAGCTGCGTCCGACTTGCACGTCGAGGATGACGAGCCAGCCGCGCGAGCGCGCCCAGCCGATCACCTTGTCGATCATGGGCTTGGGCATGCGCAGCCGGTACTTGCCGTCGTCTTGGGCGTAGTCGGAGGCGACGTCGGCCACGAGCTCCAAGCCCGGCCGCACGGTCGACGAGGAGTCGGACTTTTGCCAGAGATCGGCTTCCGCCTGAAGGCGGTCCATCATCTCCTTGGGCGGCAGCTCGCCCAAGATGCCCATCCTTTTAGAGTACGGGTTGCCGTAATAAGTGACGATCAAGCTGCCGGGCAAGAGCGGCGGCGGCGGGGCGGGCGGCTCGCCCGCGAAGCAAAGCGCGGCCGCGGATAATAGGGCGAGGGGATTCACTCCCGCCTATTTTACTTTTCTTTGGGCCGCGGCGCCCGGTCCTCGGCGGCCAGCGCGCGCGAGCCGACTTCCGCGGCCGACGCGCGCTCCTCCCAATCGTCGCACTGGAGGCAGATGACGCCTTCCTCGCGCCACATGTCGACGACGCGCTTGCGGTCGTCGACGGCGAAGAGGACTCTGTCCTTGCCGAACGCATGCAGCCATTCGCGCTTGAGCTCCGTGTCCTTGGTCTTGTCGTCGTGGGCGCGCAGCAAGACGAGCGTCATGCCGGACAAGTCGCCGTCGAAGACCCGGGAGAGCCACTCGAGCGTCTGCTTCTCGACGGCGCGCGCGCGCCCCGAGACGAGCTGGATCTGCAAGCCCGCGGCGCGCAGCGCGCAGACGAGCCGCACGCACCACGCGTTCGGCGCGTCGCGCGCGCAGGACTCGTGGAACGACTTCCAATCGCGCCGCGCCCCCGTGATGAAGCGCCGGCGGTGCTCGATGTCGGCCAGCGTGCCGTCGAGGTCGACGACGACGGTGTCCTTGCGCGGGGCGCCCATGAGGATATGGTATCACGCCGCCTAATGGGTCGGCGGTTTCGTTTCGAGGATCTCGTGCAGGGCGTTGACGAGCACCTCGGGCGGGACGGGCTTCTCGAAGAAGACGGCGACGTTGGATTGGCCGACGATCTTCGCTCGGTCCTCGGGCCGCGTGAAGCGCGCGGTGACGATGATGAGCGGGATCTTCCCCGTCACGCCGCGGCGCAGCTCCGACAGCAGCTCGAAGCCGCCGTAGCGGGGCAGCATCAGATCGAGGATGGCGATGTCGGGCATGAGCCGTCGCATCTTCTCGACGACCTCGATGCCGTCGACGGCCGTCTCGGTCCGGAAGCCGGCCTCCTGGACGATCCGCACCAAATACTCGAGCATCCCGGGATCGTCCTCGACGATCAGGACCGTGTGGTCGACGCGATGGGAAAAGCGCGCGTTCTTCACGCCGTCGAAGAGCATAGCGGTCTTTCGCGGGAAATTAAAGGCCTGCGCTGTCAGCGGAAGTCACCGCGGCAGCGGCATCGGGTAGACGTCGCCGTTGAGCTCGTGCACGGTCTCCGAGACGGAGCGGCCGTCGACGGAGACCTCGAGCCAATGAGTCATCTTGCGCTTGGGCTCGCCCGGCGGCAGCGGGTAGAGCGGCGAGCCGCCGCCGCCCGACAAGACGAAGAGCGTCGGGCCCACGCGCGCGACGCCGAAGGCGTGGATGTGGCCCACGTAGACGCGCGCGACCTTGCGCTCGGCCACGAGCGCGCGGAAGCCCTCCGCGTTCTCCTCGAAATAAGCCGTCAGCACGTCGTGCCAATAGTCCTCGCTCTTGGGCAGCGGCTCTTCCTTCTCCTCGCCCTCGAGGCCCTTGCTCGCTTTTTTCGGCGAGTAGAACTTGCCCTTGAGGAACTTCGGCGGGACGTGCGTGAAGATCACGCAGCGGCCGTTGTCGGGCACGACGGTCTTGAGCCAGGCGAGCTGGTCGTCGCGCAGCCGCCGGTCCGAGGTGTCGACGGAGACGAAGCGCCAGCCGGCGTAGTCGAAGAAATAGTCCGGCTGCCCCATCGTCGCCTCGAAAAAACCCTTGTCCGCCGCGCCGTTGGGGCGCGAGCGATCGTGGTTGCCGATCGTCGGGAAAAGCGGCGCCGCGCCGCGCGCGCCGTCGAGCTGGCGGAAACGCGCCGCGTAATAATCGGCCGTGCCCTCGCTGACGGAGTCGCCGAGTTGCAGCACGAACGCCGAAGACGACGAGGCGTCGCGCAGGAGCCGCGTGAACGCGTCGACGGGCGGGGCGAAGACGCGCTCCCAGGCGAAGCGGCCCGGCTCCGCGTCCCCGATGACCGAGAAACGAAACGCCGCGCCCGACCGGATGGGAGCGAGTCTCGCGCGCTGGGCGTCGATCCCCCACTGGGCCGCCGCGGCGCGCAGCTCGGGCGAAAGCACCGGCCTGCCCGTGACCGCGGGGACCTCGAAGACGACGGCGCGCGCGAGCGCGGCCGCGCCGACGGCGAGCAAGACGAGCCTCATAGGGGCTGAGCTTAGCAGTTTTTCCGTCGTCGAAATACGCTTGTAACAGCCCCCTGCTACCTCTATAAAAGCAACGGAGGGCGCGCCGAGATGAGACAACAGCTCCGCATCATGCTTCTCGCGAGTTTGACGGGATTCGCGCTTTCGCCCGCGTCGGCGCAGGAGCCCGTCAAGAGATCGGCCCACTATTCCGCTCCGACCTGCGACGACGGCAAGAACCTCGTCGTCTGCATCGACCGGGTCGCGAGAGAGGCCAAGCGCCGCGCCAAGGACGACGCCTCGGGGCCGATCGGCAAGTTCGCCAAGCTCGCCGGGATGTTCATGGGCCGCGTCGACGCGGCCGACATCGGGAACTACAAGTTCCGCTTCAAGATCGAGCTCGCGGACGCCCACGACTTCGTGCGCGAGTAGCTAGCGGCGCCGGCCGTTCGGGCGGCGGTAGCGCCGGCCCGAGTCCATCTTGCGCCGCACCTTGGCGAGGATGGCGTCGGCCTCGGGCGCGGTCTTGAGCACGAGATCCTTGTCGTGCGTGTCGACGAACCTTTCCCAGACCTTGAGCGCGCGCTTGAAGCGCCCGCGCTCGTAGAGGCCGCGCAGGTCGGCGAGGATGCGCGACTTCTCGAAGGCGTCGGCCAGCTGGCCGCGGTTGACGGGCGCGGCCCGCGCGATCGAAACGCGGCGCGGGTTCAACGGCGTGAAATCGGCGAAGGGGCGCTCTTCGAGAGCGCGGTACGAGCCGTCCTTGCCGCGACCGAAGACTTTCACGTCCTCGCCGGCGAAGACGGTGATCTTGTCGAGCGAGACGGCCCGCTTTAGATGGCGGGGGCCGAAATAGGAGCCGGGGATGTCGGACCCGGCCGGCATCCGCGCCCAAGCGTTGAGCTCTTTCAAGACGGACGCGACCGGCACCAGCTTCTCGGCGGTCAGGTCGACGACGGCGGCCCCGTTGCCCAGGCCGTGGCGCGTCGCGTGCTCGAGGACCTGCGTGTTCGCCTTGTCGACGAGGTAGGTCAGATCGACCTTGTCGCCGATCAGCGACTTGAGCTCGGTGACGACGCCTCCGACGACGAGATCGGGCGTCTTTCCGTCCTCGCGCACGAGCACGCGCAGGTCCTTGTTCCACGCCTGGATCTTCTTGATCAGCCGGACCTCGTGCGAGTGCTGCTCGGGAAGGAGGTCGACGAGCTCGGGCCGCGCCGCCAGGTCGATGCCGACGAACTTCCCCTTGTTCGCGTGATACGAGTAGATCCGGTACTGGCCCATCGCGTCGAGGTTCTCGACGAGCTTGTCGATGAGATCGTTGGAGTTGATCCCGCGCGGGATCAGCCGGCCTATGTCGCGCGCGTCGGTGACGGCGTCGATCGTGACGCTGCGGACGCCGACCGGGATCTTCGGCGCCGAGGCCGGAGGAAGGATGCCTCCGGCCTCCGGGCGCGCGAGCGAGTTCTCGAAGAGATGGTCGGCGAGGCCGGGCTGATCGGCGGCGTCGGCGTCACGGTACTCATCCGCCCATTGCTCGAAGGAATGATAGGTGTGCGACCAAGCGCCCGAGTCGCGCCCGTCGCCGCCGCGCGCGCCGAAGGACGCCTGAGGAGCGGCGATCGGCCCGACGTCGGCGCCGACGGCGGAGACGGGGCTTTGCGGCAACAGCGCGTCCGCGGGCACGAGCGACGCAGGGAGCGCGAGCGCGTCGAGCGGAAGGACCGGGCCGACGAGCGGGCCGACCGGCGAGATCGTGACGGGGCCGCGGAGAGACCCTCCGCCTATGACGTCGATCGGCGTCGAAAGCCCGGGGATCGGCGCCGCCGGACGGCTGAACTCGGCGCCCAGCGCGAGCGCGGGAGCCGAAAAAACGAGCGCGGCGAGGCGGAACAGCCTCATGGCGAAAGTATAAGAGGAACGGGACCGGGTCGATAGAGCCTTTGGGCCCGGGCCCGGCGGGCCATTGGTCCCACTCGCGACGGGTTCTTCAACGAGACGTCACCTCCGGCGTGCTATCCTCTCGGCATGCGCGCCCTCGTCGCCGTGGGCTACACTTTCGCGGCCTGGCTGTTCGCGGGCTTTTTCATCGACGCCGGCTACCAGCTCGTCGCGGCGCGCCCCGCGCGCGTCGCGCTGCACTGCGGAGCGGTGCTCGTGTGCTTCGTCCCCGTCTTCCGCCTCTACTTCGAGCGCGGCGACCGCCTTCCCCCCGCGGCCGCCGCCGTCCTCGCCGTCGCCTTCATCGTGCTGCTGGATCTTTTGATCGTCGGTCCTTACTTCGTCCACCGCTACGACTTCTTCCTGAGCTTCTGGGATTGGCAGCTTCCCGGCGCGCTCGTCGCCGGGAGCATCTACCTGTCGGGCCGCGTCCAGCGATAAGAGGTTGACGCGGTCGTCACGGCCGCGCCAAAGCGCGCTGCTACAATGCCGCCGTGCGCAAGATCCTCGTCGTCGACGACGAAGCCGACAGCCGCCGCGTGCTCAAGACGGCGCTCGAGGGCCGCGACTTCATGGTGCTGCTCGCCTCGCGCGCCGAGGAGGCCCTCGAGGCCGCCGCGCGCGAGCGGCCGGACCTCGTGCTCTCGGACGTCGTGATGCCTTACATGAGCGGGCTGACGCTGTGCCGGCGGCTGAAGGCCGACAAGCGCACGGCGTCCTTGCCCGTCGTGCTGATGTCCGGGATGCGCCGCGGCGACGTCGAGCAGTCCGAGGGGCTCGAGCACGGCGCCGACGACTACATTCTCAAGCCGTTTTCCTCGCGACTGCTGCTCGCGCGGCTGCAAGCGCTGCTGCGCCGCCGCGCCCGCGAGGGCGCGCCGGAGGCGGAAACCTTGCGCGTGCCCGGGCTCGCCGTCGACCTGGCGGGCCGCACGGTGCGCGCCGGGGAGCGCGGCGTCGCGCTGACCCGCAAGGAGTTCGACCTTCTGGCGGCGCTGCTCGAGCGCCGCGGCCGCGTCGTGGCGGGACGGTTCCTGCTCGAGTCGGTCTGGGGCTACGACTCGTCGGTCTACAAGGACACGCACACCGTCGAGGTGCACATGTCGTGCCTGCGCCGAAAGCTCGGAGGCAAGCTCTCGCGCCGGATCGTGACGGTGCCGGGCGTCGGCTATCGCTTCGACGCGTCGCGCTCTTGAACGCTTTGCCGTTGACGGGAACTAACCAAGGAGGAGCATCGGGATGGCCATGTCCACTGAAAGCAAAGGCGGCACGGGGATCGGAAGCCTGCTCGTTTTCCTGAGCGGGATCGGCGTCGGCTTGCTGATCGCCACCAAGCCGGGCAAGGAGACGCGCGAGCAGATCGTCGATTGGCTCAATGAAGGAAAGAGCAAGAGCAAGGATCTGCTGCGCCGCGGGCGCGAGCAAGTCGAGAACGCCAAGGACCGGATGACGTCGGAGGGCGGCAAAGAGCCGTTCTACGAGTCCGGCAAGTACACCTAAGACCGCCGCCGGAACGTCGCTTTGGCCCTCGTGCATGATCGTGCACGAGGGCCTTTTCTTGTCCGGT
>CAZRIP010000147.1:0-6909 GCA_964600165.1 uncultured Elusimicrobia bacterium | reverse complement strand
CCGAAAGCGCGCCTCCGGTCGAGGTGACGCCGCTCGTGCCCTTGGCGTTCTCGGTCCCGGTTCCGCCGGTGGCGCCGACGCCGGTCCCCGCGCCGCCGAGGCTCGTGCCGGCGCCGCCGCCGATCGCCGCGCCGGCGCCGCCGCCGGTCGTCGCGCCGCCGCCGCCGACATCGCCGGTCGCCGGCGAGGTCGCCGTGCCGGAGGAGCTTACATCGCTAGACGATTGGTCCGGAGGCGTCGTGTCGTCTTGAGCCCGCGCTGAGCGCAGGCCTCCCGCCCCCAGGATCACGGCGAAAAGCACGATGAAGCGCGTGTTCATTAAGGGCAGTATAGCGGCTATTCGCGGTTCGCGCCAGATTCGCGCCTCGATTTTGCCAAAAATTCACCTTCGCGCCGGGAGCGTCTTCGAGCGAGGGGAGAGGTTTTCTGGTATAATGAGGCAAGCATCGGCGTTCGCGCCATCTTCAAGACCCCTCTTTAAACCATGTTGACCGTCACTCGCAAGATCATGATCAGCGCGCCGAAGGAATCGGTGCGTCTTTATCTGCGCGACCTCAAGAACATGCAGGACTACGAGCAGAAAGTCGCCCAGGTCGTCGACGTGAGCTATCCCGACGAAAACAGCGGCTTCGCCGAGCTCGAGGGCCGCTTCTTCGGCTTGCCTTGGCGGGGCTCCTTCAAGATGGAGTTCACGCGCGACGGCGGCTTTCGCAGCGAGATGACGAAGGGCCCGCTCAAGAAGGCGACGGGCGGCTTCCATCTGCGCCCCGTCACGGGCGGCACCGTCGTCACGCACGACGAGCACTATCAATTCCCGTTCCTCATGAAGCCGTTGGCCTGGGCCGCGCGCGGGTGGCTGGCCCGCAGCCTGGAGCTCGAGCTCGGCGTCATCAAAGAAGGCGCCGAGCGGCTTCATCGGCAGCTCCAGATCCGCCAGATCGAGACGGCGCTCTAGGCCGAAAGGCGCACTCCCTCGCCGGGCCCTAAGACCCTCGCGCGCGCGCGCGTTCCGCCTCCATACTCCTCTGTCGTTCACGCCAAAAAACATCCGTGTGGAGGAGTCTATGAGACCGCTGCCGTCGTTGCTGTCCGCCGTGATCCTCGCCGTCGCCGGGACCGCCGCGCATTCCGCCGAGCTCGAGCGCGCGCCCGAGCTTCCCGATTTGAGCTTCCGCAGCGTCTCGCAGAGCCATTCGACCGCCGCGCCCGTTCCGGGCGTTCCCGTCGCCGAGCAGGCGAAGGCCGCGGCTTGCCCGGTCCTCGATTTGTCGGGCGCCCAGCTCGCCAATAAGGGGGCGTTCAACACCGACAAGAAGATCGTGATCGGGGGCTCGACGGTCGGGACGATCGACTCGGAAGACGGCGAGTCCGTCTACAAGGACGCGCACGGCAATGTCGCCGCGAAGAAAGCGGCCGACGGCGCCGTCACCGACTGCTCGGGCGCCAAGATCGGCTCGATCGAGGAGCGCTACGCCTCCGAGGCGAGCGTCTTCACGATCAAGGACGCCGCCGGCCAAATCGTCGCCCAAACGGGCGCCGTCGATGACATCGGCTTCGTCCTGCCGAACGCCGCGCGCGTCGACAAGGATCACTGGTACTCGGACACGGTGACCCTGACGATCAGGCCCGGCTTCGACCCGCGCCTGGTCGCCCTGGCGTCCGCGCAGAACACGGCGTCCGTGTACAAGCGCGCCGCGCAGCGCCGCAGCGAGAGAGAACCCGCGGGGGGCCATCGCCTATAAGCAGTAAGCGACGCAAATAATAGACAGGGCCAGGCCTCAGCGTTCTCCTGAGAGGCCTGGCCCTCTCGCTTATAACTTATTCAACAAATCGCGCAGGTCGGATTGGCTTCCGGATTTCTCGCGCGGGCGCGAGTAGTGGTAGATCAGCGCTCCGGCCGCGGAAGTCGTCAGCAGGAAGCCGAGTAGAGCGATGAAGACCTGCATGCGCCAAAAGCCGTAATCGTTATCGAGCTGGACCCAATAGACCGGTCCCGCCTTGAGCAGGCGGAGCTTGACCGCCGACGCCGTCCCGAGCTCGCGGCAGGCCTGCGGCGCCCCGTACCCGTAGAAGCGCACGGAGCGCCCGTCGAGCTTGGTCGCGGCGGTGATCTTGCAGCGCACGCCGAAGAGCGTCGGCTGGGCGACGCGCACGACGGCGTCGGCCGGGCGGCCGGCGGCGAAGACGAGCGGCCGCACGGCGACCGGCCAGGCCCAGCAGCCGATCCAGATGGCCGCGAGGATCGCGACCCTGTCGTTCGACATCTCGAGCGTGCCGATCTTCATCCGGCCTCCGGCAAGGCGCGGCAAAGCCGCTCGAAGATCAGCGCCGCGGCGAGCCACGCCGGGGCGAAGTCGAGGCGGATGAGGTCATGGACGCTCCAGCGCGCGCCGCGGTACTCGCGCTCCCACGGGCACTCGCCCGTGGCGGCCCGCAGCGCCCACCCGCTCGCGTACTCGACGGCGTAGATGAGCCCGACGTAAGACGCGCCGCGCGCGAGCAGCGGCCACGCGGCCACTCGCGGATAGACCAGGCGGAACAGCGGGTAGACCGAGGCGTAGATCGGAAGCATCCAGACGTAAGTATAGCCTTTGAGCCGCCAGTCGCCGCTCTTTTTTCTTTGGTGGAAAGCCGTGAAGACGACCTCCATCGACAAGCCCGCGCAGGCGATGAGCAGCGTGTTGAGGATCACGACGCGGCCTCGGCCTTGGCGACCAGGCGCCCGTCGATCATGGCGAGCTTGGCGGTCCGCCGGCGCAGGTCGTGATCGAAGATGAGCGTCCAATCTTCCTTGAGCGCGCGCTCGAAGAGCCGGCGCTTGATCTCCAGCGTTTCTAAAGGAAAGAGATCGTAGCCCATCACCCACGGCAGCGGGACGTGCGAGCGCGTCGGGACCAAGTCGCCCAGATAAATCGCGGTCTGGCCCTCGGAGCGGATCAACGCCACCTGATGGCCGCGGCAGTGGCCGCCGGTCTGGACGACGGAGAGGCCGGGTTCGAGCTCGTGCTCGCCGGAGACGAGCTCGAGGACCTTGCGCTCGCCTAGCGGCGCGAAGTTCTCCTCCAGATAGCTCGCCGCGTTGCGCTCGTGGGGGTGGTTGGCGTCCTCCCACTCTTCCTTTTGAATGACGTAGCGCGCCTTCTTGAACGTGGGGACGATCTTGCCGCCGTCGTACTGCGTGTCGCCGCCGGCGTGGTCGAAGTGGAGGTGGGTGTTGATCACGTAGTCGACGTCGGCGGCGGCCAGGCCGTGGGTCTTGAGCTCGTCGCCGAGCGTGATCTTGCGGTCGACGCCGTAGATCTTGATGAACTTCGGGTCGCGCTCGTATTTCGACGAGAGGCCGGAGTCGACGAGGACGTTCTTGCCGTTGGGCGTCTTGATGAGCAGAGAGCCGAGCGTCAGCGAGATCCGGTTCGACTCGTCGGCCGGCTCGTGGCGGCACCAGAGGACTTTCGGCACGGTGCCGAACATCGCGCCGCCGTCGAGCTTGAAGGTCCCGTCGGAAAGCGGGAAGACCTCGAAGCGGCCGATCTTCACGCTACTCCTTGGAGGCGCAGCACTTCTTGTACTTCTTGCCCGAGCCGCAAGGACAAGGATCGTTGCGGCCGATCTCGGGGCCCGTTTTGACGAAAGTCTCCTGCTTGACGCCGGACGAGGGAAGCTCCTTGAACTGGCCTTTCTCGATGGCTTCCTTGTTTTTCTCGAGCCACGCCTGGACGGACTTCATGTCCTTGACGTCGACGCCTTCCTTCTGCATGTGGGCGGCGAGCACCTTGAGCTGCTTGATGAAGCTCGGGTCTTTCCACTTGCGGTAAAAGGCGGCCATCAGGCCCTTGGCCTTCGGGTCGTTCTCGAGCTCCTTGGGCAGGGCCGGCGCGGCGACGCCGCCTTGGGCGTCGGCGGGCTTGGCGTCTTCTTCTTTCTTGAACGGATTCCACCAGGTCATGGGAGGACTCCTCGATAAAGTGGCGGAAGGGGAGGGATTCGAACCCTCGAGGGACTTGCATCCCTGGCAGTTTTCGAGACTGCTCGTTTCAACCGCTCACGCACCCTTCCAGGAACGTCTGAGCGGTATTATAGCTTAACGCCGCGCGAAGGAAAAACTCGTCTTGTCGAGGGCGCGCAGGATGGCGCGCTCGACGAGCGAGAGCTTGTTGGCCGGGCGGCGGTCGAAGCGCATCCGTTCCTTGAGCGGGACGAAGCCGACCGTCTGAAAACGCGGAGGCCCGGCGACGTTGTCGGACTCGGCGTGGATCAGGAAGGGATGGGCCAGCAGCACGTCGCCGGGGCCGCCGGTGAACTCGAAGAAGTCGGAGCAGCCTTCCATGAGCCGGCGCTCCATGCCGCCTTCGCGCAGCACCATGCCTTCCGGATGCTCGGCCAGATGACGCGCGACGCGCGGCACGGAGTCGCAGGCGAGCAGCGTGCCGCCGCCCTTGGGCTTGACCGCCGACCAGAGCGCGAGCGTGATTAGGCCGATCTCGCCGCTGTCCAAGAAATGGCGCATGTCGGGCCCGCCGTCCATGTGCCAGGAATGCGGGCTGCCGGGCCCCGGGACCTGGCGCGCGTGCCCCTTGCCGTGCGGGAACTTGATGATGAAGGCGTCCTGCCAGCGCGGGTTATCCGGCTCGTGGATGCGGTCCTCGCCGCCGACGAGCTCGCAGATCGCCTTCCAGGCTTTCGGCGCGAAGTCGGGGGGCGCGAACTGGTTCTCCGGCTGGGCGTGGACGCGCTTCTCTTTCCAGGTCGAGGGATCGGCCGGATCGCAGCCGATCCTTTCATAGGCCTGCGTCACGTAGCGCGCCGCCGTCTTGGCCGGGAAGCCGCCCCGCACGACCGTGAAGCCGCGAGAAAGGAACTCCTCGGCTTGTTTCTTGTTCACGCCGGATCATTATATGATTTGCGGCATGGACGCGATCGTCAAAGCCCGGGGTTTGGTCAAGCGCTACGGAGACTTCACCGCCGTGGCGGGCATCGACTTCGAGATCGCCAAGGGCGAATGCTTCGGCTTGCTCGGGCCCAACGGCGCCGGCAAGACGAGCACCGTCGACATGCTGTGCTGCGTGATGCCGGCGACCGCGGGGGACATCGAGCTCTTCGGCCTGAGCGCGCGCCTGCATCCGCGAGAGGTCAAAGCCCGCCTCGGCGTCTGTCCGCAGGAAGGCAACCTCGACACCGATTTCTCCGTGCTCAAGAACTTGACGGCCTACGCGCGCTATTTCGATATCCCGGCGGCCGAGGCGCGGCGCCGCGCGCTCGCCCTCATCGAGCGCTATCACTTGAAAGACAAGACCGACGTCTGCGTCGAGGACCTCTCGGGCGGGCTGCGGCGGCGCACGCTCGTCGCGCGCGCGCTGATCAACGAGCCGGACTTGGTCGTCCTCGACGAGCCGACGACGGGCTTGGACCCCCAGTCGCGCCACCAGATCTGGGACGAGGTGAGGGAGATGAAGGCGCGCGGCCGCACCGTCTTGCTCACGACGCACTACATGGAGGAGGCGCAGCTCCTGTGCGACCGCCTCGTCATCGTCGATCAGGGCAAGATCATCGAGACCGGGACGCCGGAAGGCCTGATGGAGACCCACGGCGGCAAGACTCTCGAGGAAGTGTTTCTCAAGCTGACCGGCCGGAGCCTGCGCGAATGATCCTCGACAACGTCAGCCGGCGCTGCTGGCACGTCTGGCGGCGCAATCTCGACGTCGGCCGCGAGACGTGGGCGACGAACGTCGTGCCGCCGTTGTTGGAGCCGCTGTTTACGATCCTCGCCTTCGGCTTCGGCCTCGGGATGTACGTGCGCGCGATCACTTTCCAAGGACGCTCGTACGACTACTTGACCTTCCTCGCGCCCGGCATGATCGCCTCGGCCGTCATGTTTCACTCGATGATGGAGTGCATGTACGGGTCTTTCATCCGCATGCGCTACCAGCGCACTTTCGCGGCGATCCTGTGCACGCCGCTCTTGATCGAGGACATCTTGGCCGGCGAGCTTTTGTGGGGCGCGACGAAGGGACTGTTCGCGGGAACGGTCGTGCTCGGCGTCTCGGCGGCGTTCAAGCTGGTCTCCTTCCCGCAGGGCCTGGCCGTGATCCCGGTCTCGGCGGCGGCGGGCGTGATGTTCGCGGGCTTCGGGCTCTTTTTCGCGGGAGTCTCGCCCTATATCGACTCCTTGAACGTCCCCATGTTCCTCTTCGTCAATCCGATGTTCCTGTTCTCGGGCACGTTCTTCCCGCTCGACGCGCTGCCCGGCTGGGCGCGCGCGATCGCCTGGGCGCTGCCGCTCACGCACGTCTCGGCGCTCATGCGCGCGGCGACGCTCGGACGGCTCGCGCCGTCGTTGTGGCCGAGCGTCGTCTACCTGCTCGTCGTCGGCCCGCTGATGTGCCTGCTCGCCGTCGAGCGCATGGGCAAGCGCCTCATCAAGTAGATCAAGGACCCCCGCGCGCGGGAGCGCGGGGGCCCTTCATCGGGTAAGTCTTTGGATGCTACGGCGCGCGGGCCGCGGCCGCCCTCGGCAGCGGCCTGATCGGGACCGTCGGCGTCGGCAGCACGATGACCTGCGGATCGTTATCCAAGAACGCGGCCTTGATCGCGTCCATCAACGGCTCCCTGCGTCCTGCCGGCTGCTTCGCGCGATAGCCGTCCTGGAGGTCCCAGACGGCGAGCCCGCCGAGGCCTTGGAGCCTGACGTAGTCGGCCTTCGCGCGCGCCGAGGCCGCGTCGTCGTACGAGACGAAGCGGGCAGGCGCGGCGTCCTCGACGCTCAGATAAGGCGCCTGGGCGTTCTCGTCCCAATGGTAATACTTGCTCGGCGCGCCGTCCTCGGTCAGGCCGTAGGCGTCGGCGACGGCGCTATACGAGGTCTCCTTGGCGGTCGGCGGCGCGCCGGTCCACGCCTGGCCGGGCCGGCTC
>CAZRIP010000146.1:2878-7135 GCA_964600165.1 uncultured Elusimicrobia bacterium | reverse complement strand
TCCGTCCACCGCGAAGAGATCGGGCGTGAGGCGCACGCCGAGGTCATCGGGACCGAAGTGGCGCGCGTACGGGAAGCGCGCCACGGCGCGGCGCAGCGCGGCCTCGCAGGCGCGCACGCGCTGCCGGAGAACCGGGCGGATCAGCGGCGGCACGATCAGCGCCGCGGTCAAGTCGGCGGGGCCGAGCACGACGACGCGCTCGGCGTCGCGCAGCTCGTCGAGGAAGGAGCAGACGGCGTGCTCGAGGTCTCGCAGCGACTCTCCGTGAATGATGTCGTTGGTGCCGATCGAGACCGCCGCGAAGCGCTCGTCTCCTGCGGGGCGCTGCGCGGCCAGCCCGCGCCCGCGCGTTCCCGACACGGCGCGGATGCGGCAGAGCACGCGCTGGGCCGCGGCGAGGCGGCTGGCCACGGCGCCGGCGAAAGTGCTCTCCACGCGCGGGACGCCGAGGCCGCAGCCCACGCTGTCGCCGAATACGCCGAAGACGATCGTCTCCTAGCCGTCCGGCCCGAAGACGAACTCTCCCTCGTGGCGCGGCGCGCTCAGGCACCATTCCTGCGCGCTGCGCACGGTGCCGAAAGCTTCCCAGAACATGGATTGATTATCGCTCAGGCAGGAATGCGGCGGAATGTCCCGGACGTCGCGATTACGCGACGGACCGCGGCATTTTGGTGCGATCGATTCGAGCGCAGGCATCAGCCCCTCTTGGACCGCCGGCGCGACTAAGACTGGCTTCGTCGCGACCATGCGCGGTCGACCGAGAGCGCCCCGGCCCCGTTGATCATGATCAGCGCCGCGAGGCCCATCGCCAGCAGATGGTACTCGAAGCCTTCGCCCTTCTGGTTGCCGAACCAGTTCATGAAGAAGCCGTTGGACCAGTGCACGGTCGCGATCGCCACGGCCATGTTGGAGAAGATCCCGAAGGCGGCCACGCGCGACACCGTCCCGACGATCAGGCCGAGGCCTCCGAGGAACTCGGCCATGATCGCCAGGAAGGCCAGCGGCGCGGGGATGCCCATCTGGTGCGTGAAAAACCCCATGGTCCCCGAAAAGCCGTAGCCGCCCCACCAGCCGAGCGCTTTCTGCGCGCCGTGCGCGAAGAACACGGCGCCGAGAACGACGCGCGCCAAGGCCAGCCCGTGGTCGTCCGACGTCTTCAGCAGCTTGTTGACGATATTCATGACACTCTCCTTTGATTAGTCCCGCAGATAACCGAACTTGCCCGAGTTGTAGTCCTCGATCGCCTCGTTGATCTCGTCGACGCTGTTCATCACGAACGGCCCGTAGTGCACGAGCGGCTCGTCGATCGGCGCGCCGCTCAGAAAGAGCGCGATCGAGTCCTCGACCGCCTCCAGGTTCACCTCGTCGCCGTCGTTCTTGAACAAGATGAACTCGCCCGCCGTCGCGGCCTTCGCGCCGTTGGCCTTGATCTTGCCCTGCAGCACGAGCACGGCCGTGTTGTAGTCCTTCGGCGTCGGCAGCCGGACCTTCGCGCCGGGCTTGAGCCTCAAGTCCAGCATGTGGGCGGGCGTGAACGTGGACGCCGCCCCCTTCTTGTCCTCGTAGGCCCCCGAGATCACGCGCACGAGCCCCTTGCCGCCGTCGACCGGCTTCTCGACGATGGCCTGATTCGTGAGCCCCTGGTATTTCGGCGCCGCCAGCTTGTCGCGCCGCGGCAGGTTGACCCAGATTTGGATCATGTGCATGACGCCGCCCGCCTTGGCGAAGGACTCCTCGTGGTACTCGTTGTGCAGGATGCCGCTTCCGGCGGTCATCCACTGCACCTCTCCCGGGCGGATCACGCCGCCGTTGCCCGCGCTGTCGCGATGCGCCACGGAGCCTTGAAAGGCGATGGTGACGGTCTCAAATCCCCGGTGCGGGTGCGTGCCGACGCCGCGCTTGCGCGTGGTCGGCGCGTATTCCTCCGGCTTCTGGTAGTCGAGCAGGAAGAACGGGCTCATCCGCTTCTCGAAGTCGGTCGCCGAGGGGAAGTAATTGCTGACGTGGAACCCGTCGCCGACCCAATGCTCGGGAGTCCCTTTGAAGACCTTCTCGATGTTGCGTTTCATACCCCCTCCTTTTAATTTGAATTCAAAATACTGTGTTAAAAAAATCAGCCCTGCGCCACCGCTTTCCCGAGCTTGCGGCACAGGCGCCGCAGCTCGTCTTGCTCCGGGGCGGTCAGCGCGCCGAACTGCCGCGCCACCGTCCGCGCGTGCGCCGGGAAGATCCCGCCGATGAGCTTGGTCCCCTTGGCCGTCAACTTGACCGTCACGAAGCGCTTGTCCGACCCGTCGCGCCGCCGCTCCACGAGTCCCTTCTTCTCGAGGCCCGCGACGACGGACGTCACGCTGCCGCAGCTGCGCAAGATCTTACTCGCCAGTTCGCCCTGGCAGACCGGGCCCAGGTGCAGCAGCGCCTCGAGGATGCCGAACTGGCTTCCCGTCAGGCCGGCGTCGGCCATCTCGCGCGCAAGAGAGGCGGAAAGGGCCTCGCCGGCGCGCATCAGGTTGATCAGCGCGCTGAGCGCCCGGACCTCGTCTTGGCTGCCTCGGTATTTGCTCGCCATATTTTGATATCAAAATAATATCAGATGCTCTCCGTTTTGTCAAGAGGGCGGAGCCTGGGTCTTGACAGGCAACCATATAGTTGCATATAATCTGGTCGTGGAGAAGCATGCGGTCGCGAGCGCTGTCGACCTCGTCTTCAAGGCCTTGGCCGACGCGGGCCGGCGCCGTCTGCTCGACCGCCTGCGCGTGAAGGGCGGGCTCACGCTCAACGAGCTCTGCGAGGGCATGGACATGAGCCGGCAGGCGGTGACCAAGCATCTCGACCAATTAGAGGAGGCGGGGCTGGTTGAGACGCGGCGCGTCGGCCGCGAGCGCCTGCACTATCTCAATCCCGTGCCGATCCACGACATGGCGCGGCGCTGGATCCGGCCCTTCGAGGAAGGCCGCCTCGACGCTTTGCGGGACCTGAAGTCGCAAATGGAGAGCTGACATGACCACGAGAACGAAGACGGAGACGTTCGTCTACGCGACGTTCATCCGCACCACGCCGGAGAAGCTGTGGGAAGCGCTCACCAACGGCGACTTCAGCGAGAAGTACTGGATGGGCTTCCGCGTCGAGGTGGAGCAGAAGGTGGGAGGGCGCATCCGCATCCTGCCGCCCAAGGGCAGCGTGGGGCGCAGCGATCACGGCGGAGACGTGCTTGCTTGCGAGAAGCACAAGAAGCTGACTTACACCTGGATGAAGGAAAAACAGGAGAATGACGCCAAGCGCGACGGGCTCTCGCGCGTGACCTACGAGCTCACGCCCATGGGCGACCAGGTGAAGCTGCGCGTGGTCCACGAGAACCTCCTCCCCGAGGACGTCGTGGCGGACCCGAACACGTTCCAAGGCGTCAACAACGGCTGGCCGGCGGTGATCAGCAGCCTCAAGAGTCTGCTCGAGACGGGCGAGGCGATCGTCCTCGTCCTGCCGAAGGACTCGATGCGCTGCTGAGCGGCGCCGTCATCCTGACATTGCGTCGCTGTCATCCTCCCGCTACACGGCGCTGATAAATTTATTATCAGCGCCGTGCAGCGTCGATCCGTGGAGGCTCGAATGAAGCGTTTTCTCGTCGTCGTCAGCGCGTCGTTCGCCGTCTCCGGAGCCGTCGCCTCCGGGCAGCCGTTCGTCTATTCGAGCGCGCGAGAGATCCGCGCGACCGACGTCTCGGCGCCGGCGGCCCAGGCGGTCCCGTTCCCCTCGGCCCGCTATGAGGGCCGTTTTCATTCCGAGGCGACGAGCTATAAGGGTGAGAAGTACTCCCGGCACTTCGACGTGCGCGTCGACTTCTTCATCAACGGCGACATCCGCGGCCAAGCGCGGGTTCGACAGGCGGACTACTGCCGCGATTCGGACGAGCCCAGCCTCACCTGCGTCAAGCCTGGAGACTTCGATCCGTATTGCGTCACGGAGCTGGCGCTTCCTCTGGGATCGGCCCGCGTCACCATTCGCGAGACGGAGACCGGCCTCGTCCTGACCAAGGAGATCCCCTGGAAGGCGAACGTTTTCCGAAGCGAAGCGAAGGGCTCCGGCGCCTGCGAGACGTCGTCGTTGGCGGGCAAGCCGGTCACCGGCGAGATTCGCGCGGATTTCGAGCTTCCGAGCGTCAAGCGGGGCACGACTCGGCACGTCAGCCTATCGATCGAGCCGTACGTGGATTCGGTCGGCGTCGACGATCTGGCTTTGGCGTCGACGCTGCGCGCCGTC
>CAZRIP010000146.1:0-2868 GCA_964600165.1 uncultured Elusimicrobia bacterium | reverse complement strand
CGCCGTCGGGCCGGACTCTTACGAAGCGACGCCCTTCGAGGCGAGGGCGAAGGGGCCGGCATGGTGGGGCTATATCCACGAGGCCGCCGACGCGCTGACTTGGGGCACGAGCGGCATGACGACGCTCGTGAAGTCCGAGAATCCCTGACCGCCGCGGCGTTCTTTTAGTCGGGAACCACGCCGATCGTGCCCAGCCAGGTCTCGACCAATCCGGGCCATCGGCTGATCGGAAGCTTCGTGGGCCGCAGCCCGAACGCGTGCCCGCCCTGCGCGTATAAGTGCATCTCGACGGGGACGCCCGCGTCCTTGAGCGCGACGTAATACGTCAGGACTTGGTTGACGTCGTCGACGTGATCGTCCTCCGCCTGAAGCAAGAACGTCGGCGGGACGTCGCGCGTGACGTGGATCCGCGGATTGAGCCTCAGCTCGGCCGGATTCCCGCGCGGCTTCCACAGGTGCCCGGGATAGATCGGGATGGAGAAGTCCGGGCGGCAGCTCTCCTTGTCCGCGGCGTCGACGGGCCGGTAAGACCGCCGCCGGAACTCCGTGGCCGTCTTCGCGGCCAGATATCCGCCCGCCGAAAAGCCCAGCACGCCGATCTTGTTCCGATCCACGCCCCACTCCGGGGCTCGGGAGCGGACGAGGCTGATCGTCCTTTGGGCGTCCTGGAAGGCCGTCGGAACCTTCGGCTCAACGTGGCGCTTGAGCTTGTCGTCCCAATGATCCTCCGAGCGGGGGACGCGATACTTCACGACGATACAGGTGATGCCCTGAGGCGTCAGCCGGTCGCAGACGGCGGTGCCCTCCAGGTCGATCGCCAGCCCCATGAAGCCGCCGCCGGGAAAGACGAGCACGGCGGCGCCCGTGTTCTTGCCTTTGGCCGGATAGACCGTCATCGTGGGCGACGAGACGTTCGTGACCCAGCCGACTTGCTCGTCCGCCTTGGCGAAGGACTCGGGCTCGGGCGACGGCGGCGAGTCGGGCGCGGTCCCCGGCCAGATCGAGATCTGGACGCGGCCTTCGGGCGGCGCCCAAGCGGCGCCTTTCGCTCCTCCGGCGACGAGGCAAAAAACTATGAGCCAGAAGGGCATCAGGGATTGTTGATCGCGGCCGGATCTTCGCCGGAGGCCGCCTCGGCCTGCATGCGCTCGCCCAGGAGATCCCAGCTCACGAAGTGCCCGGCGGCGTTGGGCTCGCCGGTCTCGGGGTTGTAGGTCTCGTTCATCCCGCCGCTCTTCTGGAAGTCCGCGACGAGCCGGCGCGCGGTCTTGTCGGCGAGCTCGGCGGCTTGGCGCTTGTAGCCGTAGTTGAGCAGGCCGTGCATCATCTGGTAGTCCGAGACGACCCACACGGGCCCGCGCCAATAGCCGGCGCGGGCGTCGTAGAGCGGCTCGTTCTTGGAGAGCGTGCGCACGCCGTGAGGCGCCCAGAACTCGGCGGGATTGAGCAGGTGCTCCTCGATCATCCGTTTGGCTTGGGCCGGCGTCGCCACGCGCGCCCACAGCGGGACCATGTTCGTCCACGCCTTGATCTCGACCGCCTTGCCGGTCCGGCTGTCGATGTTCCAGAAGAGTCCGTCTTTCTCGGACCACATGCGCGTTTGAACGAGCGCGGCGAGAGCGCGGGCCTTCTCGTCGTAGAGCTTCGCGTCCTCGGGCTTGTCGAGGCGGCGCGCGATCAAGGCCAACGCCAGGTACTCGCGATAGATATAGCACTGGAGATCGACGCCTTCCGTCGTCTGAGACGGGACGTCGGAGACCGCGGGGCTGTTGTCGGTGCCGCTCTCGACGCCGTTGTACCAGACGAAGAGGCCGTCGGCCGCGCGGCGGTTGTTCTCCCAGAAGACGAGCGTGTCCTTGAGCTTCTGATAATAGGAGATCCTCAGCCGCCCGTCGGGGCGCTCGTACTTCTGCAGCTTGCGGTAGTCGGGATTGGCCGACGGCGGCATCTCCTCGACGAGCAGCCACTTGAAGTCGCCGGCGGTCAAAGACGCACGCAGCGCTGCTTGCGCGAGAAACGGCTTGCACATCTCGGGCAGGGCCCAAAAGGCGTCGGGCGCGAGCTGGCGCGGCGTGTAGCCCGTCACGTCGGCGTACTCGTCGACGAACGAGAGAAAGTCCTCCACGGAGCCGATGATCGGCTCCGAGATCTTATCGTAGCTCAGCGCCACGCCCATGAAGTACATGTCCCAGTCGAAAAGCTGGAAGTAAGGCCCGTCGGGCACTATATAGGGATGCTGGAGCAGGCCGCGCGGCGGCTTGACGATATCTTGCTTGAGCTTGTGGCTTTCGATGAGCGCGGAGAGCGAGGCGGCCGCGGCGGAGTCGGCGAGGAGCGCGCAGATGAGGAGCGAGCGGATCGCTTGGGTCTTCATGCGGCAGATGATAGCATGGAGCCCGGTGACTCTTGTCATCTTCCTTTTCCAGGGTTATACTGCCGCGCATGAGCGGGCCCAAGACCTACGGGATGACCTTCGGCAACAACCTGGCGATGACGCTCTTCGGGCTGTTTTTGCTGGGATGCGCCTACGGCGTGTGGACGGTAAACGCCCCCAAGACCTCGTCGGGAAGCGATTGGGCCATGCTGCTGGCCATCGAGGCCTTCTTCGTCGCCTTGGGCGTTCCGATGATCGGCTATCGGATGGAGTTCTCGGTCGATCCGGAGAGGCGGATCGTCTCGCGCAGCCGCTCTTTCTTCGGCCTGGGCGTGGGCGGCCGGACATGGAGTTTCGGCGATTTTTCAGCCGTCCTGCTGTCCGTGCACGAAGGTAACCGCGGCGCCCGGTCGGCGCGCCTGCTGTTGGAGCTCCGCGCCGGAGGAGATCCCGTCCTCGTGAACGTCTACATGATGCCCGGCGGCCTGCCCGAG
>CAZRIP010000145.1:0-7355 GCA_964600165.1 uncultured Elusimicrobia bacterium | reverse complement strand
GCCGGATCGCCTCGACGGGCTTGAGAGGCGCCGGCTCGACGACGGAGACCTCGGCCTCGTCGTCGGCCTCGACGGCCGCGCGGTATTGTCCTAAAAGGAAGACGAACAACAGGGAGCTGACGAGGAATCCTCCCGCTGAGATGTAAAACCAGCCGTCGGCCAGCAGGGTCGCCATCGTCACAAAATATATCGGAAATGCCCGTCGGTGTCAAGGCGCGGGACCGGCCTGGATTTGCTAAAATCGGCTTTCATGCGGGATACGCTGAGCCGCTCGGTCCTGTCCCAGGCCGTCTATTGCCCGGTCACCGACGCCGACTCCGCCCTCGCGCGCCGTCCCGTCGGCTGGCCGCTCTCGGCGCTCGAGACCGCCGCGTTCGACCGCCTGGCCTCGACCCTGCGGCGACGCGAATGGCTCGCCGGGCGAATGGCCGCCAAGCGCGCCGTCTCGAAATGGCTCCAAAGGCAGGGGGCCGACCTGGCCGCTTCCGAGATCGAAATCGGCAATGAGCCCTCCGGCCGTCCCGTTTGCCGGCTGCCGATGGGCGCGACGGGGCCCGAGATCTCGATCACGCACGCGGGCGGCTTGGCCGTCTGCGCGCTGTCGGAGTCGGGGCCTATCGGCGTCGACTGCGAGCCGATCGCGCCGAAGACCGCCGGAGTCCTCGCCCTCGTGGCCGGAGCGTCCGAGCTCGCCGCCGCCGGGCACTCGCCCGAGGCGCAGACGCGCCTGTGGTGCTCGAAAGAGGCCGTCCTGAAGCTCTTGGGCCTGGGATTTTCCTGCGCCCCGACCGACGTCCGCGTCGAAGCCGGCGCCGTCGCTCTTCACGGAGACGCCCGACGAAGGTGGGAGGAGCTGGGCCGCCCGCCGATTTTTCTCGCCGAGCGCGTCGTATCCCGTTGTCTCGTCGTCGTCGCGCACGGCCCCGCCGAAGGAGGCTCGCATGGATAGCACGAAGCAGCGCAAGCCGGAAAAGGGCCGCGGCCCGGACTCCCCGACGAAGAGCGGGCATCTCACCCGCCTGAAGGCTCTGACCGAGAAGGCCATGGCCGGCGGCGGCGCCAAGCGCGTCGAGGCCCAGAAGGCGCGCGGCAAGTTCTCCGCGCGCGAGCGCATCCATTATCTGCTCGACGAGGGGAGCTTTCAGGAGACGGACCTCCTCGTCACCACCCGCGCCTCCGAGTTCGGCCTGAAGGACAAGGACATCCCGGGCGACGGCGTGATCACCGGCTTCGGCACGATCAACGGAAGAGAGGTGTGCGTCTACGCCCAGGATTTCACGGTCCTCGGCGGCTCGCTGGGCCTGGCGCACGCGATGAAGATCTGCAAGATCATGGACCTCGCCTACGAGAACCGCTGCCCGGTCATCGGCTTGCTCGACTCCGGCGGCGCGCGCATCCAGGAGGGCGTCGACTCTCTCGACGGCTACGCGGAGATTTTTTATCGGAACACGAAATGCTCGGGCGTGATCCCGCAGATCTCGGTGATCCTCGGCCCCTGCGCCGGCGGCGCCGTGTACTCGCCCGCGCTGACCGACTTCATCTTCATGGTCGAGGGCGTCAGCCACATGTTCGTGACGGGCCCCGACGTCGTCAAGGCCGCGACGGGCGAGGAAGTCAGCTTCGACGCCCTCGGCGGCAGCGAGGCGCACGCGACCAAATCCGGCGTCTGCCAGTTCGTCGCGAAGTCCGAGCCCGACTGCTTCCGCCAGGTGCGCGAGCTCGTCTCCTATCTGCCGCAGAGCCGCTGGGAGCGCGCCCCGCGCGTGGCCAACCCCGATCCCGTGCGCCGCTCCGTGCCGCTCCTCGACAAGATGGCGGACATGGACCCGCGCAAGCCCTACCGCATGCACCACATCGTCTGGCAGATCGCCGACGAGCACAAGTTCTTCGAGGTGCACGCCCTCTACGCGCGCAACATCATCACGGGCTTCGTGCGCCTGGGCGGCGAGGTCGTCGGCGTCGTCGCGAACAACCCGGCGCATCTGGCCGGGGCGCTCGACATTAACGCCTCGGACAAGGCGGCGCGCTTCATCCGGTTCCTCAACGCGTTCAACATCCCGATCCTGACCCTGGTCGACGTGCCGGGCTACTGGCCCGGCGTCCAGCAGGAGCACGGCGGCATCATCCGCCACGGCGCGAAAATCCTGCACGCCTATTCGGAAGCGACCGTGCCGAAGGTCACCGTCATCATCCGCAAGGCGTACGGCGGCGCCTACATCGCGATGGCGTCCAAGCACATGCGCGGCGACTTCAACTTCGCCATGCCGTGCGCGGAGATCGCCGTGATGGGACCGGCCGGCGCGATCGAGATCCTCTACTCGCGCGAGCTCGCGGCCTGCAAGACCGACGATGAGAAAGCCGCGCTGCGCGCCAAGCTCACGGCGGAGTACGCGGCCAAGTTCGCGTCGCCGTATCAGACGGCCTCGACCGGCTCGCTCGACGAGGTGATCGAGCCCTCGCAGGTGCGCTACAAGATCGTCCGCGCGCTGCGCTTCTTGAAGGACAAGCGCCAGCCCGGCGAGCACGACAACCGCGGGAACATCCCGCTCTAACCGGCTCGTCCGGCGCGGATCTTCTCTTGTATTCTTTACGATCACGCCGTATGCTATCGTAAGATGAAAAAGAAGACCGTCACGTTCCGCCTCGACTCGCGCAAGGCCCGGGCGCTCGACGCCGTCGCCTCTATCCTCGATCGGGACCGCAGCTACGTCCTCAACGAGGCCGTCGCCAGCTACCTGGCGGTCCACGAGTGGCAGACGGCGCACATCAAGGAAGGTCTGCGCCAAGCCGACGCCGGGAAATTCGCCGCAGCCTCGGAAGCAGCTTCCACGTTCGCGCGCCGACGGCGTTGAAAGTCGCCTGGACGCGGCTGGCGGGCACGCGCGAGCTGGTCGTCCCCGGGACGACCTTCATCATCGCGTATCGCGTGAAGGCCGGACGCGTCGATCTGCTCGCCGTCGTTCACGGCGCGCGACGCCGGCCCGACGAGCTCTAGCCGTCTAGCGGCTCGGCGTCCAGGCGATCGTCAAGACCAGCACGGCCGGCCGGCCGTGGTCGAGGAGCCGCCGCGCGCTGATCACGGCGCCGCCGCCCGAGTTCTTGACCTTCAAGTCGGAGAACGGATGGCCGCTCGCGGCGAGCTTGTCGAGCGCCTTGCGCAGCTCGGGCACGTTCCAGCGGCCGCCGGCGAGATCGAAGAAAGAGCGTCCGATGGCGGAGCGGCCGGAGTCGACGGCGCGCCCGAAGACGGCGTTGACCGAGCGGACCTGGAAGTCCGCGTCCAACACGACGACGCCGTCGCGCACCATGTCGAGGACCGCCTCGGCGAACATCGTGTTCTCGCGCAGCGAGAACATGGCCTGCTTGACGTCGTCGATGTCGACGAGCACGAGCACCACGCCGTCGATCTTGTTGTCGGTCGTCCTGTAGGGCCTGATGCGCAGGGAATACCAGCGCCCGTCCCGGTCGCGGACCTCGAGCTCGCGCGTGCTGACGTTCTCCATGACCTCGACGATCAGCCGCTCGAGCTCCGGTATGTCGAGCTTGAGCTTGATGTCGGTGATCGGCCTTCCGATGTCGGACGGGATGAGGTTCATCACGCGCTCGGCGAGCGGCGTGAAGCGCCGGATGCGCAGGTCGCTGCTCAGCATCACGATCGGCATGTGGACGCTCGCCAGCAGGTTGACGAGGTCGTTGTTGACGACGTTCAAGTCGAGGTTGCGCGTGTGCAGCTCCTCGTTGAGGGTGGTCAACTCCTCGTTGGCGGCTTGCAGCTCCTCCTTGGCCGTCTCGAGCTCCTCGTTGGTGCTTTGGAGCTCCTCGTTGGAGGAGATGATCTCCTCGTTGGCGGCCTTGAGCTCCTCGTTGGAGGCCTCGTGGTCCTCGATGATGGCCTGGAGGTATTCCTTGGTGGCCGACAGGTCCTTGCGCAGCTTCTCGTAGGCGCGCTCGTCCGCGAGGCCCTTGGCCCGCTTGGATTGGATCTTGGGGACGGGCTCGACGCGGGCCTTCTCGAAGAGCACGAGGAAGCACTTCTCGCCGCTCACGGCACCGTGGAACGGGAGCACCTCGATGGACACGCGCGGCCCGCGCTGCGGCGCGCCGAGGGCGACGTCGTCCTCCCGAACCGCGGCGTCGGACTTCTTCGCCCGGATGATCATCGCGTGCAGCGTGGCGTGGGCCTCGTCGGGCAGCATCCTGAGCAGGCTCAGGCTCGCCTTGCCGGGCGCCGGCTTGAGGAACCTGCTGATCTCGCCGCGGAACTGCAGGATGTTGAGCTCGGAGTCGATCACGACGCCGGCCGGCGCGAAGCGCGACAACAACAGGCGGTCGGCGGCCTTCTGCACGTCGGATTCCGCCCAGGCGGGAGGGGCGCCCGCGTACGCCTTGGACCTAGGAGCCTTCTCGACCGCGTCCGGAACTTGGCGCTCGCCCATGTCCATGCGAGGAGCCGTCCCGCCGTCCGGCTTCTTGAAGTAGAGGCGCGCCTTCTTGTCGGCGGCCGAAAAAAGCGAGGGGAAGTCGCCGACGGTCTCGGCGCTTCCGAGCAGAAGCGCCCCGGACGGCTTCAACGCGTAGTGAAAGACGGGCAGGACCTTGCGCTGCAGCGCGGGCTCGAGATAGATCAGCACGTTGCGGCAGCTGATGATGTCCACGTTCGCGAACGGAGGGTCCTTGGCGAGGTTTTGCTTGGCGAAGACGCAGGCGTCGCGCACGATCTTCGTCACCTGGAACCCGCGCTCGGTCTTGGTGAAGTAGCGGCGCAAGAGCCGCGCCGGGACGTCGTCGCGGATGCCCTCGGGGTAGACTCCGACGCGCGCGCGGTCGATGGCCGCCTCGCTGACGTCCGTGGCGAAGACCTGCAGCGAACGCGCGTTGGCGCGGTCTCCCAGGGCGTCCAACAGGCAGATCGCGAGCGAGTACGCCTCTTCGCCGGTCGAGCAGCCGGGCACCCAGACGCGGATCGGGGCGTCCCTGGGCCCGGCTTTGAGGATCCGCGGCAGGGCCTTCTTGACGATGGCGTCGAAAGCCTCGGGCTCCCGGAAGAAGTGCGTGACGTGGATCAGCGTCTCCTCGCAGAAGGCGCGGACCTCATCCGGGCTCTTCTCGAGCAGCTCGACGTATTTCTCGACGCTGTCGAGCTTGTGGACCATGAGACGGCGCTGCAGCCGCCGCCCGACGGTGGTGGCCTTATAAAGCGAGAAGTCGACGCCGGTGGCCTTCTTGACGAGCTCGAAGATGCGCCGCAAGCTGCGCTCGTCCGGCGGCAGCAGCCCGGCCGGGCGCGGGCCATGGATGAGATACGGATGACGCGACAGCCGCGCGAGCTCCAGGGCGATGCCTTCGGGCGGGAGCACGAAGTCCACGGCGCCGGTGTGGACGGCGCTCTCGGGCATGCTGCGCTGGCCCGCCGACTCCGAGTCCTGGGCGAAGACGAGCCCGCCTGCGTCCTTGACCGCCTTGGCGCCGAGCGTCCCGTCGTGCCCCGAGCCCGACAGGATCACGGCCACGGCCCGCCTTTGCTGGTCCGTCGCGAGCGAGCGCAAAAAGGAGTCGATCGGCATGGAGTGACCCGGCGAGCCCTGGCGGCGCGAGACGAGCATCCGGCCCTCCTCGATGGAGAGCTCGGTGTTGGGAGGGATCACGCAGACCTCGTCGGGCCGCATGAACCGAGAGGTCTCGGCCGCGCGCACCGGCATCTTCGTGACGCGCTGGATGATCTCCGGCAGGTTGCTCTCGTGGTCGGGGGCCAAGTGCTGGATCACGACGTAGGCCATGCCGAGGTCGGGGCGCAGGCTGCGAAAGAAGCGCGTCATGGCCTCGAGGCCGCCGGCCGAGGCGCCGATGCCGACGACGGTCAGCGGCTGCGCCGCTTTCGCGGCGGGCGGCGGGCGGCGCGGGAGGCCGCGCGGGCGGCGGGCTTTGCGAGGCATCGTCCTCATCATAGTCTTTATTCGCCTACGATAGGGAAATATCCTAGTCGACTCTCGTCGGCAGGAGCGCGTGGCCGAGCCAGAAGCCGAGCAGCGACTCCACGAGCCGCACGCAGTCGTCGAAGCCCGAGGGCTTGACCACGAAAGCGTTGGCGCCGCGAGCGTAAGCCTCGCGCACGTCGGTATGGGACCGGGAGGTCGTCAGCACGATCACCGGAAGCAGTGGGAGCGCGGGGTCGGCGCGCAGCCGCTCGAGGAACTTGAAGCCGGACTCGCCGGGCAGCCGCAGGTCGAGCAGCACGAGCGCGGGCGGCGCGCCGGCCGCGACCGACTTGCGCAGCAGCTCGAGCCCCGCCGCGGAGGTCGCCGCGACCTCCAGCCGGCAGCTGGAGCAGCCCTTGGCGGCCGCCAACGCCTCGCGCAGGATCAGCGCGTCGGACTCCTCGTCCTCGACGACCAGCAGCCAGGGCGGCTTCACGGCGCCGCCTCCTCGGAGCTCGGCGGCAGGGAAAACGAGAACGTCGAGCCGACGCCGGGCTCCGACACGGCCCAGAGCGTCCCGCCCATGCTCTCGACGAGCTCGCGGCAGACGGCCAAGCCGAGCGACGGACCGGTGCCTCCCGGTTTGGTCTCGCTCGCGTCGAACGGCGCGAAAAGCCAGCGCAGCCGCTCGCGGTCCATGCCGAGTCCGTGGTCGCGCACGAAGATCACCCAGTCCGCCTCGCGCCGCTGCGCCCACACGTGCGCGCGCGGGCGGTCGCCGCCGTGGCGCGCGGCGTTGTCGACGAGCCGCGCGAGCACCTCGCGCAGCCGCGCGGGATCGGCGCGCAGGCGCGGCAGCGGATCGTGGGTGACGACGGCGCGCTTTTCTTCGATCACCGCGGCCTCGTCCGCGAGCGCGCCCCGAAGCGCTTTTTGGGCGTCGACGTCGGAAAGCCGCGGCGGCGAAAGCACGCTCTCGGAGTAGCTCGCGAGCAGCGCGAGGCGCCGCTCGACCGAGCTCGCGGACTCGCGCAGGCGGTCGAGGAGCGTCGTCAGGCCGCTCTCGCCGGCTTGGCGCGCGATGATGTCGGCCAAGCTCACGAGCTGGCGCGCCGGCGTGCGCAGCGAATGGGACGTCGCCGTCATCAGGCGCAGCAGCTGCTGGCGCAGGCGCGCGGCGTCGCGCCGCGTCTCGGCCAGGTCGGCCGCGGCGCGGCGGCGCTCCGTCAGGTCGGTCCAGACTCCGACGACGGACCCGGAGCGCTCGTCGAGCCACGACTCGTCCTCGATCCAGCGCCAGCGCCCGAGCGGCGCAACAGGGTCGAGATGAGTCTCGACCCGGCAGGCAGGAGTGCCTGCGCCACGAAAGCGGGTTCATCGGGCCACCTAGCGGACGTGCGTCTGGATCTGATTTACCTTGACGGAAGCGATCCGGAAGGC
>CAZRIP010000144.1:0-7424 GCA_964600165.1 uncultured Elusimicrobia bacterium | reverse complement strand
CCTGGCGAGAATCGGGAACTTATGATATAAACACGGGGTCAGACCTCGGCGTCATATTTTAGAGGTCTGACCCCAACGTTTCCAAGGAGAACACATGTTTTGGGCCAAATTCCGCCTCTTCATGCAGATGTACTGGATCCCGGTGGCCATCGTCGTCGGGGTCATCATCTCCATCATCATCCCGATCTGGTACATGGCCGGCATGGAAGAGAGCGTGCGCCGCTACATCGTCGGCATCAACGTCGCCTCGCTGCCCTGGGGCATCCTCCAGACCCTCGTCTTCGTCGGCTTTCTGTATCTGCTCCAGTACGGAGGCGGCTTCGCCACCTTTAAAAAGGGCAAAGTCGACGCGGAAAAGGTCAGCGTCAAGTTCTCCGACGTCATCGGCCTGACCGAGGCCAAGCGCGAGGCCTGGGAGATGGTCCAGCTGATCAAGGACCGCGCGGCCTTGAAGCGCGTCGGCGGCAAGATCCTTCACGGCATGCTGATGATCGGCCCTCCGGGCTGCGGCAAGACGATGCTGGCCAAGGCCATCGCCAGCGAGGCCGGCATCCCGTTCTTATCGACGGCCGGCTCCGAGTTCGTCGAGATCTTCGTCGGCGTCGGCGCCGCCCGCGTGCGCAAGCTCTTCAAGCGCGCCCGGCTCTACGCGCAGGCCCACGGCGCCTGCATCATCTTCATCGACGAGCTCGAGGTCCTCGGCCGCTCGCGCGTGTTCATGGACGCGTTCGGCGGCTCGTCGGAAGGCAACAGCACGCTCAACCAGCTGCTCGTCGAGATGGACGGCCTCCAGGACGACAAGTCCCACATCGTCGTGATCGGCGCGATGAACGCCCCCGAAGAAGTGCTCGACGCCGCGCTGACGAGACCCGGCCGCTTCGACCGCACCATCGCGATCAACCGCCCGAACCTCCAGGAGCGCCAGGAGATCTTCGAGTACTACGCCAAGAAGGTCAAGCTCGACCCGTCGATCGACTTCGCGCGCCTGGCGCGCAAGGCCGTCTACAAGTCGCCGGCCGAGATCGAGAACATTTTGAAGGAAGCCGCGCTCATCGCGGTCCGGCAGGATCGCGACGTGATCAACTACAAGGACATCTCGGGGGCGATCGAGCGCATCGAGCTCGGCGTGATGCATCGCTTGAACATGACGCCGCGCGAGCGCGAGATGACGGCCTACCACGAGGCCGGGCATCTGCTGATGGTCTATCTGACGCATCCGACCAACGACGTCTTCAAGGCCTCGATCGTGCAGCGCGGCGGCGTCCTCGGCGTCGTGCATTCGATCCCGCGCGAGGAGCTCTACAGCCAGGACATCAACGCGCTCAAGGCGAACGTGCGCGTCTCGCTCGGCGGCTACTGCGCCGAGAAGCTGGTCTACGGCGTGACGACGACGGGCGTGTCCTCGGACTTCCAGCACGCGATGTCGACGGCGCACTACATGGTCTGGAGCCTGGGCATGGGCGGCGACGGCCTGATCGGCGACTTCAACCAAATACCGGCCGGAGGACTTAATAAGGCCAACCAGCTGTCCGAAGCTTTCAAGGAGCGCCTCAACATGGCCACCCAGGCCATCATGCGCGAGGCCATCGTCGAGGTCGAGAAGACGCTCACCACCGAGCGCCACATCCTCGACCGCTTCGCGCGCGAGCTGCTGGCGCGCGAGGAGCTCGACTACGACGAGATCGAGGCGATCATGCGGGAGCACGGCAAGCCTCCGAAGCCGCTGCCCTTGCCTCCGCCGGCGACCAACGGCGTCGCCGGGCCCACCGACGTCCACGCGCCGAAGCCTCCGGCCGCCTGATAAACGGCCTTTCCACGTCTACGGGCCTTGGGGCCCGTTTGCGCCCGACCGAAGGTCGGGCGCCGGCTTTTTCGGTAAAAAGACGGTAAGGAAATGCGTTTGGCTTGACAAAAACGGCACCGGGGGGTACCCTTCCGATGGTGCCTATGATGGTCAAATTCTCTCGAAATAGCGACCCTTTTAAGAAGTATTGGTGGGTCATTTTGATCGGCTTTGCGCTGGTCGGAGCCTGGATCTGCCTGCCGATGGTGGACTCCGGGACCGGCAGCGGCACGGTGCGCGGAGAGGCTTCGCTCGGCCGCGGCGCCGATCAGAGCCTCGATTCCGCCGCCAATCCGGGCGGAGCGCCGGGCGGCGCCGTGGACCTGTCGATGGACGCCGCCGGACCTTATAAGAAGAGCAACGGCCCGGTCATGTCTTCCCTTTACCAGGCGCCCGAGGGCGCCGCGGCCTCGGCGAGCACGAACACGCTCGCGATGGCCAAGGCCGACGTCAAGCTCGCCGACGCGCTCAAGATGGTCGCGCGCAAATCCGCGGCCGACGCCAAGGGCGCCGGCGACAAGGCGGCGGCGGCCTTCAATCCGGCGCACGCGGCTTTCGGCGCGATGGGCGGGCTGCCCGGCGGCAGCGGCTCGGGCGCCTCGTCGGCCGCCGCCGGACCCAACGCGTTTTTCGGAGCCGGCAACGCCAACGTCGGCGTGAAGACGACGCAGGGGCTCAACGGCTCCGTCGATCCCGATAAGGTGCCGAACACCGGAATGAAGTCGCTCAACCAGGCCGCGCAGCAGAGCGCCGCCGCCGCCCGCTCGGGCAGCTTCGACGGCTCCGCGGCGATGGCCGGCGGCGCCTTCGACGGCCGCGGCGGTTCGGGCACGATCGGCGATTCCGGCAACGCCGGCGGCGGCGACGGCGTGAGCTTCGGCAAGCTCGACGCCGCGCCCGCCAATCTCAAGGTCGACGACCCTTTCGCCGACAAGAAGATCGAAGGCGCCGTGCCGCATACCGATATCCCGAACGTCGACAAGAACGCGCAGATGAAGCAAATGATGATGATGATGATCGGCACGATGGTCATCGGCGGCTTGATGGGCGTCAGCATGAGCGCGATGGTCCCGGCCATGGGCATGATGGCGATGCAGATGGCGATGGTGAACCAACAGCCCGCCGCGCAGTCCATCCAGCAGCAAAAGAATATCGGCGGACAATAACGAGGAGGATGTATGGATTCTCCGAAGTTGCCTGAGATCACGGTCGAAGCCCGGGAGACGGACGACGAGAAGAAAAAGGAAAAGAAGCGCTCCGGCTTCTTCTTCGATTTGTTCGGCAAGGGCGGGCGCGGGTTGTCGGGCGCGCTGGGAGGCTCCGGCGTCGGCGGGGGCGGCCTCTTCGGCGGCCTGCTCGCGACCAAGGCGGGCCTGATCGGCTTGATCTTGACGGCCACGACGCTCGCCGGCGGCCTAGGCGTCCTCGGCTACAAGATGTTCGGCCCCGGCGCCAACAGCGGGGACAATCGGTTTTCCTCGATCTTCGCCCAAAAGTCCAAGGAGCAAATGGACGCCGAGGCGCGCGCGGAAGCCGCCGCGGCCGCCGCCGCCGACGGCTCGCTCAACGATCTGGCCAAGGCCAACTCCGGGGCGTTCGGCACGCTGCAGCAGCCCGGCGCGGGGGACGGGGCCAGCACGACCGACAAGCCCAAGCAGGACGCGGCGGCCATCTCCGACGCGGCCAAGGCGGCCGCGGCCGCGGCGGGCGCGGCCGGAGGCGCCAACGGCGCCGGCCGGAACAACAACACCAACGTCGGCGGCAACAGAGCCGCGAGTTTCGGCAGCGGCAAGCTCGCCACCTTGCCCGCGTTCGGCGCGGGCGCCGGCGCCGGCGGCTCCAACGCCTCGTTCAGCGTCCCCCAGGTGGCGGCGGGGCAGAAAGGCAGGATCAGCGGCTTCGGCGCGGGTCCCTCTTCCAACCTGGTCAAGCCCGGCGCGGCCTCGCGCGCGCGCAAGTTCGGCGGCGCGGTGGGCCAGCTGCTATCGGCCAACCGCGACGGCACCGGCAACAAGACCTCCATGCAGGGCGTCGGCGCGACGATGGACGGCAACGGAGCGGGCGCTCCGATCAGCGCCGCCGGCGCGCAGCCGGTCGGAGGCGCGGGCGATACTCCGCCGGCGGCCGCCGGCACGCCCCCGTCCTCGTCGCCGGGCACCAGCGGCCCCAGCGACAACCGCTTCGCGGACACCAACGTCCCGCCCACGGCTCCGGCCAACGTGACGCCGTGGCAGGCCGCGGTCAACACGGCGGCGATGCTCATCGCCGCGGCCGCGCTGCTGCTCTACGCGATCAAGATGGTCGGCAAGACGGGTTACGGCCTGATGCTCGGCTACGTCATGGCCGGCCTCGCCGCGGCCATCGGAGCCTACGTGATCTACCTCGGCTCGCTGATCGGCGGCAACTTCTACGGGCAGCATCTGCAGGGGCAGATGTTCGAGCTCTCGGGCACGTTCATCATCACGGCCGCGGCCTCGGCGATGTTCGACATGAAGAACGTCACCGAAAACGGCCCCAACGGCTTGATGATGCTCTCGGGCGCGGCGGCCCTCGGCTCGGCGGCGGTGGCTTACCTCTCGCCGATGCGCTCCGTGCCCGCGGCGGACTTCAAGAACGGCTTTGCTCCGGACTACGATTACCACGCGACCGAGTCGAACAGCAACAGCAGCAGCAACAATAATAATTAGTGGAGATCGACCCATGGCCACTTTAGAGGCTCCGCCCCAAATCACGCTGGCGAAGGTCGGCCAGCAGCGCAGGAAAGAGAAAGAGAAAAAGCGCGGCGCGTTCATGGCGTGGTGGATGACGCCGGGGGGCATGGCGCTCAAGGGCGGTCTCGCGAAGATCGCCGTCGCGATGCTCATCGGCTGCATCGGCGTGGCCGCGCATTTGGCCGGCAAGGCCCACCGGCCCGCTCCCGGCGACTATCTCGCCGCCAGGAAGAACAAGCCTTTCGCCTCCAGGGACGGCAAGGACGGCCAGAGGTTGGACTACGGCGGCGTCTCGGGGCTTCCGAGCGACCAGGCCCCGCGGGGCGACTCGCTGTCGATGATCGCAAACGGCGTCGGCCTCGACGGCAAGACCGACGCCCAACGCGCCGCGGAAGCGGCGGCGGCCGCGGCGGCGGCGGCCAACGGCGCGGGCAACGGCGCCGACGGCAAGGGCGGCGCGGGCGGCGGCGGCAAGGACGGCAAGGACAAGTCCGTCCCGGGGGCGCCCAACGTCGACGCGGCCGCGCTGATGGCGCAGGCGGCCGCCTCCGACAAGGGCGGCGGCAAGGACGGCAGATTTGGCGGCTCCGGCTCCATGGACAAGAAGTTCGGCGCGCTCAGCACGAGCTTCGGCGGCAGCGGGACTTCGGCGAGCATGCTGGCCGGCGGCGGGGGCATGTTCGGCGGATCGGGCGGCGCCTTCAAGCCTCTGAGCGGCGGCAAGGGCGGGACGGCGCGCGCCGGCGCGGCGGGCGGCGGCGTGCCGCGCGCGGCGGGCCTTGGCGCCAAAGGCGGCGGCCGCAGCGCTTTCGGGCAGTTGGCGACACAGCACAACAACGACCGCAAGGCGCTGGGGACGACCGCCAGCGAGACGCAGGCCGTGCAAACGGGCAGCGTTTACGACGGGACGGCGGGACAGGGCAGCAGCATCTTGGGCAACGGCGCGGGCGTCGGCGGCAGCGGCGTCGGCGACAAGCAGCCGAGCGGCTCGGGCGCGACGAGCAGCGGCGGCGGCGGCGGCGGCACCAGCCCCGGCGGCGGGGACACGAGCAGCAGCCCCGGCGAGGGCGGCGGTCCCACGACCACGAACAACAACAACAATCCCGGAAACAGCGACTGCAGCATCATGTCGCAGGACGTCGGCATGACGCTCACCGCCAACACCTCCGGCGGCTGCGTGCCAGACGCCAACCACAAGGACGTCACGCCCTGGAGCGGCGACTCCTCGAGCGCGCAGCTTTGGTCGATGATCGGGGCCGTGGCGCTGGCGATCGGCGGCTTGGCCGAAGCGCTCGGCAAGAAGGGAGGCGCGTGGACGAGCATGATCGCTCGGATCGTCTGCATAGTCGCCGCCGGAGTCGCGATCGGCGCGGGCCTCGCGGCCTTCATGTACGGACTCAAGATCTTCTCGGCGGGCGGTCAGATCGAGGGCGTGATGTACATGCTCGGCGGCATCATCACCGTCGTCATGGGCGTCAAGCTGTTGTCCGAGGCCATGGACAACGATAAGGCCAAGGCGGACGCGGCGGCGAATAAGAAGGAAGCGGATCAGGAGACGAAAGACGCCCTCGATCATCACAAGGACTTGGCGAACGCGACGGGCCAGAACCCAGGGGGGGCTCCGACAACCGCGAACTCGCAGGGGACGGTCTCGGAAGTAAGCGGTGACGATCAGGGCAACGGCATCAACGCCGTCAACGACGACGCCACCAAATTCGGGGCGGATAGCGGCTCTAAGCCGTTGCAAATCAAACCCGACAGCGTGCCGACGGACCTCAATAACACCCTCAGCAACCAAAGCGGCACGACCTACACGCAGACCGTCAATGCCGACGGCGGGGCGACCACGAACTACACGATGGGCGGCGACGCCAATACCAGCGTCAACGCCCACACGATCGTCAATACGGACCCCGACGGCAACGTCGTCAGCTACAGCACGACTACCACGGACGCGAACGGCCTCACGACGGCCAAGACTTACAACGTCACGCAAGGGGATTTCAACACGGCGGCCACGTCGACGCCGACGGGCACGGTGACGGCGCAGACGACCAACGGCGTGACGACGTATAACAGCATCGACGCCAAAGGTGTCCAAACCCAGAGCGTTTACACGCCGGCTTCGGGCACGACGCCGGCGACTTATAACGATTACACGGTCGGCCAGGACGGCACGCGGACGATGACTAACACCCAGACCTTCAACGCGAGCAACCAGGTGGTGAGCAATACGAACTACAGCAACGGGCAGATGCTGCAGTCGAACGTCCAATATGGACCCAACGGCCAGGTCACGAGCCAAACGACCAGCTCGATCCAAATGGGCGATACGAGCACGATGGGCAAGATCGGCGCGGCCAACGGAAACGCGCCGGTGAACGTCAACTATGACGCGAACGGTAACCCCGTCTATTCCGTCCAGAACGGGTCCATCACGAACTATTACGACTCGAGCGGAAAGCTCATGACGACGCCGCCCACCGGACTTCAGGGTCCGGGCGCTCAGAATCTGACGTTCAAGACCACCACGGGCACTACCACGACGACGACCAATTACGCGAACCCGTACTTCAACGGCGGAAAGCATTAAGAGCGGATGAGGCAAAACGACCATGGCCGATAAAAAGGAAGATCCCGGAGCCGGATCGACTGGCGCGCCCCTCGCCGACATTCCCGACTTAAAGAAGAAAAAAGAGGAGCGCAAGAAGTCCGGCGCCGCCGTCGAGCTGGGCGGCGACGCGGGCAAGGCTTTCAACGGCGCGCGCGGCGGCGCGGTCGCCGGCTCGCGCGCGGCCGCCTCCGCCGCCGCGCGCTCGGCGGCCTCCGCCATGGCCGAAGGCGCGGCCGAGGCCGGCGCCGAGCTTGGC
>CAZRIP010000143.1:0-7501 GCA_964600165.1 uncultured Elusimicrobia bacterium | reverse complement strand
TTCGACATCAGCGCCATCACGGCGGTCAGGTTCGCCGTCGAGCCGGAGTTCACGCAGGCGAAGTCCCGCGCGCCGAAGAAATCGCGCATCTTGCGCTCGAAGCGCTCGCCCCACGGGCCGAGCGTCAGCCAGAAATCGAGGGACGAGTCGACGAGCGCCGTCATCTCCTCGGCGCCGTAGACGCGGCCGGCGTAGGGCACGCGCGACTTGCGCTTCTCGAAGCGCTTGGGCGGGTTGACCAGCGCATGGTACTCGCGCACTTTCTCGAGGATCTCGGCCTTGAGCGCGGCGGCCGGGCCGGTCACGGCCGACACGCCGCCTTTCTGGTGCGTGTCGCCGCGCCATTTGCGGCGCAGGCGCGCGAGCTGCTCCTTCATGTCCCAGGGATCGGTGCCGAGGGCCCGGGCGAGCTTCCCGGTCTTGAGGCCGCCTTTCTCGGGCCGCGCGGCTTTTTGGCCGAGCGCGGCGGTCGGCACGGCCTCGACCATGCCGGTGTCGAGCGCGAAGGCGCCCGCGAGGCTCTTGGCCAGCTCGGCGCGCGTCACCCAGTCCTTGCCGCTGACGTTGTAGACGCCCGACGCGCCCGATTGCGCCAGGCGCACGCTGGCCTCGGCGAGGTAATCGCCCAAGGTCGGCGTGCACCACTGGTCGCTCGGCGCGCGCATGCGCCGGCCCGACGACAGGTTGTCCCAAACCTGCATCGCGAAGTTCTTCGAGCCGCGGTCCCAGCCGTAGACCGCCGTCGTGCGCAAGATGAGCGACTTCGGCACGGCGGCGACGATCTTCTCGGCGTCCAACTTGGCGCGGCCGTAGACGCTGACCGGGTTGGGCTCGGCTTCTTCGTCGTAGGGGCCCTGCTTGCCGTCGAAGACGTAGTCGGTCGAGAAATAGACGAGCTTGGCTTTGATCTTGCGGCAGGCCTCGGCGACGTGACGCGTGCCCTCGACGTTCAAGGCCCGCGCCTGCTCGGGATACTCCTCGCAGTAGTCGACGCCGCCCGCGTTGTTGACGGCGAGGAAAACCAGATCGGGCTCGGCCGCGGCGACGGCCTCGGCCGTCGCTTTCGCGTCCATGATGTCGAGCGGCGCGAACCGTCCCGCGCGGGAGTGCCCCGTGCCGACGGCCTCGACGCCCGCCTGCTCCAGGGATGAGAGCAGCAGCGCGCCCACCTGGCCCGACGCGCCGATGACGAGGGCCTTCACCGGCCCACCTTCGCGCGCCAGCGGTTCGGGATATCTTTGACGAACGGGGCGGCGCGGACGATCTCGACGGGGTCGTGCGGCACGTCGGAGCAGTTGGCGACGATCGCTTCTTGGTCGCCGTCCGCCTCGAAGCCGTTCCACACGCCGGGAGGGACCGTCACGAGGGCGTAGTTCTCGCCGCCGAGAGTCATCTCCTGGAACTCGCCCCTGGTCTTCGACTTTTCGCGCGCGTCGAACAGGCAAAGATGGATCTTGCCGGCGACGACGGCGTAGTTCAAGGTCATTTTCTTGTGCAGGTGCCAGCCTTTGACGAACCCGGGCTTGGCCGTCGAAAAATAGATCTCGCCGAAGCCCTTGAAGTGGGGGTCGTCGCGGCGCAGCATGTGGCGGACCTCGCCGCGCTCATCGGCGATCCTCTTCAACGGGCGCACGGCCACGCCGTCGATCATAACTGAGTGATTGTATCGTTTTTTAGACGCACCGGCCAGACGGCGAAACAACCCGTTAATCCTGCCGTCGGGACAAATCTCGACTATCGCTGGCGATAGCCGAGATTGCCCGCGAGCCGCTGAATATCGACTTACCCCGGGGTAAGTCGATATTTCTAGCCCAGGAACGCCCGGTACCAGTTGATCGTCTCGCGCAGGCCGTCGTCGAGCGAGAAGGTCGATTTCCAGCCCAGAACCTTGCGGGCCTTGGCCGACGAAAGCCGCTGGTGCGCGATCTCGTTTCGGGCCGAGTCCTCGATGACGGGTTTGACTTTCTGGCCCATCAGCTTGCCGATGCGCTCGACGAGCGCCAAGGTCGTGACCGGGGTGTCGGCGGAGAAGTTGAAGGCCTCGCCGGCCACGCCCTTCTCGCCCACGGCGGCGCCCAGGGCCATGTAGGCCTTGGCCGCGTCTTTGACGTAGAAGTAGTCGCGCGTCGTCTTGCCGTCGCTGCGCAGGACGGGGCGCTCGCCGCGGATCAGCCAGCGCACGACGCCCGGCACGATCCGGCTCCAGTTGAGGTCGCCCCCGCCGAAGATGTTGCCGCAGCGCGCGACGGCCACCGGCAGGCCGTATGAATGGAAATAACATTGCGCGAGCAGGTCGGTGCAGGACTTCGAGCAATCGTAGGGGTTCTTGCCGAAAAGCGGCATGTCCTCGACGTAGGGCTTGTCGCTCTCCCCGTATGCTTTGTCGGAAGAGGCCACCACCACCCGTTTCACGGACGGGGCGTGGCGGCAGACCTCGAGAAGGTTGTAGGTGCCGCGGATGTTCGACTCGAAGGTCGCCAGCGGATCGCGCTGGGCGGCGCCGACCAAGGTCTGCGCGCCCAAGTGAAAGACGGCCTCGGCCTCGAAGACTTGGATGCCGCGCGAGACGTCGGCCATGTTCTCCAAGCGCCCGTCGACCAGGCGGCAGCGCCGCGCGTCGCCGCTGCGCATGAGTTCCGACTGCGGATCGTGGTCCAACACGAGCGCGCAGACCTGCGCGCCGGCTTCCAGCAGCTCCTTGACCAGCCACGACCCGACCACGCCCGTCGCGCCGGTCACGAAGACCCGGCGGCCCTTCCAGGAATCTAGTCGTTCCATTTTTTCCACGGCGCGCGGCCGCCCTCCCAAAGAGACTCGATGAGCTTGAGATCGCGCAGCGTGTCCATGCACTGCCAAAAGCTCTCGTGCTTGTACGCGGCGAGCTCGCCGTCCGCGGCCAGACCCTCCATCGGCCCGCGCTCGAGGATCAGGTCGTCGCCGCCCTGCAGATACTCGAGCACCTTCGGCTCGAGCACGAAATACCCGCCGTTGATCCAGCCCTCGCCGACCTGCGGCTTCTCGGTGAAGCGCGTGACGAGGTTGCCCTTGAACTCCAGGCCGCCGAAGCGCGCCGGCGGGCGCACGGCCGTGACGGTGGCGAGCTTGCCGTGCGCGGCGTGATAGTCGACGAGCTTCTTGACGTCGACGTCGGCGACGCCGTCGCCGTAGGTGGCCAAGATCGGCTCGTTGCCGACGTACTCCATCACGCGGCGCAGGCGTCCGCCGGTCAGCGTGCCCTCGCCGGTGTCGAGCAGGTGGACGGTCCAATCCTCGCACTGGCTGTCGTGCAGCGTGATGTCGCCGCTGCGCAGGTGCACGACCATGCTGCTCTTATGGTGGCGGTAGCGCCGGAAATAATCCTTGATCACGTCGCCCTTGTAGCCCAGCGCGATCACGAACTCCTTGATCCCGTAGGAGGCGTAGGTCTTCATGATATGCCAGAGGATCGGGCGGCCGCCGACCTCGACCATAGGCTTCGGGACGCGGTCGGTCATTTCCGAGAGCCGCGTGCCGGCGCCGCCGGCCAGGATCGCGGCCTTCATGCGCCGCAGGTCGAACTTGGATTTATTAGTCATGTATCGGTACCAGCCTCGTGAGCGTCAGCGCGCAAAAAAGGATCACCCACGGCATCATGGGCACGCGGTAGCGCAGGATCGAGAACAGCGCGGCGTAGACGGCGTTGTAAGACAAGAGCAGCAGCGCGATCCACGCGCTCTCGGGCGGCCGCAGCCGCCAGAAAAAGAGCAATCCCAACAGGCCGAGCGGGATGATCCAGCCGTCGGAGAGGAGCGCCGTCCAGCGCACGAGGCCGTAAGAGCTCTCGTAGGGGCGCGCGCGCGGGACGACGCGCCACTCGTCGATAAAGAAGCGCTTGAGGGCGAGCTCGAGAAACCGCAGCGGCTCGGCCCTCACGCGCGCCATGCCCGCCTTCCAGAAATAGCGGTCGACGTCGATCGGGTCGAGCCCTTGCGATTGTTGATAGACGGGGTCGCCGTGGACGATCTTTTTTTCCTCGGGAAGCCCGCCCAGCTCCGAAGGGACGAGCTGGTTGATGTAGAAGACCGTGCCGCCCGCGCCGGCCGTGCCGGCGATCCAGCGGTGAAACACCGCGTAGTTGCGCAAAGGCCACGGCGCGTAGACGACGGCGAGGACGATCCAATAAAGGCCCGCGCGCGCGAGCGCCTTCTTCGGCTCCTGGCGCCAAAGCCACAGGAAACCCGCGGGAGCGAGCAGCCCGAAGGGCAAGAACGTCGTGTTCGCCAGCGCCGTCAACGCGTTGACGGCGCCGGCCAGCGCCGCGTCTTTCGCGCCGCCGCGCCGGTGCGCGCGCGCCAGCGCGGCCACGCAGGCGATCGACAAGAGCGTCAGCAGCGTCTCGCGCCGCGGCCGCGAGGCGTAGTAGATGAACGTCGGGTAGAGCGCGGCGACGGCGGCCGCCGCGAGTCCCGTCAACTCGCCGAAGAGCGCCGCGCCCGTCCGAAAGAGCGCGTAGACCATCAGGGCGTTCAAGGGCAAGTTGAGCGCGACCTCGGCCGGATAGTTTTTCCCCAAAACCTTGAACGCGGCGCCGAGCAGCATCGGATAGACCGGCTCGCGATGGGCGGTGGGCTTGCCGTCTTCTCCCAGAAGAGCGCCGTGATCGGCGAAGTTCGCCGCGATGACCGCATAGCTGTCCTCGCTCGGATACGGCGTGCCGGCGGCCTCTCCCCGCGCGGGAAAGCGCGCGGCGTAAGCCGCGGGCAAGAGCGCCGCCGCCGCGACGCAGGCGGCGAGCAAGAGGAGCCTACTTCTTGCCAAAGGGCAGGACCTCGAAGCCGGTGTAGGGCGGCGCGCCCGGCGGCGGCGGCTTGGCCGGCGGCGGCACCTTGCGCAGCGCGCCTTTCGACTGGGCCTTCGAATAAAGCGCGCCCAAGTTCTTCCTGGCCGGCTCGTAACCGGGCTCGAGCGCGAGCGCCTTGAGGTACGCGGCCTCGGACTCCTTCAAGCGGTCCATCAGGAAGTAGGCGTTGCCGAGGTTCGTGTAGCCCTCGCCCGTCTCGTGGCGATGCACGGGATAAGGGATGCCGGGCTCGTCGACGTAGGACTGATAAGACAGGATCGACTTGCGCAGCCAAGGCTTCGAGATCAAAGACGGCGCGACCGCGCACTTCTCGGCGTCGATGAAGTCCCGGTAGACCTGGACGGCCTCGGCGTACTTCTTCTCGAGCATGTAGATCTGGCCCATCCGGGAGTAGTTGGGCGGAAACACCGGGTCGATCTGCTCGTAGAGCCGGAAGCGGTTCATCGCGCGGTCGAGGTACTTCTGCGCCTCCTCGGGATGGCCGTTGTTGATCGCCCACTCGGCGCGCTTCATGTGCAGCGCTCCGACTTGATGGTGCATCTGGACGTAGTTCGGCGCGAGCTTGCGCACCTCGTTGTAGGCGTCGAGCGCGCGCTCGTAGTCGTCGCGGATCTGGCCCGGCTTGTCGCCCCAGGCCGGATTGTTGATCTTGCGCATGTCGAAGCGGTCGTTGTAGACGTTGCCTTCGAAATAGAGCGACATCACGAAGTCGGGGTTCAAGCGATGGACCTCGTAGTAGTGGTGGAGCGCCTGGTCCCAGTTGCGATCTTTCGAGAAGTAGATCGCGATGTTGTGGTGGATGTCGGCCTTGAAGTAGCCCCAGAACTGATAGAGCGGGAAGAGCGCGGCGACGACGAGGGCCGACGACACCGGGTTCTCCGACAGCATGACGAGGCGCACGAACGCCGCCCCGAGGCCGAGCACGCAGGCCGAGAGCGTTCCCCATGAAAGATACCACTGTAGCACCTCGCCGCCGATCGTCAGGCGGTCGACCGGGCCCTGCAGCTCGTTGAACTCCTTGAAGATGAGGAAAGAGACGTAGCACAGGCCCCCGATCGCCGCTAAGCGCGCCGGCCAGATCAGGAACTCGGAGACGATCTTCCAAAGCGAGGGGCCTTGCGTCTCGTCGACGACGACCGGGCCGGCGGCTTTCTCCGCGCCGATCTCGCGCTGGGCGTGGAGCTCGAAGAGGCCCTTGCCGCGCGCGAGGTTGACGATCGTGCCCGAGAGAAGCCCGAGATAGACCCCGGACGACACGAAGCGCAGGCTCACGTCGAAGAAGTTGTGCCCGAGCATGCCCATGAACGCGACCATGTAGCCGATGAGGTCGTAGGCGCGCGGCGGGGGCTTGCCGTCGCGCCCGCGCAGCGGCCCGGTCAGCTGCCCGAGCGAGCGAAAGCCGACGTTCAAGGTGGAAAACGCCAGCCACAAGAAGACGCCGAAGCCCAGGATGCCGTTGTCGAAGAGCTCCTCGAGGTACTCGTCTTCGGCGTGGTCGGTCTCGGTGTTGTGCTTGCCCTCGATGTGGAATATGGGCGGCCGCCGGAAGGCCGGATAGATGGGCGGAAAGCTGCCGACGCCCGTTCCGATCAGCGGCTGCGTCATGATCATCTCCCAGGTCGCTTCCCACGTGAACAGGCGGAAGTTGACCGAGACGATGCGCGCGGCGACGTCCTTGGCGACGAGCGCCGCGAAAGTCAAGGCGCCGACGGCGACGACGGAGAACACGGCCTTCCTGAACTTGCCGACGATGTCGTCGAAATAGACGAAGGCGAGGACTCCGAAGATGACGATCACTATGCCGAAGCCGATCCACGCGCCCTTGGTGCCGGTGACGATCAAGTCCCAGACGAGCATCGCCATCAGCGGGATCAAGGACCAGCGCCGCGTCTTGAAGTACTGCGTCAGCAGGATCGGGAAAATGATGACGAGGAAATCGGCGAAGAAGTTCGGGTTGCCGTAAGTCGAGAAGATGCGCTCGCCGAAGGCCCCGCGCCAGATGAACGGGTCGATCCCCTTGCCCACGCCCGGCGGAAACCACGTGTGGTCCACCCATTGCAGGAAGCCGTAGCCGATCGCGACCCAGCCCGTCCATATGAGGACGCGCGTCAACCACTCGACGCCCGACAGGTCGAACTCGTAGATGACGATCAGCGCCGCCGTCATGAAGAAGAAGTGGCGCAGGAAGAAGTCCGTGCTCGCCATGTGGTAGGGCGCGTGGACGTATGAAAGGATGCCCACGAGCAGATAGGCCAGGAACGGCGACAAGCAGACGAGGTCGTCCTTATTAAGCGCCTCGCCGCCGGCCTCGACGAGCCGCACGAGCCAGAGCGCCAGCAGCGCGCAGCCGCCCATCTGCATCACCGTGATCTTGACCTGCGCGGAGTCGTAGGTGCGGAGGTAGAACAGGGATGATATGAGGAAGTAGAGCAGCGGCAGCCACAGGATGATGACCTTGTGGGCTAAGAGCTCGGCCGTCAGCGCGGCGACGCGGCCCTTGGGTTGCTGCTTTTTATCGGCCATGCTTGGCTTTTAAGCGCTGCCATTGTAACAAACTTGAGCTAAGCGAGAAGCTCGCGCCAAAGCTGCCGGATGAAGACGACGCCCGTCGTCCAGGACTCGGCGGTGGAGACGCCGCCCAGACGCTGCCCCTCGTAGGTC
>CAZRIP010000142.1:0-7726 GCA_964600165.1 uncultured Elusimicrobia bacterium | reverse complement strand
TCGACTACAAGGTCCTGGCCGGCGGGATCGTCGGCTATCGGCGCGCCAAGGCCGGCACGATGGTGCTTTACCCGCACGTCGGCATGACGCTGGCCGACTTGCAGAAGCTCGGCATCAAGATGGCCGTCATCTCCGACGCGCCGCGGCTGGAAGTGTGGCTGCGCATCGTGGGCTTGGGGCTTCATCACTACTTCGACCAGGTCATCACGTCCGAGGACACCGGCGTCAAAAAGCCCGCGCCCGAGCCGTTTAGAAAGGCGCTGGAGCTTCTCGGCACCAAGCCCTCCGAGACGATCATGGTCGGCGACTGGGCCGACCGCGACGTCGTCGGCGCCAAGGCGGTCAAGATCCGCACGGCCTGGGCCAAGTACGGCAACACCTTCGACACCAAGGAGTCCGGCGCCGACTACGAGCTCAACGACGTCTACGATTTGGTGGAAATCATCAAGCGCGAGAACGGGATCGCGAAGAAGGAGACCGTCGCCTCGTGAGGCTCGCCGCGGCCGCGCTGCTGCTCGCTCTTTCGCCCGCCTCGGTCCGCGCTTCCGACCTCAAGATCGAGCGATTGACGGCCGGCCAGCTCGGCTTGGGCTCGACCGCGGGCGCCGCCGGCCCGATCGAAGTCGCCGCCGAGCAGGTGCTCGTCCAATTCTCGAGCGCGACGACCCAGGCGGATAAGGATTCGGCGCTGCTCGCGCTAGGCGGCGTCGCGCAGCAGGATACGAGCGTCTCGGGCTGGGTCCTCGTCACTCTTTCTTCGGGGGCGAGCGTCGTCCCGTATCTCTCCCGGCTCAACGGCTTCCACGGCGTTGTTCAGGTCGTGCCCAATCGCGTGCTTCACTTCAACGCCTATCCGAGCGATCCCGGCGTGCCGCAGCAGTACGCGCTGACGAACACGGACGCCTTCGCGGGGTGGGACTTCGACACGGGCGGGACCAATCTGACGACCGTCGCCATGATCGACTCCGGCGTCGATTTCGTCAATCAGCCCGACCTGATCCCGAAATACATCAACGATCCGACGGTCAACGTGTTTTGCAATCCGAGCGGCGCCGCGTGCGCGGCCGACAACGGCGGCACGGGCGGCACGCCGGTCCCGGCCTGCGGCCACGGCACCGAGACCGCCAGCGTCGCCGCGGCCGCGACCAACAACGGGGTCGGCATCGCCGGCGTGTCCTGGGGCGCCCAGATCGCGTCGATCCGCGTCTTCAACCCGGGCTGCGCGGGTACGACGGACGCCGCGCTGGCCAACGCGATCCACTACGTTTACGCGACGCTCAAGGGCAAGCCCGCGCTCGGCAACCTCGTCGTCAACATGAGCATCGGCGGCAATTCCGACTGCAGCGGCCTGCCGTTGACGCAGGCTCAGCTCGGCACTCTGACGGCCAATCTCATCCCGATCGCCATTTCGGCGGGCAATTTTAACGGCTCGAGCGAATTTTGCAACGGCTCAGGCACCAACGGCGTCGACGCGCCGGCCAATTGCGCGGGCACGGGCCCCGGCGCCGCGGGCATCATCCCCGTGGGCGCCACGGACTCGTCCAACAACGTCGCGTCGTTCAGCTGCCAAGGCGCCGAGCTCGCCGCGCACGGCGTCTCCGCTCCGGGCAACAACGTCCTCGTCGACGCCTTGGGCGGCGGCACGACCAGCGACTCCGGCACGTCGTTCTCTTCGCCGTTCGTCGCCGGCTTGATGGCGTTGATGCGATCGGCCAAGCCCGCTCTGACGCCGGCGCAGATCGAGACGGCGCTGCGCGGCGGCGCCAACAGCATCGGCGGCCAGTCGGTCCACACCGCGGGTTCGGGCTCCGGCGCAGGTCAAGTCAACGTCTTCCGCTCGATGAAGCTCGCCGTCAACGGCACGCTCGCCAACTTCGACGGCGATCAGAAAGCGATCGCGTTTCCGAACCCGTTCCGCGTCGCGCAGGCGACCGTCGTCTCGTTCTCGGTGCCGACGAGCCTGCAGAGCTCGAACACCGAGATCAAGATCTATACCGTCAGCGGCCGGCTCGTCCGCGACTTGAAGACGCTCGTCTGGGACGGCAAGAACGACGCGGGCCAGCTCGTCGCCTCGGGCACCTACCTTTTCGAAGTGAAGACCGACGCGGGCCAGACCACCGGCCGCATGGCCGTCATCCGCTAGCCGTCCTTCACGACGACCGGCGGCGTCTTCTTGGCGCGGCTCGCCTTGAGCCAGCGCGCGACGTGGGGGGATTCCAACTGGGCCGAGAGCTCGGCCAGCGAAATTCTCTGCAGCGTGCGGGTCTTGCGGCGTTTGTTCTTCATTCACTTGAGGATACCCCGCGGCCTCTGATGGTCTTTTGAAGCGCCCCCCCAAATCGCGCTGAAATCTCAGCGGGCCTTTCATGGTCTTTTTGAGGCCGGCCTTGACAAGATGACTAGTCATGACTATCATATAGTCATGATCACGGTGAACATCGCCACGCTCAAAGCCAAGCTCAGCTACTATCTCAGCGAGGTCAAGAAGGGACATGAGGTCGTCGTGATGGACCGCACGACGCCGGTGGCCCGTCTCGAGCCGATCCGCGCGAAAAAGCCGATGCTCGTGACTCAGCCCGCCACGCGCACTGCGAAGGAACTGCGCGAGATGAAGATCTCTCCGCTCAGGCATGCGCTCTCCGTCGATGAAGTCGTCAGGGTCATCCGCGAAGGGCGCGAATGAACGTCTATCTCGAAACGTCCGCCCTCGTCCAAAGAATCGTCGTCCGGCAGCCGGCGCTCAAGGAGTGGGGGCAATGGGGGCAGGCCTTCACGAGCGATTTGACGCGCGTCGAAGCTCTGCGGACCCTCGATCGCTATCGTCTCGAGGGAGCCTTCGACGACGTGGAGATCTCGGCCAAACGCGCCGAGCTCAAGTTCATTTTGAGCGCCGCCGAGCGCATGGCGGTCACGGCCGAGGTGCTTGAAAAGGCGTCTCAGTCGTATCCGACCGTCATCGGGGCGCTCGACGCCATTCATCTCGCAACCGCTCTGCTGAAGGAAGATGAGATCGAGGGCGAGCTCGTCTTTCTCACCCACGACCGCCAGCTCGGCATCGCCGCGCGCGCCCTCGGCTTTGACGTGCGCGGCGTCGCTAATTTGTAGACTATCGCCGTGGTGGCGGTCAACAAGACGACCGGCAAGACCGTGGCGGCGCGCGTCGAGCTCGCCGACACGGCGCCGGCCCGCAATAAGGGACTTCTCGGCCGCGCGTCGATGGCCGACGACGAGGGCCTCTGGATCGTGCCCTGCCCGATGATCCACACGTTTTTCATGAAGTTCGCGATCGACGTGGTATTCCTGAATAAGAGGCTCGAAGTGGCGCGCGTGATCGAAAACATCAAGCCGTGGCGCCTGTCGCCCTGGGTGCTGCGCGCGCACAGCGTGCTCGAGCTCGCGGGCGGAGCGCTGAAGGGCTCGGTCAAGAAAGGCGACGTGCTGGAGATCGCATGAGCGGCGAGAACGATTTCACCACTCCGTCGGGCGTGACGCTGGAGCGCTTCTACGGCCCGCAAAGCCTCCCGGCGGAGCGCGCGGGAGAGTACCCGTACACGCGCGGCATCCAGAAGACGATGTACCGCGGGCGCCTGTGGACGATGCGCCAGTACGCGGGCTTCGGCACGGCCAAGCAGACCAACGCGCGCTTCCGCTTCTTGCTCGAGCAGGGCCAGACCGGGTTGTCCACGGCGTTCGACCTGCCGACGCAGATGGGCCTCGATGCCGACGACGCGCGGGCCAAGGGCGAGGTCGGCCGCGTCGGCGTGCACGTCGGCACCGTCGCCGACATGGAGCAGCTCTTCGACGGCATCCCGCTCGACGAGGTCTCCACCTCGCTGACGATCAACGCCACGGCGCCCTTGCTGCTCGCCTTCTACGTCGCCGTCGCGAAGAAAAGGGGCATCGCCCCGGCCGCGCTGCGCGGCACGCTGCAAAACGACATCTTAAAAGAGTTCATGGCGCGCGGCACCTACATCTATCCGGCCGCGCCCTCTCTGAGATTGGCGGCCGACACCATGGAGTGGTCGTTCAAGAATTGCCCCCAGTTCAACCCGATCTCGATCTCGGGCTACCACATCCGCGAGGCGGGTTCCGACGCCGTGCAGGAGATCGCGTTCACGTTCGCGAACGCCGAGGTTTACATAAAAGAACTTCTGACGAGAGGCGTCGGCATCGACCAGATGGCGCCGCGGCTCGCGTTCTTCTTCGGCTGCCACAACCATTTCCTCGAGGAGATCGCGAAGTTCCGCGCCGCGCGCCGCGTCTGGGCGAGGATCATGAAGGAAGATTACGGCGCGAGGGACCCCAAGAGCCATCTCCTGCGGTTCCACGTCCAAACTTGCGGATCCACATTGACGAGCCAGCAGCCGCACAACAACGTCGCGCGCGTCGCGCTGCAGGCCCTGGCCGCCGTCCTGGGCGGCTGCCAGTCGCTGCACACGAACTCCTTCGACGAGGCGCTCGCGTTGCCGAGCGAAGAGTCGGCCCAAGTCGCGCTGCGCACGCAGCAGATCCTGGCCAATGAGACGGGCGTGGCGGATACGGTGGATCCCGCGGGCGGCTCCTACGCGATCGAGGCCCTCACTTCCCAGCTCGAAGGACGGATCTGGGCGAAGCTCAAGGAGATCCGGGCAAAAGGGGGCATGCTCAAGCTCATCGAGCAAGGCGTGCCGCAAGGCGAGATCCAAGAGTCGGCCTACAAGTACCAGCAGGATATAGAGTCCGGGAAACGGAAAATAGTCGGAGTGAATACGCTGCAAGTGGACGAGACCCGTTCTTCCTCTCGCACGCTCAAGATCTCCCCCAAGCTCGAGGCGGACCAGGTCAAGCGGCTGGCGCAGTTCCGGGGCAAGAGGAAGAAAGTCGATTTGCGTTCTTTGAAGGAGGCCGCGAAGAGCGGCGAGAATTTGTTCCCGCACGTCTTGACGTCATTGGAATCGTCAGCTACCCTTGGTGAGGTCTGCGCCGTATTAAGGGAGGTTTTCACCGAGTACCATGGCGGTTAAAGGCGTCCAGCGGCACAAAACGGTCCTGGAGATCCTCCAGGAGCGCAAGCCGATCGACGAGGACAAGCTCAACATGGTCGAGGCCGAGGCCAACACCTCGGCGCGGCCGATCCAGAGCGTGATCCTCGAGCAGAAGCTCATGGAGCCCAAGGCGCTCCTGCAGCTGCTCGCCGACGAGTGGAAGGTCGAGGTGGCCGACTTGGAAGGCGCCGACATCGACGCCGCCACGGTCAAGATCATCCCGGAGCAGATGGCGCGCCGCAGCCACATCCTTCCCTACGCCAAGGAAGAGAATACTCTTTCCGTCGCGATGGCGGACCCGCAGGACCTCTTCACGATCGAAGACCTCCAGACGCGCACCGGCCTCGACATCAAGCCCCTGCTCGCCTTGCCCCCGGAGATCATTCGAAACATCGATCTCGCCTACGGCAAGGGCGGCGGCGCGCTGATCCAGAAGATCAAGCAAGACGAAGCCGAGCAGAAAAAGACGTTCCTCGAGGACTGGCGCCCCGACGAGAAGGGCATGAAGGGCCTCGAGGTCGTCAAGGACGGGGGCCCCAGAGCCTCCGACATCACGAAGGTCGACGCCTCGGCGCCGGAAGTCGAGAAGATGGTCAACGCCATCATCCTGGCCGCGATCAAGGCGAAGGCCTCGGACATTCACATCGAGCCCTTCGAGGACCCGAACGGGAAAAACTCGCGCGTGCTGCTGCGCTTCCGCTGCGACGGCGTGCTGCGCGCGGGCCCGTTCCAGATCCCTTGGCCGTACCGCTTCGCGCTCGCGGCCAAGATCAAGATCATGACGAACTCGATGAACATCACGGAGCGGCGCATCCCGCAGTCGGGCCGCATCCAGGTGCTCAACCAAGGCAACCCGCTCGAGTTCCGCGTCGAGATGGTGCCGACCGTCTACGGCGAATCGTGCGTCATGCGTATTTTGGATCGTAAATCCGTTCAGGTCGACATCACGAAGATGGGCTTCATGCAGGACACCCAAGACAAGTTCCTCGGCCTCTTGAAGGGCATCGGCGGCAAGAAGAACTTCGGCCTGATCCTCGTCTGCGGCCCCACGGGGTCGGGAAAATCCACGACTCTCTACGGCGCGCTCAACTACGTCAACCGGCCGGACATCAAGATCCTGACCGCCGAAAACCCCGTCGAGTACAACCTCGACGGCATCGTGCAGGTCCCGGTCAACCCCGATTTGAAGCTCGGCGAGGACAAGAAGTTCGACTTCGCGACGGCCCTGAGATCGTTCCTGCGCTTGGACCCGGACGTCATCATGGTCGGCGAAATCCGCGACACCGAAACCGCTCATATCGCCATGGAAGCCGCCATGACGGGCCATCTCGTGTTCTCGACGATCCACACCAACGACGCGCCGTCCTCGATCTCGCGCTTGATCGACATGCACATCCCGGAGTTCATGGTCGTCGCCACCATGAAGGCCGTGCTCGCCCAGCGTCTCTCGCGGCGCTTGTGCCCGGACTGTAAAGAGGAGCGCGACCCGACCGCGGACGAGATCAAGGTCTTCAAGGAAAACAAGGTCGAGCTCCCTCCGGGACAGAAATTCTTCCAGCCCAAGGGCTGCCCTAATTGCAACAGCCAAGGCTATCGCGGCCGCATGGGCATGCACGAGCTGATGGTCTTGAACGAGGAGCTGCGCAGCTTCATGCTGCAGACGACGGCGGCCGACATGATCCGCACGGCGGCGGTAAAGCTCGGCATGCGCACGATCATCCAGGACGGCCTGGAGAAGGTCAAGACGGGCATGACGACCGTGCGCGAAGTCCTCGGAGGCACCGAGTGAAGACGGCGCTCAATGAGTCGACGGCGCTCGAGCTCTTCGAGATCGCCAACTCGCTCAACACGGCGCTCGACCTGGATTTCTTGCTCGTCAAGATCGGCGCGGCGGCGGAAAAATTGCTCGATTCCGAGGCGAGCGCGACGATGCTCGTCACCGACGACAAGAAGAGCCTGTTCTTCAAGGTCGCGTCCGGCGAAAAGGCCAAGGCGCTGCGGACGATGACGCTGCCGCTCGGCCAGGGCATCGCCGGGTGGGTGGCTTTGCACCAGAAGCCCGAGGTCGTCAACGACACGAAAACAGATCCTCGATTCGCCGGCAAGTTCGACAAGGCGTCCGGCTTCGTCACGCGCTCGCTCTTGTGCGTGCCGATGACCTACCGCGGCGAGCTCGTCGGCGTCGTCGAGGTGCTCAACAAGAAGACCGGCACCTACTCACCGGAGGACGTCTCGCTTTTGCAGTCGCTGGCGAGCTTGGCGTCGGTGGCGATCACCAACACGCGGGTGATGCAGGACCAGAAGAACTTCTTCTCGCACGTCCTCGAGCTCCTCGGCTCGGTGATCGAGACGGCGAAGCCGGCGATGGACGGGCATCCCAACCGCGCGGCCAAACTCGCCTGCGCGATCGGCCGGGCGATGGGTCTCGTCGATTACGACTACCGTATGCTTTATTACGCGGGGCTGCTCCACGACCTCGGCTACGTCGCCTTCAACAATCCGGCGATGCTCTCCGAGATGGGCATCGTCAAGGCCGCCGAGGAGCTGCATCCGACGATGTCGGTGCACATGCTCGAGGGCATCCGTCTCGTCGAGGGCGCGCTGCCGATCATACAGAACCATCACGAGCGATTCGACGGGACCGGCTACCCGGATAAGATCAAGGGCGAGGCGATCCCGCTCGTCGCGCGGATCTTGGGGCT
>CAZRIP010000141.1:0-7802 GCA_964600165.1 uncultured Elusimicrobia bacterium | reverse complement strand
GGCGTGGCGCGCTATCTCAAGGAGAAGAACCCCAAGATCAAGATCATCGGCGCCGATCCGATCGGCTCGCTTTACTACGAGAAGATCAAGTTCAACCGCGTCGGCAAGGCGCATCCCTACGTCGTCGAAGGGATCGGCGAGGACATCTTCCCGGGCACGATGGACCTCAAATGCGTCGACGACGTCCTCCAGACGCCGGACCGCGACTGCTTCGTGACGACGCGCCGCCTGGCGAAGATGGAGGGCATCCTCACGGGCGGCTCGGGCGGCTCCGCCGTCTGGGCGGGATTAAAGTACGCCGAGAAGCTCTCGGCCAAGGACTTCATGGTCATCCTGGTGCCGGACACGGGAATGCGCTATCTTTCCAAGATCTACAACGACGAATGGATGCGCGAGAATCAGTACACCGACACCGAGCTCCATCTTCATGCCAAGGACGTCGTCTCGTTCAAGCGCCACGGCGGCCGCGACAAGAAGCTCGTCACCGGCAGGCCCAAGGACACGCTGATGAACGCGCTGCACGCGATGCGCAAGCAGGACATTTCCCAGCTGCCCGTCTTCGAGGGCAACAAGCCAGTCGGGGCGGTCTACGAGGACGCGATCCTCGGGCTCATGCTCAAGGGCCGCGACATCCGCAAGATGATCGTGCGCGAGGTCATGGGCGAGACGCTGCCCGTCATCACGCCCGAGGCGCGCATCGAGTCCGTGCTGCGCCTGATCACGCCGGAACGCTCGGCCGTGCTCGTGCAATCCGGCAAGACGGGCTACGACATCATCACCAAATACGATATCCTCGACGCCGTCTCGAAAGCCGCGGATAAAGGAGCGCGCCAAAACTAACATGACGACTCTATCGACTCTCGTGCTGTCCGCCGTGCTTTCCGCCTCGGCGCAGGACGCGCCCAAGGTAGCCGAGACCGCCGTTTCGACGGCGCCGGCCGCCGCCGCGCCCGCCGAGCCGAAGAAAGAAGAGGCGGCCCCCGCGCCCAAGCCCGTCGTCGAGGCCAAGAAGCCGAAGTTCAAGCGCCCCGAGACCGCGGCCGAATGGCAATTCCTCAAGGACGCCGGCGGCGACGCCGATCTGGCCGAGGCGCTCCCGCACGCGCTCCAGATCTTCGTGCGCCAGCACATCGACGAGCCCGCGGCCGTCGACGCGAAGTTCCTCGAGGCGCAGTTGCGCGAGAAATCCGGCGACTACAAGACCGCGCTGATCGATTATCTGCGCGTGATGCACGAGAACCCTGCGTCGCCGCTCGCGCTCCAGGCGAAATCCGCGTTCTTGGCGCTCGCCGATAAAAAGCTCGGCCGCAAGTACAGGCCGGTCTTGGGCGAGCTCGTCGCCGTCTCCGACTCTCCGGACAAGGCGGCGCGCATGGCGAAGATGCTCGCGAACGTCTCGGATAGGTTCGCGGACGCGGCCTACGAGGCCGCGATCGTCGAGTTCGCGCGGTTTCAAATCCGCTACCCGGACTACGACGAGATGGACTCCGTCGATTGGAGCCTCGGCTGGCTGCACGAGCGCAACGACAAGCACGCGGCCGCGCTGCTCCAGTTCAAGGAGCTCGCCGCCGTCTATCCCGACAGCGACTATCGCCCGAAGACTTTCGCCGCCATCGGCAAGATCTACGCCGAGGGACTCAAAGATTACAACAAGGCCGTCGCGGCGTATCAGGAGCTCGTGTCCCAGTATCCAGAGGACCCCGCGGCTCTCGACGCGCTGGAGGCGACCGCCAAGCTCTTCGCCGAAAAGCTCAAGCAGTACGAGCTCGCCGTCGAGGTCGACGAGAAGATCGTCAAGAAGTACCCGAAGACTCCCTCGGCGGTCAAAGCCCTGCGCGGCGAGGCCGAGCTCCTGCGCAACCGGCTCTCGCGGCCGGCGGACGCGGTCGCGGCGCTCAAGCGCGTGCCCGAGCACGCCGCCGGGCCGGCCGAGGCGGTCGACGCGCTCGAGGACGCCGCGCAGATCGCGCGCAGGGACATGAAGGATTATAAAGGAGAGATCGAGCTGCGCCGGAAGGTCGCGACCGATTTCGCCACCGTCAAGGACGCCGCCGACCAGCTTTACCAGGCGGGCGAGGTCGCCGAAAGCGACTTGAAGGACGCGCCGCAGGCGGCGGCGATCTATCAGGAGGTGCAGGCGAAGTTCGCAGGCACCAAGCCGGCGAAGAAAGCGGCCGACCGGATCGCCAAGCTCGAGAAGCATTGAAGTGCTCATCCCGGCCCTGGCGTTTCTGGCGCTGACGGCGCGCTCGGCGCCGCTCGACGACCGCTTCCTGGCGGACGCCCGCCGCCACTTGAAGGCGCTCGTCGCGCTGGATACCTCGAACCCCCCGGGTAACGAGATCCTGGCCGCGCAGTACCTGAAAGCCGAGCTCGCCCAGGACGGCGTCGCATCCGAGATCTTCACCTCCACGGGAACGCGCGCGAGCCTCGTCGCCCGGCTCAAGGGCGACGGCTCGCGGCGGCCGCTGGTGCTCATGTGCCACGAGGACGTCGTGCCCGCCGATCCCAAGGAGTGGGATACTCCGCCTTTTTCACCGGTCGAGAAGGACGGCTATCTTTACGGCCGCGGCGCGGCCGACATCAAGAGCATGTGCGCCGTCGAGACGGCGATCCTGGCCTGGCTCAAGCGCTCGGGCGCGCGGCTTTCGCGCGACGTGATCTTCTTCGCCGAGGCCGACGAGGAGGCGGGCAATCGCGATCGGCATATCGATTGGCTGATGGGCCGCCACCCCGAGATCTTCGCCGGCGCCGAATTTGGGATCAACGAGGGCGGCAACACGGTCTGGTCGAAGGGGCAGCCCGCCGAGGTGCGCGTCCAGGCGAGCGAGAAGGAGTACCTCGATCTGACCGTGACGGCGCGCGGACGCGCCGGGCACGCGTCGGTGCCGCGCGCCGACAACGCCGTGGCGGCGCTCGCGCGCGCGATCTCCCGCGTCGTCGAGCGCCGGTCTCCCGCGCGAGTCGACGCCGTCGTCCGCGGATTCTTCGAGCGGCAAAAGACGTCGGCCGACGCGGCGCTGGCGGCCGCGCTCGCCGACGTCCTCGCCTCGGCTCCGGGACCGGACCTCGACCGCGCGGCCGACCGGCTCGCGACCCTCGACCCCGAGTTCGGGGCGATGCTGCGCGATACGGTCACGCCGACGATCGTCAAAGGCGGCTACAAGGCGAACGTGATCCCCGCCGAGGCGCAGGCGACCTTCAACGCGCGGCTCTTGCCGGGCCGCGCGCCCGCGGGACTCGTCGCCGAGCTCGACGCCGTCATCGACGATCCGAACGTCGAGATCAAATACGAGGAGCCGCCGCTCGGGCCGATCCCGGCCATGCCGGTCGATACGGCGCTCTATCGCGCCGCCGAGCAGTCCGCTCGCGAGCTCGCTCCTCAGGCCAAGGTCATGCCGTTCATGGCCGCTTGGTCGACCGATTCGCAGTACCTGCGCTCGCGGGGCATCGTGACTTACGGCATCGATCCCCCGCTGACCGAGGAAGACGGCGAGCGCGTGCACGGCAGGAACGAGCGCCTGGACCTGGCCGCGCTCGACTGGTACGCGCGCTACCTGCGCGACATCGTGACGAGGCTTTCGACGAAAGGGGCGCTCGACAAGCCGGCCGGCCGATGAACGCTCTCGCCGCGCTGGCGCTCGCGGCGGCGGCCTTCGCGCGCGAGCCCTATTCTCCCGCGCGGTTGTCCCTCATGCGCGAGGTGACCGAGGCGCGCGTCTCCCCGGACGGCCGCCAAGCCGCCTTCGTCACGGACATCACCGGCGCGCTTGAGGTCTGGAGCGTGCCCACCGCCGGAGGCTGGCCCACGCAGCTTTCGGCGCTCGGCGAGCAGGCGAGCGATGTGCGCTTCTCACCCGACGGGCGAAAGATCGCCTTCACCTCGGACTTCGGCGGCGACGAGCGGCCGGATATCTACGTCGTCGACGCCGAGGGCGGGGAGACCGAGGACGTGACGGCCTCGACGCAGGCGGAGACCTCGCCGCGCTTTTCTCCGGACGGCGGGAGGCTCGCTTATTTGGCCGATCCGGGCCAGCCGTTCCTGTTTCAGCTGATGGTCGTCGACCTCGCGACCAAGAAGAAGACTCAGCTCACGCGCGAGTCGGTCAATCTGCACGATCCCGTCTGGGCGCCGGACAACCGGACCATCGCCGCGCTGCGCTCGGGCGACGACGCGGCCGGAGAGGTCTTGCTCGTCGACTCGCTGACGGGCGAGACGCGCTCGATCGCGCCGCCGCTCGCCGGCGGCCTCATCATCCCCGAGGACTTCTCGGCCGACTCGCGCTCGCTCTTGTGCCGCGCGCGCAACGAGCGCGGCTTCCTGCAGCTTTACTTGCTCGACGTCGGGACGGGGCGCGGCGGCTTCATCGGCTACGACGATTGGGACGTCGATCAGGCGGTCTTTCATCCGCTCGCGGGCATCTTTTTCACGCGCAACGAAGGCGGCGCGTCCGCGCTTTACCGGATGCTCGGGCCCGACGCGCAACCCGAGCAGCTGCTCAAGGCGAGCGGGCGCATCGAGGATTTCGATCTCGATCGCCGCGGCGAGCGGGCGGTTTACGTTTGGAGCGACTCGACGCACGCCCCCGACGTTTACACGCTGGACCTGCGCGGCGGACGCTTCGCGCGTCTGACTCAATCGATGCTCGGCGGGATCAAGCCTGAAGCGCTCTCCAAGGCCGAGCTCGTCCAATACAAGAGCTTCGACGACCGCATCATCCACGCGCTCTATTTGCGGCCGTCGTCGCGGCGCTTGGGAGACCCGCCTCCTCTCGTCGTCCTCGTCCACGGCGGTCCCGATTGGCAGATCTACGACGACTGGTATCCGGACCGCCAAGCTTTGGCCGAGGCAGGCTTCGCCGTGTTGGCCCCTAACTTCCGGGGCTCGAGCGGCTTCGGCGGCGAGTTCCAGGCGGCCAACCGCAAGGATTGGGGCGGGGCCGACCGCAAGGATCTCATCGCGGGCGTGAAGTGGCTGGCGAAGAAAAAGGAGGTCGACCCTAAGCGCGTGGGCGTCACCGGCGGCAGCTACGGCGGCTACATGACCTTGATCTCGCTCGCGAAAAACCGGGGCGAATGGAAGGCGGGCGTCGAGCTCTACGGGATGCCCGATCTCGTCAAGGATTACGAGCTAACCAAGGACCGCTTCGGCGACTGGTACGAGACGCAGATGGGCAACCCGACGGCCGATGCCAAGCTCTTCGCGGACCGCTCGGCGATCAATTTCCTGGACGACATGAAGGCGCCGCTGCTCATCATCCAAGGCGCCAACGACACGAACGTCCCGTTGGCCGAAAGCCGCCTCATCTACGACGAGCTCAAGAAGCGCGGCGCGCCCGTCGAAATCGTCGTTTATCCCGACGAGGGGCACGATCAGGGGCACGGGTTCGCGCGGCGCAAGAACCGGATCGATTACGCGACGCGGTTGGTCGGCTTTTTCAAGAAGACCTTGTAGGCCAGCAGGGCGCCCACGGCGCCGCCGATCACGTGGCCCAGGACGTAGGTCCCGTTGTAGGACTGGCCGCCGAGCAGGAGGATCAGCACGTTTTGCGCGATCATCCAGTACGCGAACAAGGCCTTGGCGCCCAGCGGATTCCGTTCACGGCCGAGCGCGCGGCCGACCATCATCCACCCGACGGCCATGCCGGCGATCTGGAGCAGCGAGAACGTCATCGAGCCTTTAACCATAAGCTCGAAGAAAGCCGAGACAAGAGGCCCCAAGGCGTTCAAGAGCCCCAGGTAGCCGAGCAGCTTCGCTTCTCGCGCGGACGGCGCGTCCGCGCCTTCCTTGCGCTCGATCGCCAGCCACGCCGTCAGCACGCCGAAAATGGCCGCGCTCGCGCCGATGATCGGACCCGAGATCGGCAGCACCAAGGCGGCGGCCGCGGCGGTCACGCCGCTCAAGAGATAGATCCGCCAGAGTCCGCGACGGCCGAACCGTTCCTCGACGCCGCGGCCGAACAGCCAGAATACGAGCATGTTGTTGAAGATGTGGCTGAGATTGGCGTGGACGAACATGTACGAGAACATCGTGAAAATCCCGTACCCGATGCCGACCGGCGAGCCGATCGCGAGCGCGTGGCGGAATGACGGCGGCAGGACCCCGAATATGATCGCCGAGGCCGGCATGGCCGGGACCGTCAGCGCGAACGTCACGATGTTCGCCCAGATGAGCTTGCGCGTCAGCGAGCCTTTCGCTTTCGCCGGGGCGGGCGGCTGGGCCCGGGGCGCGAGTGTCGGCCGCGAGGACTCGAGGCGGGAGACCGACGAGCCGTCGGCGCCGGCGACATCGCGCGCCGCGCCTTCGGGGCGCTTGGCCTCGCCGAAGATGGCGGAGGCGGCCTGGCTGTCGAATTCCGCGGGACGCCGCTCACCCATCGGGCCCAGTATTTCGCGCGCGAGCGGACGCGCGTTCTCGAGGGCTTGGTGCGCGGCGATCGCGGGCGCTTCGCCTTGCGCGGTTTCGATCGAGTTCCCCACTGGCGAGGGGGACGATTCAGTGGCTTTTTCGGCCGCGGCCGCATACATACTATGGGCGCCCATAGTATGTATGCGCTCGGAGGCGGCGGATTCGGCTCGGGAGGTCGTCGCTTTTCGGCTTGAGATCGGGGGCTCGCCGCTAACGTCCAGCGGCGCTACCGGCAGGGCGCCGAGCGTGAGATCAATCGGAGCGCCGAGTGCTGCGGACAAGATAGGCTGCGTCCCCGGCAGGATCGGCGTCATGCGCTCGAAGCCCGGCGTTCCCTCGACTTGCGAGGCGGACAACGGCCTTAGGGCCGCCGGCAGCAAAAGGACGGCGAGCGCGAGCGCGCGTCTCATCGATACATGATGGAGCATTTTGGGAAAGAGCGACAGAGTCCACGGACCTAAGCCGAAGCTAGGCCCAGTCGTCTGACCGACCGGCGAGGCATTTGATAGACTCTCGCTCATGAACGAAAAAGCACGTTTCTCCACGCTCGCCGTCCACGCGGGCCAGAAGGCCGATCCGACGACGGGCGCCATTATGACGCCGGTCTATTTCACGTCGACCTACGTTCAAGAGGCGCCCGGCAAGCACAAGGGCTTCGACTATTCGCGTACGGTCCATCCGACGCGCCAGGCGCTCGAGGCGAATTTGGCCGCCCTCGAGGGCGCGCGGTTCGGCCTGTGCTTCTCGTCCGGCATGGCGGCGACCTCGACGGTGATCGAGGCCTTGAGCGCGGGCGACCACGTCGTGTCCTGCAACGACCTCTACGGCGGCACCTACCGCGTGTTCACGAAAGTCTTCACGCGCTTCGGCCTCGAGTTCGATTTCGTCGACGCGTCGGACCTTTCCGCCGTGGAAAAAGCCATCAAGAAGAACACGAAGCTCATTTGGATCGAGACGCCGAGCAACCCGATGCTCAAGTTGACCGACATCCGCCGCGTCTGCGAGCTCGCGCACGCCAAGGGCGTCAAGGTCGCCGTCGACAACACCTTCGCCACGCCCGCGCTGCAGCGCCCCTTGTCGCTCGGAGCCGACCTCGTCGTCCACTCGACCACGAAATATCTCGGCGGGCATTCGGACGTCGTCGGCGGCTGCGTCGTCACCGACGACGCCGAGCTTCACGAGAAGCTCAAGTTCCTGCAGAACGCCGTCGGCGCGATCCCCGGGCCGATGGATTGCTTTCTACTGCTGCGCGGCACGAAGACCTTGCCGATCCGCATGGAGCGGCACTGCCGCAACGCGGGCGAGCTCGCCAAGCATCTCCTGGCCCATCCCGAGGTCGCGCGCGTTCATTATCCCGGCCTGCCCAATCATCCCGGGCATGAGATCGCCAAGG
>CAZRIP010000140.1:0-7840 GCA_964600165.1 uncultured Elusimicrobia bacterium | reverse complement strand
GTCCACCGCCTTGTATAGCACAGGAGGCCCCTTGCTTTCATGCTAACTGGTTATGCCCCTCAAGTGTAGCCCCGACCGTCCTTAAACGCCACGCGAAAAATTTCGGCCGTCCAGCGTGGTTGTGCCTCCGCAAACGTTAATTCTGAGGCTTTCGATTCTTCTAATTCCGTTTCTTTCCCGGACAACACATTGATGGATTGTTCAAGCTGAGGTAGCCGTTCGCCGTAATTAAAGCTATGGAATCACCTTCGCTGCACGGAGGGCCTTTGGTCGATTGAACTACGCCGCCTCTCGCGATGCACTCTTGATACGAGATGTGCTGATAGGTTCCGCTAAGGTAGATGGCGAGGCCGATGGCTGCCAGGATTATTAACGGGCTGAAGATGAGGATCCGCTTTGTAATTCGCATTATGAGTCGTTCGATTCCTCTGATTCCGTTAACCGTCTTTGAAGAGCTGCTTGCGGCTTTGGCCGTCAGTTAGGGGCATAACGCTGAGGATGAACCGCCGCCTTTGGCGGTTCAGAGAATGAAAAAGGTCGGTTCAATCCCATGGTTATGCCGGTCGATTTGTGGCTTCGGTCGTTTTCCATAATTACATTTCAAATGAATCCGAGGCTGAATAACAGGGCCCATTAAGGCCGCAAAGCTCTCCGGTTGTGGCATCGACAAAGCATGAAACAAGGTTGGAATTCTTGGCCTCCTTAATGCGAACCCACCAAACCAAGTATGGCTTCGGTGGCGGATTCGCGTTGGAGACGCAGTAATCCCTGATAATAAGCTCAACGCTCTTAACTTTATTAGGCAGATGGCCCCGATTCTTTTCCGTGTACTGCAGGGCTTTAATCTTTGCAGCCTCTCCGGTGGTCTTTGGGCTGATATCGAAACCTGGTTGTGGCTCCGCCATTACTGATCCGAAGTCATAAAATAGAATTGTCCCACCGCCAGCCAAAGGCCTAATACCTTTGTCCAAATCCCGGCTGTGAAATCCGATACCGAAACGAGTCCGAACAATCTTTGGCCATGGCGTCCCGTCCTCTACGAGGGAAATATGTTCCGAATCAAATAATTTCCAGTGTTCATTTGCGAACCTTATGATGCTTTTCCCTATTTGGGAATCAGGCGACAAATAAAGGCTCTTGATGTAGCCGCCAGAGCAGTCAAACCGAAGCGAGCCCCATTTCTTGTGGTCGATAAGCCCGAGCTCCTTTTGAACATCCACGTTGCATTCCGCCGTGTTATCCTTGGGCGTGATTGGAACTCCGAATAGCCTTGTAAACCGGGCGTGAGCCAAAGAAGCTTGAAGGAGAAGCACTGCGAAGCCAGCAGTTCTAATGTTTTCGCGCACGTTCATTGTAGGCATAACTTATGAATATGCCGTTCTGTATAGTAAGTCGACTGGAATGGTCAACCTTTCCCGAAGTGTAGTCCCAATCTGCATTTTTTGCAACATGAGGATTTTTTGGCCACGGGAAACACTGCATAGCGGGGCAGTGTTTGTCCCCCTACCCGGACAAAACGAAGCCCCCGGCTCTTGCGAGCCGGGGGCCGTTTGATCCTTGAGCAGTATTAAGCTTTACAGCTTAATACATGTCTCCGCCGTGGCTGTGACCGGCGCCGCCCATCGGAGCTTCCTTCTTCTCCGGGATGTCGGACACCAGCACTTCGGTCGTCAGGATGGTCCCGACGATCGAGACGGCGTTCTCGAGCGCAGTCCGCGTGACCTTCAGCGGATCGACGATGCCGGCCTTGAACAGGTCGACGTACTCGCCGGTCGCGGCGTCAAAGCCCTGGCCGGCGTTGCCGGAAAGGACCTTGTTGACCACGATCGAGCCTTCGAAGCCCGAGTTCTCGGCGAGCTGCCGGATCGGGGCCTGGAGCGCGCGGCGCACGATCTGGCCGCCGACGGTCTCGTCCTCGTCCTCGCCCTTGAACTTCTCGAGGATCAGGGAGGCGCGAAGCAGAGCGGCTCCGCCGCCCGCGATCATGCCTTCCTCGACGCCGGCGCGAGTCGCGTTGGACGCGTCCTCGACCTTCGCCTTGCGGGCCTTCATCTCGGTCTCGGTAGCCGCGCCGACGTTGATGACGGCGACTCCGCCGGAGAGCTTCGCGAGGCGCTCCTGCAGCTTCTCCTTGTCGTAGTCGGACGTGGTGTCCTCGATCTGCTTGCGGATGGAGTCGGCGCGCTTCTTGATCTCCGCCTTCTCGCCGGCGCCGTTGACGATCGTCGTGTTGTCCTTATCGACCACGACGCGCTTGGCGCGGCCCAGCATGTCGACGCCGACCTTGTCGAGCTTGTGGCCGAGTTCCTCGGAGATGACCTCGCCGCCCGTGAGGACCGCGATGTCTTGCAGCATCTCCTTGCGGCGGTCGCCGAAGCCGGGCGCCTTGACGGCGCAGGCCTTGAGCGTCCCGCGGAGCTTGTTGACGACGAGGGTCGCCAGGGCTTCGCCCTCGACGTCCTCGGCGACGATGACGAACGGGCGGCCGGTCTGCACGATCTTCTCGAGCAGGGGCAGCAGGTCGTTCATCGCGCTGATCTTCTTGTCGGTGATGATGATGTAGGCGTCCTCGAGCACGGCTTCCATGCGCTCGGAGTCGCTGATGAAGTAGGGGCTGATGTAGCCGCGGTCGAACTGCATGCCTTCGACCACTTCGAGGGTCGTCGTCGCCGACTTGCCCTCTTCAACCGTGATGACGCCTTCGTGGCCGACCTTCTCCATGGCCTCGGCGATCATGTTGCCGATCTCGGAGTCGTTGGCGGAGATCGTCGCGACCTGCGCCTTCTCTTCCTTGGTCTTGACCGGCTTGACCGACTTCTTGAGCTCGGCGACGACCTTCTCGACGGCCTTCAGCATGCCGCGCTGAATTCCCTTCGAGTTGGCGCCCGCGGTGATGTTCTTGATGCCCTCGGCGAGCATCGACTGCGTCAGGACGATGGCGGTGGTGGTGCCGTCGCCCGCGATGTCGTTGGTCTTGGACGCGACTTCCTTGACGAGCTGGGCGCCCATGTTCTCGTAGGGGTCCTGGAGCTCGATTTCCTTGGCGATCGTCACGCCGTCGTCGACGATGACGGGCGAGCCGAACTTCTTCTCGAGGACGACGGCGCGTCCGCGAGGCCCGAGCGTGATCTTGGTCGCGTTAGCGAGCTTGTCCACGCCTTCCTTCATGTGCTTGCGAGCGTCTTCGGCGAAAATAATCTGCTTGGCCATTTCTGTTCAACCTCTCCTTTATATAGCTCGGTGGTAAATTACTTGAGGATGCCGAGGATGTCGTCCTGATGCATGATCAGGTACTCTTGGTCCTCGAGCTTGATCTCGCTGCCGGAATACTTTCCGTAGAGGATCTTGTCGCCGGCCTTGACGTCCATCGTGAGGACCTTTCCGTCCTCCGTGGTCTTGCCCTTGCCGGTGGCCACGACGAGGCCTTCCTGCGGCTTCTCTTTCGCGGTGTCGGGGATGATGATGCCGCTGCGCTTGGTTTCTTTCTGTTCGATCGGCTTGACGAGCACGCGATCGCCCAGAGGCTGGATCTTCACTTTAGTCAACGTCGCTTCGGTCATTGGTGTTTCCTCCACTTATCTGTGAGTCAAATTAGCAATCGACTGCTGCGATTGCTTATTTTAGCACAGGGCACTCAAAGCTGTCAATCACAATGTTTGAGTGCTAATTATGGCGGGAGCTAATGGTCGCGCGACATCAGCTTCTTGAGCTTCGCGGCGAGGGCGTTCTGGGCGGCGGGTTGGCCGGGGATCGGCGGCGCGGCGGGCAGCGGCGGCGGCTCGTGCGGCGCTTGCGCGACGGTCTCGGCCGGCTTTTCCTCCGGCGGGACGACGGGCCGCGGCGCCAGCGACGGCGCGAGGCGGTTCAAGTCCTCCTCGAAGCGGCGGATCACGCCGAGGGCCTTGGCGAGGCTCAATTCCTTCTCGGTCAGGTCGCGCGAGAGCTTGTCGACCAGGCGATTGCGGATCGCGAGATCATTGAGCGCTTCAGACATCCGCCTTTTAGAAGCCTCGATGTCGCCGCGCGAGCGCTCCAGCTGCACGCGCAGCTCGGCCAGCCCCTCCTCGCGCGCGTTGAGCGCCTGCTGCAGGCCGTCGATCGCCGTCTCGTTTTTCCGGACGGTCTCCTCGAGCTCGGCCAGGCGGGGCATGCGGCCCTCGAGCAGCTTCGCCTGCTCGCGCGCCTGGCGGGCCTGCTCCTCGAGCTCCACGACCTTGCGCTGGAGGCTGTCGGTGAGCGCGCGCTCCTCGCGATGGTTCTCGAGCTCTTTCATGAGCCCGGCGACCTGGCCGAAGAGCCGCGCCGAGGCGGTGTCGATCAACGCGTCGACGTCTTGAGAGATCACCGCTTCCTGCTCCCGCGCCGGCGCCGAGGGCGGCCGGCTGGCGTCGCGTTCGTGGAGGACCGTGATGATGTCGGCGAACTCGCCGGAGCGGCGCCAGTTCTTCTCGAGGATCTCCCCCTCGGCCGGGCAGACGAGCGTCGTCATCGCGAAATCCTTGAGGGCGGCGAGCTCTTGCGGCGTGAAGCTGCCCGGCACCTCGCCGTTCATGTAGACCCAGTATTTCATCCTATTCTCCCTTCTTGAGCGTGTTCCTGATGATCTTGAGCTCTTCCAGGAACAGCTTGAGGTCTTGGCGCATCAAAGCGATGTCGGCGTCGGTGAGCTCCTTGGCCTCGATCAGGCGCGTCTGGTAGCCGGTCGCCAGGCTGCGCAGCTCCTGGAGCGCGCCCTCTTGCGCGGCCGCCGTCTCGCGCAGGCGCGCGCGCTCGCGCTCCAGGTCCTCGACTTGCCGGGCGAGGACCGCGCCCTGCCGCGCGGCGAGCACGCCCTTTTCTCTTTCGAGGGCGAGCGCCTCCTCCAGCTGCTCGAGCTCTCGAGAAAAGCGCGTCGCCGACTCGTCGCGCAGCGACTTGCCCTCGCGCAGCGCCCGCTCGCGCTCGGCCGCGCCGGAAAGCTTCTCCTCCAGGCCGGCCAGCCGCGCCTCGAGGCGCTCGCGCTCCCGGGAGGCGAGCGCCTGGGCTTCGGCCGACGATTTCTCCAGCTCGGCGACGCGCCGGGCCAGGGCCTCGTTGGCGGCTTGCGCGGCGCTCAGGCGCCGCTCGGCGTCGGCTTTCTCGCAGGCCAGGCGCTCGACTTGCGCCGGCCAATCGGGCGGAAGAAGACGGTCCTCCTCGGCCGGGGAGAGCGCCGGATCGGCCAAGCGGCTCGCGACCCGGCTCGGCAAGAGCTCCTCGTGCTCGGCGCGCCACCAGTTCTGGAAGGCGTCTTGGGCGTCGCGCGCGACGGCGCTGGAGGGCGGCTGGGCGCGCGCCAGGGCCTCGTCGACGCCGGAGCGATAGTCGTCGAGCCAGCGCTGAAAGGGATCGGGATCGGCCACGGTTCAAGGATAGCCCCGGGTCCGGGATCGCGCAAGACCGAATTTGTTAATTGCGGCCGGCGGCTTTCGGGGGCCAAGGCTCCCCGTGCGACTTGGAGCGCAGGTACGCGAGCAGCTTCGCGGCCGCGCACGGGGACTGCGAGCATTCCCTCGCCCGGGCCTGATCGTCGGAGAAGGCGGGATGCTCGAGGACCCACTGGTAGTCGTCCGCGGCGCCGTCATGATTGCCGAGCGCGTCGAGGCAGTGCCCGCGCCAGAGGTGCAGGAAGCTGCGCCAAGGATCTTCGGGGTCGGCCGCGAGCTTGCCGCGCCGCGCGGGCTTGGGCGCGGGGTGCGTCTTCGACTCGTCGAGGGCCGAGTCGATCCACGCGAGCGCCCCGGCGACGTCCACGTTGTTGAGGCATTGATCGGCGGAGATGCCGCAGAAGAGGCTCAGCAGCTTGCGGTCGAAGGCCTCGGGGTCTTGCTTGACCTTGGCGAAGAGGTCGCGCCCGAGCTGGATCGACTCGGCGTTCTGATGCAGCTTGAAGCGCAGGCCGAGCTCGATGAACTCGAAGTAGGGGCTTTCCGGGAAATCGCCTCGAAGACGCTCGACGACCGGCAGCGCCTTGGCGTAATCGTGCTTGTCGTCGATGTAGATGCTCGCCAGGAACTCCGCGGCTTGACGCGCGCCGAAGCGCCCTTTTTGCGACGCGAGCTCCATCTCTTGCAAGCCGCGCTTCTCGTCGCCGTGGACGCCGCCGAGCGCCGCGCCGAGCTTGAGCGCGCCCGAGAAATGCGCCGCCTGGTAGTCGAAAACGCCGATGCCGAGGTAGGCGTCGTAATAGTCCGGGTCCTCTTTGACGGTCTTCTTGAGGTGCTTGATCGCCTTCTTGCCGTCGAAATAAGCCTTGAGCCAGTGGCCGCGCATGATGCTCCATTGCCCGCGGGTGCCCAGCGCCATGCCCTCGACGAAGTGCCCGTCGGCCTTGGTCTCCTTATCCTTCGAGGACTCGTACGCGTCGACCTTGCGCAGCGCGGCTTCGACGTCTTGCTCGAAGAGGCCTTGAAGAGTCGGAGTGTCCTTGAAAAGCCCGTATTCCATCGACGATTGCCACCAGATCGCGCCGGACTCGAAAAGATAGCCGAAAGGATTGTCGGGCTCGGCCTCGATGATCTTGCGGAAGTCGCCGCGCGCCTCGTCGTAGTCGAGGTCGTAGAGGTGGTGCAGGCCCTTGTCGAGATAAAGGTCGGCCGTCGTCGACAACGCGGCGCGGCCGTCGAGGCAGAAAAGACTCGAGATCATCAGGAGGGAATGGATCATGGCCTCAATTGGCGTAGATGCGGTCACCCGAGTCGTGCGTTTCGGGCTTGGCTTTTTTCGCGGAATCCGCGGGAAGATTCCGCTCCCGCGCGCAGGCGGGCTCGTGGCCCAGCCGGCACGACTCGCGGTAATCGGCGGCGGCCGGAGCCGTCCGGCCCAAGAACTCGTAGACGCGCCCGCGCCCGAAATAGGCGCGCGCCGCTTTTCCCTGCGTCTCGACCGCGTCGATCTTGAGCGGCTTCGAGCGCGCGAGCGCGTCGAGCCTTTGCTCGTACGCGGTCAGCGCGAGGCCGTAATCCTTCAGCGCGAGCTCCGGCTTGCCTTGCGCGACGCGGCAGATGGCTCTCTCGGCCTGGACCTCGGGCTCCCGGCGCTTGGCGGCGACGTCGGCGGCGTCGAGACTCTCCACCGCCGAGTCCCAACTCTTGCGCGTCATCGCGGCCCGCGCGCGCGCCAGGCCCACGCGCCAATCCGCGGGATCGAGAAGGTCGGCGCGGCGGACGCTTTCGAGCGCGTCGGCATACTCGCGCGCGCGGACTTGCGCGTCGGCGAGCGCGAGCCAGCCCTCGATGTCGTCTGGCTTCTGCGCGGCGTACTCTCGAAGATCGGCTTCCGCGTCCTTGGGGCGCCCCTGCTTGAGCCGGATCTCGCCGCGCAGAAAGTAGGCTCGCGCGCTGCCGGGGTCGAGCTCGACGGCCTTGGAAAGATCGGGCTCCGCGTCGGAAAGCTCGTTGAGCTCGTAATGCGCCTCTCCCCGCATCAGATCGGCGTGCGACAGGAGCTCGTTGCCTTCGTCGGGGTCCCAGGCCTTGAGCGCGCGATCGAGGTACTCCACGCGCTCCTCGGGCTCCTTGCGTGTCTCGGCCTTGTGAAGGTTCATGAGGAACTCGCTCTCGCCGAAGCCCGGACGGGCGAGCGCGGCGGCGAAGGCGAGGACGGCGAGCATCAGCGCTTCTTGGGCGGCGTCGCGGGCATCTGCTCCGGCGATTCGGACTCGGGGCGATGATCGCGCCAGAACTGCTGGATGTGCGCCCAGCCTTCCTCGGCTTTCTCGACGATCTTGATCAGGCGCGTGTCGTCCCAGGAGATCATCCCCTGCTCGGCGAGATAATCCCAATCGACGACCCGCGTCCAGAACTCCTTGCCGAAGAGCACG
>CAZRIP010000139.1:0-7842 GCA_964600165.1 uncultured Elusimicrobia bacterium | reverse complement strand
CGCTCCTCCGACGAGCGGCGTGCGCGCCCCCGAGTTCAAGCGCTGCCTCGCCGCGTCCCTGGCCGTTCACGGCCTGCTCTTTCTGATCGCGCGCGGTCTGCCCGCGCCGTCGGTTTCTCCGCTCGAGGTCGACCTCACGATGACCGGACCCTTTCTCGGAACGGGCGCGGCCAAGCTCGGCGCGCCCAAGCAGAAAGTCGAGGGCGCCAAGGGCATCCCGCTTCCCGCGGAGACGCCGCTTCCGCCCAAGCCGCAGCCGGCCAAGCCCGAGCCGCCCAAGGATTGGACGCTGCCGGGTCCCGGCGCGAAGATCATCGAAAAACCCGCGCCGCCGCCGCCGACTCCCGGCGGCGCCGAGGGGGGCACGGGGACGTCTCCGCTCGTCGGCGGGCAAGGCCCCGGGGCCGACTACGGCACGCCCAACGGCCATGGCGACGGCGGCATGCCGCTGCTCAAGCGGCCCGAGCTGCTCAACCGCGACGAGATCCTCGCCAACATCCGCAAGTTCTATCCCGAGCGCGAGCGCCGCGCCGGCCACGAAGGCGACGTGCTGCTCGCCGTCCATCTCGATACCTCGGGGACGGTCGTCGCGAGCGAGGTCAAGGCGTCGGCCAGCCCCGACTTCGACGCGGCGGCGCAGCGCGTGGCGCTGCTGATGCGCTTTTCTCCCGCGATCGGCCTGGCGGGCCAGCCCGTGCCGGTCAAGCTCGGCGCGCCGATCCAGTTCCGCCTCAAAGACGAGTGAAGCTCGCGCGGCGGCTGACCTTGGCCGCGCTTCTCGCCGGCGGCTTGCTGCGCCTGGCGCATTGGGGCGCCCCCGTCACCTCGGACGAGGGCTACATGCTCGAAAAATACGTCAACGGCGGCTTTTCCCATATCGTCCGCAGCTACGTGCCGAACAACCAGATGCTGCTGTCGCTGATCCTGCGCGCGATCGACGTCGCCTGGCCCAAGAAGCTCGTCTTGACCCTCGCCGATCCGCGGCCGCTGCAGGCTCCGTCCTTGCTCGCCGCCTTCGCGAGCCTTTGGCTTCTCGCCGGCGTCGCGGCGAGCCTCGCGGGGCCGGTCGCCGCGCTCTTTTCGGTCCTCGCGCTTTCGTTTTCGTATTGGCACCTGATGTACTCGCACATGCTGCGCGGCTATAGCCTCGCGACGACGCTCGAGCTCGCGGCGGTCTGGCTGGGGCTGCGCGCGCTCAGGACGCGCCGAGCGGCGCCGCTTTTTGCGGCCGCCGTCTGCGCCGCGGCCGCGCATTACGCGCTGCCGAGCAACGCGGTCTTGACCCTCGCGCTCGCGGCCGCGTTGTGGGCCGCGCGCGGGCCGGCGAGAAAAGCCAAGAAGGCGCGTCCGCCTCTCTCGGGCGCGGCGTTCGCGGCGGCGGCGGTCCTGTGCGCGGCGTTGACGCTCGCGGCTTACGGCCCGGTCTTGGCCGACGTCGCGCGCAGCCGCGCGCTTTACGAGACCGGGACGCTGCGCGACGTCCTCGCCGCCGCCCTCGAGCCGTTGGGCCGCTCCGCCGCCTTCGGCGCCGCGCTCGCTTGCGCGGCGGCCTGCGGCTTGGCCGCTTCGGCCTCCGGCGGCCGGCGCTCTCGGCGGGCCGCGGCGATCTGCGCCGTCGCGATCGCCGCGCCCCCGATCGTCTACGCGCTCGAGGGTCTCGCCGCGCCGGCGCGCGCGTATCTGCCGGCGCTTCCGTTCTGGTGCCTCGCCTTCGGGCTCGCGGCGCGCGCGGCGTGGGCGCGGGTGGCGCGGCTTCTGCCGCGCGGGCCCGCGCGCCGCCTGGCCGCTCCGGCGTTGGCCGCGCTCGCCGCGGGGGCCTTCGCGACGCAGGCGCTGGCTTATTGGCGCTGGGACCGCGGTCTCGATCCGCGGGACGCGCTGGCGCGCGCCGCCGCGCGCGAGCGCGACGCCGACGACTTCGTGGTGATCGCGGCCGACCGCGGGGACGATCCGCGCTTCGGCGAGATCGATTGGGAGTACTACGGCTTCGCCGCGAGCCTCGAGCCCTACATCCGCTTGGCGGTCGACCGCGACGTCGCGTACGAGTCGCGCGCGCGCTACGTCGTCCTCGCGAGCGATGAAGCGCGCGCGCGCCGCGCGCTCGAGGAAAGCGGGGCCGACGCCGTGCTGTCCGAAGGGCTCCGGTTCGTCGAGCGCTCGGGGCGCCTCGGGCTCTATGAGGCGCGGCGCGATCCCGCCGCGATCTCCCGCTATCTTGAGATCGCGAAAGGACGGGGCCCCGCCGCGGCCGCGGCGCTGACCGCGCTCGGCGCCGACGCGCTCTCGCGCGGCGACTACGCCGCGGCGCTCGCGCCGCTCGAGCGGGCGAAGTCCCTGGCGCCCGAGGACGAGCGGGCGCGCTTCCAGCTCGCGCGCGCCTTTTACCTGACCTTCGACGACCGCCGCGCGGCCGAGGAGCTCGAGTGGACCGTGGCGCGCGACAGCATGAACGCCCACGCCCCGCTGCTTTTGGCCGACTGCCTCGCGCAGCTCGGCCGCCCGCGCGAGGCCTCCCGCAGGCTCGCCTGGTACGGAGAGGCCGGCCGGCCGGCGCAGGCGTGGACCTTGCAGGAGCTGGCCAAGCAGGCCTCGGCCGCGCTCGCCGGCGGGCAGGGCCCGGTCCGCCTCGCGGGCGGGAGCGCGGCGGCGTGGCTCGAGGTCGCGCGGGAGAATCAGCGCAAGGCCGCTTACCCGAGGGCGGCGGCGGCCATCGAGCGCGCGCGCCGCTCGGGGCCCGTCGACCCTTCCTGGCTCTGGCAGCTCGCCTCGATCCGCGCCTCGATGCACGACTACGCCGCCGCGGCGCGGCTCTTTCGCGAGGCGCTCGCCGCCGGCGGCCCGGCGGGCCTGCGCGTGCCGCTCGCGCGCGTGCTGCGCAATCAAAACGACTTCGACGGCGCGCGCGCCGAGCTCGCGCGTTTCCGTCCCTCAGATCCCGACGACCCCTATCTCCAGGCGCTCGACGCCGAGCTCCTTAGGCTCTAGCCGAGCTTAGTCGAGCTTGCGCGTGCGGATGATCTCGAGGATCTTCTCCCCGTAGCGCCCGCGCTTGAGGGCCGACAGCGGCTCGAGCGGGTCGCCCTCGCCGTTCTTCGTCGCGAGCTCGGAGATCCGGTGGAGGATTTGCGAGGACATCACGACGACCGGCTCGACGCCCTCGGACTCGGCCTGCGTCTTGCGCCACAGGCGCAGGGCCTCGAAGAGCTTGAGCTCGCGCATGTCCTTGCGCTCGCGCTTGGGCTTAGGCGCCGGCGAGGACGGCGGCTCGGCCTCGCGCCCGCGCTGGACGCAGCGCAGCAGCTGATGTCCGAATTTCTGGATGAGGTACGGGCTCATGCCGCGCACGCGGCCGAGCTCATCCATGTTCTCGGGCATCGCGCGGGCGATGCGCGCCATGAGGTCTTCCGGCATGACGCGAAAAGTCGCTCGATCGCGCGACTGCGCCTGTTCCTCGCGGAACACGTAAACTTCGCGCAGCGCGGAGAGCTGCGGCCCCGTCATCGGCTCGCGCCCCGCGAGCCGCCAATAACCATCGGGGTCGAAGGTCTTGACGACGGGCTCGACCCGAGAGAGCTCGACGAACGCCTCCGCGGCGTCCTCGAGCCGGCCCTTGCCTCGCAGCTCATCTTTCAAGATGTCCGCGAGGCGCATCAGGAAGTGGGTGTCGAGCTGGGCATAGCGGATCTGCTCGGGCGAGAGCGGGCGCTTGCCCCAATCGGCGCGTTGCAGTTTTTTCGAGAGCTTGATCCCGAAGTGGCGCTCGATCGCGGCCGCGAGTCCGAGCTCCTTGGCTCCGAGCAGGCGGTTGGCGATCATCGTGTCGAAAAGGTTGTCGAAGCGCCAGCCGTAATCGCGCTTGAGACAGAGCACGTCGTACTCGCCGGCGTGAAAAATCTTCTCGATGGCCGGATCGATCATCAGCGGCGCCATGCTCGAGAGGTCCGACACGGCGATAGGATCGACGATGAAGTCCGCGGTGGGCGAGGAGAACTGGATAAGGCAGACGCGCTCGCGGTAGGCGTAGAAGCCGTTGGACTCGATGTCGAGCGCGATGCGCGGCGCGCCCCGTATCTCGGCGACGACCTCTTCCAGGTGCTCGCGCGCGGTGATGAGGGTCGGCTGGGGGACTTGGTCTAAGGTCACGGATTAATCGGCATAGAGGCGCGAGAGCTCTTGCGAGCGCTGGGTCGCCGCGACGATGGCGTCGATCAAAACCGAGCGCAGGCCCTTGGCCTCCAAGACGTGGATCGCGTTGATCGCCGTGCCGCCCGGCGTCGTCACCTCGTCTTTGAGGATCGCGGGGTGCTTTCCGGACTCGATGACGAGCTTGGCCGCGCCGAAGACGGTCTGCGCGGCGAGCTTGGCCGCGACGGCGCGCGGGATGCCGACTTTGACGCCGGCGTCGATCATCGCCTCGATGACCATGAAGAGATAGACCGGGCCGGAGCCGGAGAGTCCGGTGACCGCGTCCATCGCGCTCTCGGGCAGCCGCACGACGAGCCCGACGGACGAGAAGACGTGCTCGGCGAGCGCTAAATCTGAATCCCCCGCATGGACGCCGGCGCAGATCGCCGTGGCCCCGGCGTCGACCAAGCAGGGCGTGTTCGGCATCGCGCGCACGACGGCGCAGGGTTTTTTGAGCGCTTTGGAGATCGCGGAGGTGGGGATGCCCGCCATGACGCTGATCACGAGCTGCTTTTTCGAGATCTTCGGCGCGATCTCGGCGAGCACGGCGCGCGAGACCTGAGGCTTGACCGCGAGGATCACGATGTCGGCGCCGGCGACGGCCTTGCGGTTGTCGCCCGTCGCGTGGACGCCGAAGCGGCGGACGAGCTCCTGGCGCGCCTCCTCGTCACGGCGGGCGGCCGTGATCTGCTTGGGCTCGGCGAGCTTGGCGCGCAGCATGCCGCCGATCAAGGCGCGGCCCATGTGGCCCGCTCCGATCACGGCGATGCGTTTGTTTTTGAGCATATAAATAAAAAGCCCGAACCCCCGTTCGGCGGTCCGGGAAGTGTGCGTCGTCGCCCTATTTATAACAGGACGAGGCTAGGCTGTCAAGGCCAAGACGAAGAAATGGAGTCAGACCCTATCCTATGCAAACGATTCGTCGTGTTGGCTTAGGTCGAGGCCCGCTTCCTCTTGCTCGGGGCGCACGCGGATCGTGATCAGCGCGTCGGTGACCATATAAAGGAAGTACGAGCCCCAGAAGCTGTACATGCCGACGATGCAGGTCGCCTCGACGTGGCGGATGAACAGCGTCGCGTCGCCGTGGATGAGGCCGCCCTTGTCGGCGAAGACGCCGGTGGCGAGCATCCCCACGATGCCGCCGACGCCGTGGCAGGGGAATACGTCCAGCGTGTCGTCCAACGTCGAGCGCGTCTTCCAATGAACGGCCAAGTTGCTGATCACGGCCGCGAGGGCGCCGATAAAAATCGCGCTGCCGACCGGCACGTAGCCCGCCGCGGGCGTGATCGCGACGAGGCCGACGACGGCGCCGACGCAGGCGCCGAGGGCCGCCGGCCGCCGGCCGCGCGCGGCGTCGAAGAAGACCCAGGCGAGCATCGCCGCCGCGGAGGCCGTGTTGGTGTTGATGAAGGCGAGCGTGGCCGTGTCGTTGGCGGCCAGGGCCGAGCCCGCGTTAAAGCCGAACCAGCCGAACCACAGCATGCCGGTGCCGAGCAGCACGAAGGGAATGTTCGCGGGCTTGGTGTGCTCGCTCGCCAGATGGACCTTGCGCCGGCCCATGTAGATCGCGCCCGCGAGCGCGGCGAAGCCCGCCGACATGTGGACGACGGTCCCGCCCGCGAAGTCCAAGACGCCCCACTTATGAAGGAAGCCGTCCGGGTGCCACGTCCAATGCGCGAGGGGGCAATAGATGAAGATCGAAAAAAGCGTGATGAACAGGATGTAGCTCGAGAAGCGCACGCGCTCGGCGAAGGAGCCCGTGATGAGGGCGGGCGTGATGATCGCGAATTTCAGCTGGAACATCGCGAAGAGGGCGAGCGGGATGGTCGGCGCGAGAAGCGGATGGGTCGCGCCGCCGACGTGCCGGAACAAGAAGAAGACGTCCGGCCGCCCGATCAAGCCGCCGATCGAGTCGCCGAACGCGAGCGAAAAACCGACGACCACCCAGACGATAGAAAGCACGCCCATCGAGATGAAGCTTTGCAGCATCGTCGAGATTACGTTCTTGCGCTGGACCATGCCGCCGTAAAAGAAGGACAGGCCCGGCGTCATCAGCAGCACGAGGCCGGTCGCGGTCAGCATCCACGCCACATCCCCGGGATTTATAGGCCCGCCCGTCACGACGGGGGCCGCCCAGGGCACGAGCGCGCCCGCGATCGCGGTCAAAGCCAGCAGCGAGAGCGACACGACCCACTCCATCTTCATCGGCTTCATGGGCTCACCTCACGGGGTCGACGACGGCCGCCAAGCGCGCGGGGGCGAAAGCCGCTCCCTTGACCTTCTCGGGCAGCGCGACGGCGTAGGCGCCGGTCTGCGGGATTGAAGAGAGATCGCCGGCGTTCTCGATCACGGGGATATTTTTAGCAAATAGCGCGCGGTGCGTCTCCAGGAGCTTCGACGGGCCGTAGTCGATCGAGGGCGCGTCGATGACGACGAGCTTGGGGCGGCGCTCCTCGGCGAGCCACTGGGCGGCGTTAGGGTGAAGCCCCGGATGGTGCGCGCGCTTGTCCTTGGGATCGGCGTCCTGCATCAGATAGCGGGCGCGGTCGCCCCAATACTTGGCGTCGCCGGTCTTGATGAAGACGACGGCGCCCTCCGGGATCTTGCCGCGCAGGCGCTCGAAATCCTGCAAGTCCTCGCGGCGCACTTGGCAGTCGGGGCGCGACGAGCACCAGGGGATCGCGTCGATCACGACGGCAGGGCCGGCGAGGGCGTCAAGCGCGAGTTGGTCGACGGTCGCGCCCTTTTTTTCGAAGACGGCCGGGGCTTCGAGCCGCGTCTCGAAGGTCTCCGGATGGACGAAGAAAAGCGACGGCTTGGCCTTGACGGTCGCGCCGGGCTCGACGGGGCGAGTCAGATCGAGCCATCTCCCGCTGATCGCGCCGAGAGCGGGCAGCGCGAGGACGAGGAGCGCGGCTTTCAACTCTTGCGCCCGAGCTTGTAGGCCTTGTGCAGGGCCTTGAGCGCGGCCTCGCCGTGCTTGGCGTCGACGACGCAAGAGATGCGCAGATCCGAGGCGACGATCATGTGGATGTTTATCTTGTTGGCGGCCAGCGTCTCGAACATCGTGGCGGCGATGCCGGGATGATGGCGAAAGCCGGTTCCGACCGCCGAGACCTTCGCGACCTGGTCGTGGAGGTCGACGCGGGCCTTGAGCTTGCGCGCCTCTTTTTGGAGCGCGGCCTGCGCTTTGCCCGCGAACTCCTTTGGGGTCATGAACGAGATGCCGTTGACGCCGCGGTGCGAGGGCGCGGACTGGATGATCATGTCGACGGGGATGTCCTGCGCGGCGAGCGCGCCCAAGACCTCGGCGGCCACGCCGGGCCGGTCCGGGACGTCGGCGATCGAAAGCCGCACCTCGTTCTTGTCGAGCGCGAGCGCCGACACGTAGGCTCTTTCCAGCATCTTGTCCTCCTTGGGGACGATCCAGGTTCCTATCTGAGGATGGAACGCGGAGCGCACGTGGATCGGCACGCCGAAGCGCTCGGCGACCTCCATCGAGCGCGCCTGCATGACCTGCGCCCCGGCGCCCGCGAGCTCGAGCATCTCTTCGAAAGTGATTCGCGCGAGCTTTCGGGCCTCGAAGACGATGCGCGGGTCGGCGGTGTAGACGCCTTCGACGTCGGTGAAGACCTCGCACGAGCCGGCCTTGAGCGC
>CAZRIP010000138.1:0-8055 GCA_964600165.1 uncultured Elusimicrobia bacterium | reverse complement strand
CAGGGCCTGGATTATTACTCTTACGTGATCGCCTTCGAGGAGCTGGCGCGCGTCGACGGCTCGCAGGCTGCGACGGTGGCGGCCGGGGTCTCGCTGGGCATCGCCCCCCTTCTTTATTTCGGCACCGAGGAGCAGAAGAAGAAGTATCTGCCCAAGCTCGCCGCCGGACAGGCGCTTTTCGCTTTCGGCTTGACCGAGCCCGAGGCCGGCAGCGACTCCCGCGGCTCGAAGACCAAGGCCGTCCAGAACAAGGACTTATCTTGGACTATTAATGGATCGAAAATCTTCATCACGAACGGCTCCACCGGCATGACGGAAGGCATCATCGTCCAGGCCGTCACCGGGCAAAACGAGAAGGGCGATCCCGAGTTCACGTGCTTCATCGTCGACAAGGGCGCGAAGGGCTTTTCCGCGAAGACGATGCGCAAGAAGCTCATGTGGCGGGCGTCCAACACCTCCGAGCTTTACTTCACGAACGTCGTCGTGCCCGATTCCGCGCGCCTGGGCCCGCGTGGCGACGGCAGCAAGCAGATGCTCAAGACCTTGGACTCCGGGCGCTTGTCGATCGGCGCGATGGGCCTGGGCTGCGCGCAGGGCGCTTTCGAGCTCGCCGTCTCCTACTCGAAGCAGCGCAAGCAGTTCGGCAAGCCGCTGGCGGCGTTTCAGGCCACGGCCTTCAAGCTCGCCGATATGGCCCTGAAGATCGAGCACGCGCGCTGGTTCCTCTACCGCGCCTGCTGGCTGCGTGATAGCCACAAGCCGTTCGGGACCGAGAGCGCGATGGCCAAGCTCTATTGCTCCGAGGTCGCCCAGCAGGTAGCCAACGAGGCCGTGCAGATTCACGGCGGCTACGGCCTGATGAAGGAGTTCGACGTCGAGCGCTTTTACCGAGATCAACGGCTCTTGCAGATCGGCGAGGGCACCTCCGAGATCCAGCGGCTGGTCATCTCTCGCGCGCTGCTGTCTTGATACCGGCGGCGCCGCTCCTGGCCGCCCTGGCGCTCGCGGCGGCCCGTCCGGCGGCGGCGGCCGAGCCCGAACGGTTGTTCGTTTTGGCCGAGCCGCGCGTCGTTTTTCTCGGCGGCTCGCGCGCCTACGCCAACGTCGGCTCCGCCTGCGGCGGCGTCGTCTGCCTCGGCGCCGCCGACGGCACCGGCGAAAGCGTCGGGCGCGGGACGGCGCCGTCTTTTCGCCTCGGCGCCGGCTATCGCGTCGGCCCGCGCTCCGCGGTCACCGTCTCCGCTTCCTGGCTCGAGGCCTCGGGGACCGACCGGCTTTCGGCTCCGGGAGCCGTCGTCGGCCGCCCGGTCCCCGCCGTCAACGAGATCCTCGCCAATACGGGCAAGCTTTCGGACTCGGCCGCGGCCGACGACCACGTCAGGATGGTCGAGCTCGTCTCCGAATACACGGGCATCGTCGCCTCGTCGAGGCGCTTCGACCTCGTCGCCGGAGCCGGGCTGCGCTATCTTTTTTTCGACGACGACCTTCACGCGCGGTATCTTCACTCCAACACGGGCTATACGTTCAGCAAGGACGTCGAGTCGCGCACGAGCGCCGCGGGGCCGCAGGCGTCGCTGCGCGGCGAGTGGCGCGCGGACGCGCGCTGGACCGCGAGCCTCGGCTTGACGCTCGGCGCGCTGCTCGGGCCGACGCTCAGCCGGCACTCGGTCTGCCAAGGCCCGGCGTTCGCCCAGCCCGGCTGCTCGAACTACCTCGACTACTCCGCGTCGCAGTCGCTCGTCACGCCGTTCGTCGCGCTCGAGCCTTCGTTGACCTACGCGTTCGGCGACACGGGCGCGCGGGCGGCCATCGGGCTCAGCGTCGAGAATTACTGGAGCCGCCAGACCAAGCCCGACGTCAACCCCGACGGCAGCCGGCGCATCGACCGGGAGTCGGTGCAGCCGGTGGCGGCGCTGCTGCGCGTCGAATACGCCTTCTGACGGCCCGAATTGACACCCAAGGGTGATTAAGTTATAGTCAGGCCGATATGACCCCTTTCACCGCCGGGTTCATCGCCGCGTGCATCGCCCTGATCGCCTTGGAGATCGCCGTCATGATGGCGGCGCTCGTGTTCCTCGCGTTGAGAGTGCGCCGCGCGGCGGAGTCCGTCGAGGTCCTCGCTTACCGGGTCGAGGAATCGGTGGCGAACGTGAGCTCGACTTTGACGTCCGGTTGGGTGAAGGCGCTGCAGGCGGGAGCGAGCCTCCTGACGGGCGCCTGGCGCGGCCGCCAGAGCCGCCAAGAAGATTGATCAGGTTCCTCAAGAAGCTGTTTTTCGACGCCGAGTTCCAGCGCAAGAAGACGTTTCTCAAGACGCTGCCGATCTTCGAGGACTTGCGCGACGCCGATCTCGGCCGACTCGCTCAGGCTCTCCACGCGCGCACCTACCACGCCGGCGAGACGATCTTTCTTGAAGGCGACATCGGCCGCGCGCTCTTCGTGCTCGAGACCGGCAAGGTCGACTTGACCAAGAAGGACGACTCCGGCGGGCAGCGCAAGATCTTCGCGGTCGGCCCGGGCGAGTTCTTCGGGGAAATGGCCCTGCTCGAGCAGCTGCCGCGCACGGCGAGCGCGACGGCCGCCGAGCGTTCGCGCCTCTATCTGCTTTACCGTTCGAAGCTCGATACCCTGCTCTCCTCGCAGCCGCGCATCGGCGTGACCATCATGACGCACCTCGCGCAGCTGCTCTCGGCCCGGCTGCGCAAGACCTCGCAGGCCGCGATGACCGAGACGCCCGCCTGATGGGCGAGAAGCGTTCGTTCCCCCTGCTGACGATCCTCGTCCTCGTCGCGAGCGCCGCCTTCGTCTTTTATCATCTCTGGCACACGCTGGTCCCGTTCCTGGTCAGCTTCGCGGCGGCCTACGTGCTGACGCCGCTCGTCAACCGCTGGCAGCTGCGCGGCTTGCGGCGAGGCCTCGGCGTGCTCGTGCTCTATCTGGCGGCCGCCTGCGCGGTCGTCCTCGTCGCGAACACGCTCATCCAGATCGCGGGGCTCGAGCTGCATAGCCTGCAGGTCGAAGGGCCGGCCTACGCGGCGCGGGTCAAGGGCTTCATGTCCGGGCTGCAAGCCATGGCGGCGGCCAAGCTTCCGTTCGGAGGCGAGGTCGTCGAGCAAGTGAACGCGGCGGCCCTGTCCCCCCTCATGGACCAAGCCGAGAACATCCCGCATTACATCCTGGGCTTCTTCCCGCTGCTCGAGCTCGTGTTCCTGATCCCGTTCATCACGTTCTTCCTGCTGCTCGACGGCCCCGGCTCGATCGAGGCGCTGATCCAGGCCTGCCCCAGCCGCTTCGTCGAGCAAGCCATGCACCTCTTGTCCGAGATCGACACCTCGCTCGGCAACTATCTGCGCGGCCTCATCATCGTCGACCTCATCGTGGCCGTCGCGGCCTTCTTCGGCCTCGTCGTCCTCGGCGTGAGCCAGGCGCTGTGGATCGCGCTGCTCGCGGGCGCGATGAGCTTCCTGCCGGTCCTCGGCGCCGCGGTCGGCGCGCTGGTCGGCGGACTCGTGGCGTGGGTCCAGTTCGGCACCTTCGCGGCCTTCTTGAAGGTCGCGGCCGTCTTCCTGGTGATCCATCTCTGCGATGAGACGATGCTCCAGCCCTATATCGCCAAGCATTCCGCGCATCTGCACCCGCTTCTGTTTCTCCTGAGCTTCCTTCTCGGCGGCGAGTTCTTCGGGTTCTTGGGCCTGATCTTCGCGGTGCCGTTCGTGTGCGTGCTCAAATCCCTCGTCAAGGTCGCCTGGTCCTGGTACTCGACCGAGGCCCAGCTCCAAGGGACCGAAGCCTTCGACCTCGCCGACATCCCGTACACCTGACCGTGGCCGCGGCCACCCTGCTTTTCTTCCTCGCCTCGGGATTCTGCTGCCTGGTCTACGAGATCGTCTGGCTGCGGCTGGCGATGGCGGCCTTCGGCGTCAACGCCCCGCTCGTCTCGACGTTCCTCTCCTGCTTCATGGCGGGCCTGGGCTTGGGAAGCTGGGGGGCGGGAGTCTTCGCGCGCCGTTTCAAGACTCGAGGTCCGGTTTTCTTTTTGCGCTGCTACGCGGCGCTCGAGGCCGCCGCGGCGTTGTCGTCGGTCCTCGCGCCGCTCGCGCTGCGATTCGGGCAGGACGCGCTCGAAGGCGCGGCGCGCGGGAGCGGGAGCTACTACGTCTTGTCCGGGCTCGCGCTCGCGGGAGCGCTGCTGCCCTGGTGCGCCCTGCTCGGGGCGACGCTTCCGGTGGCGATGGCGGCTCTGCGTCCGCGCGAGGGCAAGAGCGCCTTCGCCGGCCTTTACGCGGCCAACGCCCTCGGCGCGGCGCTCGGGGCTTTCGCGGCGGTCTTTTTTCTGATCGAGTGGCTCGGGCTCTCGGGCACGCTGCGAGCGGCCGCGGGCGTCAATCTCATGGTCGCGCTATCGGCGCTGGCGCTGAGCTCCGGCCTTCCTCGGCGGTCCGGGGCTTTAAAGCCTCGGACCGCCGGTACGACGGGCCGGAGCTCGGCCTTGCCGCTGCTCTTTCTGACCGGCTTCGTCAGCATGGGCCTCGAGGTCGTCTGGACGCGCGCTTACCTGCGCTTCGCCGGGAATACCGTCTATACCTTCGCCAATATCTTGGTCTTTTACCTGCTCGCGACGCTCGCGGGCTCGGCCGCGTACCGCCGCGCGGCGCGCGCCGGCCGCGTCCCGGACGACGAGACGCTGCTCGCGCTCGCCGGCTTCTGCGGCCTGCTCACGCTCGTCTGCGCCGATCCGCGTCTGGTCACGCGCACGCAGGACCTCCGCTGGTTCCTGGCGCAGCTCGGCGTCGGCGTCGTGCCGTTCTCGGCCGCCGTCGGCTTCCTGACGCCGGCGCTCGTGGACCGCGCCTCGGAAGGCGACCCCGGCGCGACGGGGCTCGCCTACGCCGTCAACGTCCTCGGCTGCATCGCCGGCCCGCTCGCCGCGGGCTTCGTTCTTCTTCCGCGCGCCGGCGCGCCGGCGGCTCTGGTCCTTCTGTGCGCGCCGCTCGTCGCGCTCGGCGCGCGCAAACGCGCGCTGCTCGCGGCGTCGGCCGCTCTCATCCTCTTTTCGGCGACGAAGCGGCGCGCGGACGCCGTCATCCTGCGCGACTACGAGGCCGAGGTCGAGGCCGGCGGCGAAGGACGCGATCGCTATCTGCTCGTCAACGGCGTCAGCATGACGTTCCTGGACCCGATCACCAAGATCATGGCCCACCTGCCGATGGCGCTTTCCAAGACCCGCCCGCTCCGGGCGCTCGATCTCTGCTTCGGCATGGGCACGACCTTCCGCTCGCTGCTGTCGTGGAACGCCGACGTCACGGCGGTCGAGCTCGTGCCGAGCGTGCCTCGCTTGTTCGGGTTCTTCCACCCGGATGGGCCCGGCCGCGCCTCCGAGACGAGCGGGGCCAGGATCGTCGTCGACGACGCCCGCCGCTTCCTGCGGCGCGCCGGCGAGACTTTCGACGTGATCACGATCGACGCTCCGCCTCCCGCCAACGGCGCCTACACGGCGCTGCTGTTCTCGCGCGAGTTCTACGCGCTGGCGAAGACGAGGCTCGCGGCGGGAGGCATCCTCGCGCAGTGGATCCCCGGGGGCGTCGATCCCGCGGTGAGCGGCTCGATGGTCGACGCCGTGCGGGCGGAGTTCGCCCACGTCCGAGTCTTTCGATCCGCCGCGGGCTGGGGATTCCACGTGCTCGCGAGCGGCGCGGAGATCGAGCTTCCCTCCGACGGCGAGCTCGCCCGGCGCATGCCCGATGCCGCGAGGCGCGACCTGTCGGAATGGGGCCCGATGACGCTGCGCCGGACGCTCGACGGAGAAGTGGACCTCGGCCCACTCCACGAGAGGCTCCGCTCGATCCCGACTCTCACCGACGACAGGCCGTTCAACGAGTATTTTTTCGTGCGGTACAACCTTCCCAAGCTGGCGCGTCGGCTCGAACTCGGCCGCGCGCGCTAAGCGTCGGGACGGTGCCCGACGTAGGGCTCCATCAGCGCGCGCAGGTCGGCGGGCACGCGCGTCGGCCGCCAGAGGTCGTTGACGACGGCATGGCGCGTGAATCCGAGCGCGGCGCGCTTGCCGCCCAGGTCGTGGTCGACGATCTCGAACTCGAAGCGCACGCTGCCCTTGCCGAGCTCCGAGATCCACGTGCGCACGGCGAGCAAGTCGTCGTAGCGGCTCGGCGCCAGGTAGCGGCAGTTGGCCTCGACGCAGGGCAGGAACATCTTGCGCTGGACCTCGAGATCGCGGTAGCGCACGCCGAGCGAGCGCATGAGCTCGGTGCGCCCTAATTCGAAATATCGAAGATAATTGGCGTAATAGATTATTCCCATCTTGTCGGTGTCGGCGTAGGTCACGCGCACGGTGAACTCATGGAAGCGCGGGACCTTCTTGACCTCGGCTTTCGCGGGCGCGCGCCCGGCGGCCGGCGCCGGGACGGCGGCGGAAGCTTCCTGTCCGTCGCCCAGGACTTGACCGAGGACCGCCACGAACTGGCCGAGGCCGACGGGCTTGCGCAGGAAAAAAGTGTGCTCGCTGAGCTTGATGCGCGCGCGTACTTCCTCGACCGTGACGACGGTCGAAAAGATGATCGGCGTCTTGACCGTGTCCGGCGCGGCGCGCAGGCGCTCGTAGACCGTCGCGCCGCCGCCTCCGGGCATGTGAAAGTCGAGGATGATGACGTCGGGCTTGCTTTGATGGGCCTGCAGGACGCCCTGCACGCCGTCGTAGGCGACGGCCACGCGATAGCCGATCGACTCGAGCCCTTCTTTGAGCGGCGCGACCAGCGTCGCGTCGTCGTCTATGATGAGGATCGTCTTAGGCATGGCGTGAGGGGTGTCACTCTATCACTTTCGACTGTCCGCCCGGAAGGAGTCGGTACTTTCTTCCGCGCCACACGATCGTCGAGCGGAAGCCCGACAGCCAGAACGCGGCGGCGCCGACGTCGCCGAGCGCGAGGAGCGGATATTGCCAGAGGGGCATGAGCTCCTTGGCCGCGAAGGCGTCCTGCGCGAGCGCCGCGAGCGGACGCGACGCCGTCGCCGCCCCAAAAAACGTCCAGCCGAATGACGAGCCGCCGCTCGACCACAAGAGCGCCAGCGACCAGCCGAGCAGGCTGCCGAGCGGCGCCGCGGCGTAAGCCCAAAACGGCACGCTCCATCGGATGATGGCGGACCACTTGGCGACGTGGACGAGAGACTCCCAAAGGCGCGTGCCCGTCTCCTGGAGATAGACGTACTCGTCGAGCAGCTTCTCGCGCGCCCCGGCGGCGCGCGCGCGCACGCTGATCGCGAAGTCGTCGGCGATCGCGTGGGCCACGGGCTCGAGGCCGCCGGAGCGGTCGATCGCCTCTTTCGTGTACGCCATCCAGGCCCCGGCCGCGAAGCGGAACGCCCCCAGATACCAGCTGAGCGCCGCCCCCACGCCGAAGCCGTGATTGAACGCGACCTGGAACAAGAAGCCGCCGGGCCCCGGCGCGCGCCGGTGGAACGGCAGCGCGAAAACGGCCTCGTAGCCTTGCGTGAACGCCTCGCTCGTGCGCCGCACGAGACCATCGGTCGCCTCGGTATCGGCGTCGGAGAAGATCACGCGCGGGTGCTTGGCGGCGCGGTAAGCCTCGATCATGTTGTGCGCCTTGCCCATGCGGCCGCGGCTCGGGCCGGTGATGAGGACCTTCACGTCGCGATCTTGATGCCGCGCGGCGAAGGCGCGCGCCGCGGGATAAGCCGGGTCGTCCTCGGACTCGATCGCGACGATCAGCTCCAGCGCGCGCTCCGGGTCCGACGCGACGATGGATTCCAAGCCGGCCACGAGGGCGTCGTCGAGCCCTTTGACCGGCTTGATCATCGTCATAGGCAGGACTTTCCCCGCCGGCATCGGGCGGCGGCGCCCGAAGTGCCAGGCGTTGACGGCGACGCACGCCCACAGCACGAGAAGCATCGCCGAGACGACGCCGGCGCACAGGATCACGCGGAGCGCGCGAGCCGGCGGCGCAGCGCGGCGCGCTCGTCCTCGGCGACGAACCCGCTCGCGGCGAGGATGACCGGGATCGTCAGGACGATTAGGCCCCG
>CAZRIP010000137.1:0-8285 GCA_964600165.1 uncultured Elusimicrobia bacterium | reverse complement strand
CTGCATCAGCAGTGGCGGACCTCGATCAACCGCTTCGCCGAGGAGATGACGCTCTTCGCCGTCGCCTGCGCCGGCATGTTCCCGCTGCTGCATTTGGGCCGGCCTTGGCTCTTTTATTGGCTCTTCCCGTATCCCGCGGTGACCCACGTCTGGCCGCAGTTCCGCAGCCCGCTCGTTTGGGACTTCTTCGCCGTCTCGACTTATTTCACCGTTTCGCTCTTGTTCTGGTACCTGGGGCTCATCCCCGATCTGGCGAGCATCCGCGACCTCTCACGCCGGAGAGCGTCGAAGATCGTCTACGGCATCCTCGCCCTGGGCTGGCGCGGCTCGGCCCGTCACTGGCGGCACTACCGCGTCGCCTATTTGATCCTCGCGGGGCTGGCGGCGCCGCTCGTCGTGAGCGTGCACACGGTGGTGAGCCTCGATTTCGCCGTCGCGATCCTGCCGGGCTGGCACTCGACGATCTTCCCGCCTTACTTCGTCGCGGGCGCGATCTTCTCCGGCTTCGCGATGGTCATCGATCTCGCGATCCCGCTGCGCACTTTTTACGGCCTCAAGGACTACGTCACGCAATGGCACCTCGACTGCATGGCGAAGGTCATGCTCGCCACCGGCCTCATCGTCGACTACGGGTATCTCATGGAGGCGTTCAACGCCTGGTACACGAACAACCTCTACGAGCGCTACGTCCAGCTCGACCGCGCTTTCGGGCCGTACGGCTGGGCGTATTGGACGCTGATCGCGCTCAACGTCTGCCTCAATCAGACGCTTTGGATCAAGAAAGTGCGCGCGACGCCGTGGATCCTTTGGCTCGTCGCGTTCGGCCTCAATACCGGCATGTGGTTCGAGCGCTTCGTGATCGTGGTTCAGAGCCTTCACCGCGACTACATGCCGTCGGCGTGGGGGATGTATTGGCCGACGGTTTGGGACTTCGCCGTCTTCTTCGGCACGATCGGCTTCTTCGTCTTCTGCTTCCTGCTCTTCATCCGATACCTCCCGATGATCTCGATGGCCGAGATGCGCGAGGAGCATCAAGAGGCGCTGCGTGGAGGGTGAGGAAGCCGCTCCCGCGGCCGCGGCGGAGTTCGAGTCTCTCGACGCCCTGCGAAAGGCGGCCCGGCGCGCCCGCGAGGCGGGACTTTCCAACCTCGACGCGTATTCGCCGTTCCCGGACGACGAGCTGATGGACGAGCTCGGCGTGCCGCCCAGCCGCCTGCCGCTCGCGATCTTGCTCGGCGGTATTTGCGGCGGCCTCGGCGGCTATCTCATGCAATGGTACATCAGCGTCGTCAGCTATCCGATCGACGTCGGCGGCCGGCCGCTCGACAGCTGGCCCGCGTTCGTCGTGCCGTGCTTCGAGCTGACGGTCCTCTTCGCCGCGCTGACCGCCTTCATCGGCGTGCTGTGGCAATGCGGGCTGCCTCAGCCGCATCACCGCCTCTTCGCGCTGCCGGAGTTCGACCGCGCCTCGCGCGACCGCTTCTTTCTCTACGCCGAGGGCGAGGACGCGCGCCGCGAGCTTTCGCGCCTCGGCGCGCTGGAGGTCCATGACGTCCCGTCTTAGCGCGCTGGCGCTCGCGGCCCTTTTGATCGCGGGCTGCCGCGAGAAGATGGCCGAGCACGGGAAGCTGGAGCCTCTGACCGGGAGCGCCTTCTTTTCCGACGGACGGACTTCTCGTGAGCCGCCCGAAGGGACGGTCGCGCGCGAGACGCCGTCCGAGGCGCGGCCGCCGGTCACGCCCGCGCTGCTCGCGCGCGGGCGCGAGCGCTTCGACATCTATTGCGCCGTTTGCCACGGCCGCGCCGGCGACGCCGACGGCATCGTCGTGCGCCGCGGTTTTCCGTCGCCGCCGTCCTATCACACGGAGAAGCTGCGCAAGGCCTCCGACCTCGACCTCTACGGCGTCATCTCGAACGGCGACGGGCTGATGTTTCCCTACGGCGACCGCGTCAGGCCCGCGGATCGTTGGGCGATCGTCGCTTACATCCGCGCCCTGCAGCTCGCGCGCGAGGCGCGGCTCTCGGACGTTCCCGCGGCCGAGCGCGCGCGGCTCGAGGCGATGAAATGACCGCCGACGATCTTTTTCGGTCTTATCTGATCGCCTATCTTTTTTGGCTGGGCGTCGGCGCCGGCAGCCTTGGCGCGCTGCTGCTGCAGGACCTGACGGGCGGTAAATGGGGGCGCGCCGCCGCGCCGATCTTGGAGGCCGGCAGCCTGACGCTGCCGTGGATGGCGCTCCTGTTCGTCCCCGTCGTGATCGGCGCGGGCCGCATCTATCCGTGGTGGGCCCATGCCGCCGACGCGCGCTATAACCCGATGTATCTCAACCGGACTTTCTTCGTGATCCGCGCCGCCGTCTACTTCCTTCTATGGGGCGGCGCGGCCGTCGGTCTCGAGCGTCTCGGCGAGGCCCGACGCGCGGGCGGCGGCGCGTGGTGGGCCGGGCCGGCGCTCGTCGCGCACGTCTTGGCGATCACCTTCGCCTCGATCGATTGGGCCGCCTCGATCGACGCGCCGTGGGGCTCGACCATCTACGGCTTCCTTTGGATCTGCGGCTTCGGCGTGGCCGCGTTCTGCCTCTGCATCCTCGCGTCCGCTTGGCGCGCCGGGAGCCGCCCGATGCCCGCGCAGTACTCCCACGACCTCGGAAACCTCTTGCTCGCCTTCGTGATGCTGTGGGCCTACATGTCCTTCGTGCAGTGGCTGGTCATCTGGTCGGGCGATCTGCCCGACGAGATCCGCTGGTATCTGGCGCGCGGCGGTCGCGGTTGGGAGTGGACAGCGGCGGCCTTGGCGGCGCTCGGGTTCTTCGCGCCGTTCTACGCGCTGCTCATGAGAGGCGTCAAGCGCTCGCTGCCGCGCTTGGCGGCCGTCGCGGGCGCGCTCGCGGCGCTGCGGCTCGTCGACGTCGTGTGGCTCGTCGCGCCGTCGTTCGGAGTCGGCGCGTTCCGGCCGCGCGTCCTTCATCTCGTCGTCTTCCTGGCCGTCGGCGGGGTCTGGCTCTCGCTCTTCGCGCGCAAGTTCCGCGCGAAGGTCTTCGAGCCCGGGAGGTTCTATGGCGCATAAGGAAGAGCCGCGAGAGACCTCCGACGTCCGCCCCGCCGACGCCGGGCGCTTCGCGGCCGCGCTGCTGCTCTCGATCGCGGCGGTCTGCCTGATCACTTATGGTTATCTGCACGCGTTGGGCGGCGCGGACTCGACGGTTTCTCGGGGAGCGATGCCGCCCGAGCCGCGCCTCGAGGCCGATGAGAACCGTCCGGTTGAGTCGGCCGCGCTCAACCGCCGCTGGGACGAGCTTCTCGGCTCCTACGGCTGGGTCGACCGTAAGCGCGGCGTCGTGCGGATCCCGATCGAGCGCGCGATGGCGATTTACGCGGAGAGACGCGGAGGAGCTCGCCGATGAGACGGGCCGTTTCCGCCGCGCTGCTCGTTCTCGTTATTCATATCGCCGCCGGCGCCGTGGAGCCCGCGATCGACTTCAATCCGACGATCGGCGCCGCGCTGCCGCTGTCGGCGCGGCTGTTCGACGAGCGCGGCGGCGCCGTGCGCCTGGGCGATTACTTTCACCGGCGCAAGCCCGTCATCGTCGCGCTCGTCTATTACGAGTGCCCGATGCTCTGCACGCTGACGCTCAACGGCCTGCTGCGCGGATTGGCGCTGCTTCGATACAGCGCCGGTCGGGACTTCGACGTCGTCGCGATCAGCATCGACTCGCGGGAGACGCCGCGGCTGGCGGCGCAAAAAAAGCGGACGCTTCTCGAGAGCTACCAGCGCCCCGGAGCCTTCGACGGCTGGCATCTCCTGACCGGCCGGCAGGAGGAGACGGCTTCGATCGCGCGCGCGGCCGGCTTCAAGTACAAGTACGACGCGGCGACGGGGCAATATTACCACGCCGCCGGAGTCTTGATCGTCACCCCCGATGGTCGTATCTCGCGCGCGCTCTTCGGCGTCGAGTACGCTCCCGAGGCGCTGCGCCTCGCGCTGCTCGAGGCGTCGAAAGGCGCGCTCGGCACGCCGGTCGAGCGCGCGCTCCTCTACTGCTATCGCTACGACCCGGCGCTCGGCAAATACAGCCTCAAGATCCTCGCGCTCGTGCGCGCCGCCGCCGCGTTGACGCTCATCGGCCTCGCCGCGCTCCTCTTCAGCCTGCGCCGCGCGGAGCCCGCGTGAACGACGGGCCTCTGATCCCGTTTTGGCCGCCCGCGGCGTCGACGTCGGCCGCGGCCGTCGATAAGCTGTTTCTCACGCTGCTCGCGATCGCGGGCTTGGTCGCCCTCGCGATCTGCTGCCTCATCCTATTCTTCTCGGTCTATTACCGCGCCGATCGCCCGGGAGGCGCGCGCGGCGGCCCGTCGCCCTCGAACGCGCTTTGGCTGGAGATCACTTGGACGTCGGCGACGCTGATGATCTTCGTCTGGATCTTTATTTGGAGCGCCGAGCTCTTCCGCGCGATGCGCGTGCCGCCGCGAGGCGCGCTCGAGCTTTTCGTCGTGGGCCGGCAGTGGATGTGGAAGATCCAGCATCAGAACGGCCGGCGCGAGATCAACGAACTGCACGTGCCGCTCGGCCGCCCGGTCCGGCTGACGATGACCTCCGAGGACGTGATCCACAGCTTTTTCATCCCGGCGTTCCGCTTGAAGCAGGACGTCGTGCCGGGCCGCTACGTGACCGAGTGGTTCGAGGCGACCAAGAAAGGCGTCTACCACCTCTACTGCGCCCAATACTGCGGGACCAACCACGCGGGGATGATCGGCCGGGTCGTCGTCATGGAGCAGGGGGATTACGCGCGCTGGCTCGCGCACGGGTCGGCTCCGGCCGTCGCGCCTTTCGACTCCGGGCGCGCGACCTTCGCGAAGCTCGGCTGCGGGGCGTGCCATTTGCCGTCCGGCTTCGGCAAGGGTCCGAGCTTGGCCGGCATCGCCGGCCGGCGAGTCGAGCTTTCGACCGGGAAAATCGTCACCGCCGACGAGACCTACTTGCGCGAGCACATCCTCTATCCGGGGCGCGTCGTCGTGGCGGGCTACCGCGGAGACGTGATGCCGTCGTTCAAGGATCAACTGACGGAGCAAGACGTCATGAACCTCATCTTTTACCTCGAGTCCCTCAAGCCCGAGCCGTGAAAAGCTACCTCACCGACGGCGTCACGGTCAGGTCATGGCTGCTGACCCGCGACCACAAGCGGATCGCGTGGCTTTATCTGACGGCGGCGACGTTCTTCTTCTTCGTCGGCGGGACGGCGGCGCTGTTATTTCGCCTGGAGCTGCTCACGCCTCACGCCGACTTCTTCGGGGCCGACAACTACAACAAGCTCTTCACGATCCACGGGATCATCATGGTGTTTTTTTTCCTGATCCCGTCGATCCCCGGAGTGTTCGGGAACTTCTTGATCCCGCTGATGATCGGCGCCGAGGACGTCGCCTATCCGCGTATAAACCTCCTTTCCTGGTACCTCTACATCGGCGGCGGCCTGCTGGCGATGGCCGCGATCCTCCTCGGCGGAGTCGACACCGGCTGGACGTTCTATACGCCGCTTTCCTCGATCTACCTCAACACCTACGTCACGCTGGCGATCTGCGGCATCTTCATCAACGGCTTCTCGTCGATCCTGACGGGGCTCAACTTCGTCACGACGATCCACCGGCTGCGCGCCCCGGGGCTTTACTGGCACCGCTTGCCGCTTTTCATCTGGTCGATGTACGCGACGAGCGTGATCATGATCCTCGGCACGCCCGTCATCGCGATCACGCTGCTGCTCGTCGTGGCCGAGCGCGCGCTCCATTTGGGCATCTTCGACCCGCGCCTGGGTGGGGACCCGCTGCTATTTCAGCACCTCTTCTGGGCGTACTCGCATCCGGCGGTCTACATCATGATCTTGCCTTCGATGGGCGTCGTCAACGAGATCATCGCCTGCTTCGCGCGCAAGCGGATCTTCGGCTACTCGTTCGTCGCCTATTCCAGTCTCTTCATCGCGATCCTCGGCTTCCTAGTTTGGGGGCATCACATGTTCGTCAGCGGGATGAGCATGTACGCGGGCATGGTCTTCTCCCTATTGTCCTACCTCGTCGCCGTGCCCTCGGCGATCAAGGTCTTCAACTGGACGGCGACGCTCTATCGCGGGAGGATCACGCTGAGCACGCCGATGCTCTACGCCCTCGGCTTCATCGGCCTGTTCACGATGGGCGGCCTGACGGGCATCATGCTCGCCGCGCTGCCGGTGGACGTGCACGTGCACGACACCTACTTCGTGATCGCGCACTTCCACTACATCATGGTCGGCGGCGCCGTGATGGGCTATCTCGGCGCGCTGCACTTCTGGTGGCCGAAGATGACCGGCCGCATGTATCCCGACAACTGGGGCCGGCTCGCCGCCGCGATCCTCTTCTTCGGCTTCAATCTCACGTTTTTTCCGCAGTTCATCTTGGGCTATCTCGGCATGCCGCGGCGCTATCACGCCTATCCGCCGGAGCTGCAAGTCTGGAACGTGCTCTCGACGGCCGGGGCTTCGATCCTGGGCGTCGGCTACCTTCTGCCGTTCGCGTATCTCTTGTGGTCCCTGCGCTGGGGAGCGCGCGCGGGGCCCAATCCATGGGGCGCGACCGGCCTCGAGTGGCGCAAGACGTCGTCGCCGCCGCCGACCGCCAACTTCGAGGAGTCTCCCGTGGTGACGGAGGAGGCCTACGCATATGAATGAACGGGCCCGTGGAAACTCGATCCTCGGCATGTGGATCTTCATCGCGACCGAGATCGTCTTCTTCGGCGTGCTGTTGCTGAGCTACGCGATCTATCGCTGGGCTTATCCCTACGGCTTCGCCGAGGCGAGCGGGCATACGCAGCTGCTCAAGGGCACGCTGAACACGGCGGTGCTGCTGACGAGCAGCTTGACGATGGCGCTCGCCGTCCGGGAGGCGTCGACGGGCCGGCCGGGCAAAGCCCAGTCCGTTTGGCTCCTCGCGACGGCGGCGCTGGGCGCGGCGTTTCTCGTCATCAAGGGCTTTGAATACCGCGCGGAGTTCGCCGAGCATCTCGTGCCCGGCCCGGGGTTCGTCTACCCGGGGCCGCTGCGCGGGCAGGTCGAGATCTTCTTCAAGCTGTACTTCACGCTGACGGGCATCCACGCGATCCACCTGACGATCGGCTGCCTTCTCGTGCTCTGGTGCGCGCGCGCGGCTCGGGCCCCGATCGAGGGCGTCGGGCTCTATTGGCACTTCGTCGACCTCGTCTGGATCTTCCTCTATCCGTTGATCTACTTGGTCAAGAGGTGCGGGTGAAGGCTTACCTCTTCGTCTTCGCCGCTTTAATGGCGCTGCTCGGCGCGACGCTCGGCTTGGCGTTCCTCGACTTGGGAGCGCTCAATCTCGTCGCCGCGCTCGCCATCGCCGCCGCGAAGGCCGCCCTCGTGCTGCTCTTCTTCATGCACCTGCGCGAAAGCGACGGCTTGGCGTGGATCGCGGTCGGGGCCGGGCTGACGTGGGTCGCGATCCTCTTCGGGTTGACGTTCGTCGATTACGGCTCGCGCCCGTCGCCCCGAGCCCCCGTCACGGAGATCGTCGGGCCGCTGCCCGGCGCGCTCGGCGAGAGCCCGTCGGACGCGGCCCCCGTCAAATAGGTTTTACCGACCCGCGATTGGTCTCCTCTTCGGCCGCGCATACAATCCTCTATAGTCGGGAATCGCTAGACAGGAGGACAAATGAGAGAGCATATGGGTAAGGCCGTGGGAATCAGCGCGGTCGGGCTCGGCTTGCTGGCGTTCATGATCGCGGCGCCTTCGACCAGCCCGCTCTATGGACGGACGACCAACGACGCCGACGTCCAGCAGGGAGACCCGGATACGACGCAGCCGAACGGGGGGGCGAGCGTTCAGACCCCCGCCGATCAGGGGACGCCGAGCCAGCAGGGCGCCCAGACCGGGCTGACCAATCAGGTGTCGAGCGGCAGCGCGGAGACGATCGTGGCCAGCTGGCCCGACGAAGCCAAGCAGGCGGCGCACAAGCTCATCGAGAAGTACGGGCAGCCGAACGGCGTCCTCGACGACCGGCTGATCTGGATCAACAACGGGCAGTTCAAGGAGACCGTGGCCTACCGCGACGGCGTCGAGCATAACTTCCCGTCGCGGCACATGGACTACGTCAAGCAGGTGATCGCCCTCAAGGTGCCGGTCAACAAGATCGGCGAGCTCGCGAAATTCGACGGAAGCCTGTCGTATAGCCGCACGCGCGGGCTGCTGTCATGCGAGTCTCAGAGCGAGGATCAGAACTTCCTAGCCTTCAACCTCGCCAACGACATC